>JABDDX010000122.1 GCA_013287375.1 Bacteroidota bacterium | reverse complement strand
CGTTCCCTTTGCGCGTTATGTGGTGATGCACCAGAACGAGATCACTTTTCCGTTTAAGCGTTTCCAGGCGCAGCCGGTTTGGCGTGCGGACAGGCCTCAACGTGGCCGTTACCGCGAGTTTTACCAGTGCGATGCTGATGTGGTGGGTTCGCCATCATTATTGAACGAGGCGGAGTTTATCATGATCTACGATGAAGCTTTAAGTAAGCTTGGTTTAAAGGATTTCACCATAAAAATAAATAACCGCAAAATACTATCAGGTATAGCCGAAGTGATTGGCAAGGCTGATAACATTATCGACCTAACCGTAGCTATCGACAAGCTGGATAAAATAGGCTTGGATGGCGTAATCAAAGAGTTATTAGAAAAAGGCTTTAGTCCTGAGGATATTGAAAAACTAAAACCGGTTATTCTGCTTGAGGGATCAAACAGCATTAAACTGGAAAGCCTGCGTGAAGCTTTAAAAGACTCAGCAACCGGTTTAAAGGGTTGTGATGAGATAGAAACTGTATTTACCTACATCAATAGCTGTAAATTGCAAAACGCGACCCTGGAGCTGGATATTACCCTTGCACGTGGCTTAAACTATTACACTGGCGCTATATTCGAAGTAAAAACCAACGAGGTTGCCATGGGCAGCATCGGCGGCGGCGGCAGGTATGATGACCTCACCGGCATGTTCGGTTTAAAAGACCTGACCGGAGTTGGTATTTCTTTCGGCGCCGATCGTATTTATGATGTAATGGATGAGCTAAACCTCTTCCCTGCTGATACTAATCAAACTACCAAAGTGCTGATCTGCTGTTTTGACAGCGAGGGCGAAAAATATGCTTTGCCATTATTGCACAGTCTGCGCCAGCATAATATCAATGCGGAGCTTTATCCCGCAGGGGCTAAGATTAAAAAGCAAATGGAGTATGCCAATAATAAGCATATTCCCTACACCGTATTAATCGGCAGCGACGAAATGCAAAGCGGCTTACTGGCTTTTAAAGATATGGAAAGTGGCTTACAGGAGAAGTTAGATGCTAAGGAGATTTTGGAGAGGTTGAAATAATTTCTCTTTTGTCATTCTGAACGCAGTGAAGAATCTTCTACAAAATGCAAAGCGAAAATACAAGGCGAAGAAGATTTCTCCCGATGGTCGAAATGACAATAAGGAGAAAGGGCATCTACAATAAATTACTCGCCTTCGCTTGCTCAAGCACTTCGGCGTAATAGTTTTCGTATTGTGGTAAAATATTCGTCAGGTCAAATTCTTTGGCGCGGGCAAGGGCATTGTCTTTAAATTGGGCTAGTCGGGCTTCATCCTCTAAAATATAGATCGCTTTTTCGGCCATGCCATCAACATCACCAACATCTTTCAGGTAGCCGGTAACACCATCAACATTTAATTCAGGTAAGCCGCCTGCATTTGAGCTGATCACGGGCACTTTGCAGGCCATGGCTTCTAATGCTGCCAAACCAAAGCTTTCAGACTGTGAAGGCATCAAAAATAGATCACCTACCGATAGTATTTCTTCAATAGCATCCTGTTTACCTAAAAAGCGCACATTGTCGCTTACACCTAAATCTCGGCATAATTGTTCGCAATCGGAACGTTCGCCGCCATCGCCTACCATTAACAGTTTGGATGGTATTTTCTGAATCACTTTAGCAAATACCCTGATCACGTCCTCGGTACGTTTTACCCTGCGGAAGTTGGAAGTATGTATTAATATTTTTTCTCCTTCGGGAGCAATGGCTTTTTTAAAGTGGTCCTTTGCTTTAAGGCTGAAACGGGAAAGATCAATAAAATTGGGTATTACTTTAATGTCACGTTCAATATCAAAAAACTCGTAAGTGTTATCCCTTAAGTTTTGCGAAACCGCAGTTACACCGTCTGATTTATTGATAGAGAAAGTTACTACGGGTTTAAATGTGCGGTCTTTACCTACTAAAGTAATATCGGTACCGTGTAGGGTGGTTACTACCGGGATATAAATGCCGTAAGTAAGCAGTATCTGTTTAGCCATAAACGCAGCCGAAGCATGCGGGATAGCATAATGCACGTGCAGCAGATCCAGCTTTTCAAAACGCACCACATCCACCATGCGACTGGCCAGGGCAAGTTCGTAGGGCTGGTAATCGAACAATGGATATTTAGATACTGAAACCTCGTGGTAAAAAAGATTAGCCGAGAAAAAATCGAGCCGGGCAGGCTGATTATAGGTAATAAAATGAACCTGATGCCCGCGATCTGCAAGGGCCTTGCCAAGTTCGGTGGCTACGACGCCACTACCGCCAAAAGTTGGATAACAAACAATACCTATTTTCATTATTACAAGGTTAACAGCAATTTATTGGAATAGTGTTAAGCGGATGTAATAATTTTGATGGACGCGTTCCTTGAGAGAAACAAAGTGGGAGTTAATATTGAACACTGAATTTTGAATGTCGAACATCGAAGTTTAACTTCATAATTCAAAATTCAGTGTTCAATATTAACTCGCTTACAATCCCTTCTGTATCGCCTGGTAAACCGCATCCTGTATCCTTGGCCTGATGTTCAGGCTGGATAGCTTGCTGCCTACGGTTGGGTTTACACGATTTGATAAGAATATATATACCAGGTTATATTTCGGATCAACCCAAACACAGGTGCCTGTATAGCCGGTATGTCCGTAAGTTTGAGGCGAAGCCAGTTTTGACGGATAATGATGATCTTCCAACGGGTCCCAACGGTCAAAGCCCAACCCACGGCGACTAACTGCGGATTGCTTGGCCGTGAAGAGATCAACGGTTTGGGGTTTGATATATTGAACGCCACCGTAAGTGCCCCTGTTTAAAAGCATCTGATATAATATGCTCAAATCGTTCGCGCTGGCAAATATGCCTGCATTGCCGGATACATTGCCCATTAATGCAGCGGTTTGGTCTTCGGTATAACCATCCAGCAAAGTATGGCGAAAGACCGCATCCTGTTCGGTAGGAACTATTTGTGATGCCGGGAAACGGTACAGCGGTAAAAAGCCTGCAGTTTTCATGCCTAATGGGAGGTAGAACTGATTCAATACATAATCATTTAAGGGGATCGAGGTAATGGTTTCGACAATTTCCTTCATCAGCACCATGCTTACATCGCTGTAAACATATTGTCCGCGTGTGCGAAGCGGCGATTTTAATATATCCTGCCACATCACGTCTTTAAAATAATTCTTCCTCAAAAAATAATTGTCGGATACCTTGGTGGGGAATGCGGCGGATGAATCAATACTGTGGTCGCTTGGTTTTAACTTCTCGTAGGTTGGAATATCGGGCACTAAACCAGCCTGATGCTCCATTAATTCGCGAACGGTGATGTCGCTTTTGTTGGAAGTACGCACGCCCGGTATATAATCGCCAATGGTGGAATCCAGGCCTATTCTCCCTTCATCATAAAGCTTCATCACCTCCATTGTGGTAGCAGTAACCTTGGTTAAGGAGGCAATATCGAAGATGTCGGTTATTTTATCAGGCTGTTGATTGTCATAGGTATGGTAGCCGTATGATTTATTAAATATCACTTTACCATCCTTGGCAACCAATACTACACAACCTGGCGTAGCATGCGCTGAAATGGCTTCACGGGCAATATCATCAATAGCGATCAGGTTGATAGCATTTACTCCCGCATCCTCCGGCACAGTATATTGCAAGCGTGTTTTGGCTGTAAGGAACCCCATATTAGCAGCGTACCGAGGCGTAAATGTGCTGGTAAGTTTTTGGGTGATGGCAACGCCACCAAATATGGCTTGCGCGCTAAAATAAGCAGCTACCGGTGTTACCCTTTGCGACCAGATGATAGGCGCGGTAACCCCATTAAGTTTATTAAACGAATCGCCGCTGCCGAACAGGGCAACAATAACCGTTTTTAGTTTTTGTGTTTGGGTGATAAAGTCGATGATCTGCGGGTTGTTTACATCGGTGTTGTTTAGTTGTATAATGATAGTGTTATACCATTTCAGATCGGCTGCCAGATCAGTGATGTTTTTCGGGCCGTTATATAAATTGCCGTTTATAGCATCAACTTTAGCGTATTTGTTTAATAAGCTATCAAACCCGGTGGCATATTGATTGGTGAAGTGTACGCTGGCAATTTTAGCGGTATTCAGGTTTTGCAGCGGGATGGTAAAATCGGCATTGTTTAATAAAACCGTGGCGTTTTGTACTAAGGCTTCTTCCTGTACATACGCCACGCCCGTCGGTGGGTTTTGCGCGCAGGCCGAGTTAAACAATACAAACGCCGACAAAAACACTATAACAGCATTAACCCTATTTTTTCTCATATACCTTTTCACCATTAACATACGTTTTTAGCACTTTAACCTTTGGCAGGTCGGCGCCGTTTATTTTCATAATATCGTTATCCAGTATCACAAAATCGGCATACTTGCCAACCTCGATGCTGCCTTTTTCTTTTTCTTCGAAATTTGCCTTAGCAGCCCATACGGTTATGCCCCGTAAGGCTTCCATGCGGCTCAAAGCATTCTCGGGTTGAAAGCCATTTGCCGGGAACCCTTTCAAGTCCTTACGCACAACAGCAGCATAAAATGTGTAAATGGGGTTAATATTTTCAACAGGGAAATCTGTTCCTAAAGGCAACCAGCCATTTTGATCCAGCAATTGTTTATAGGCATAAGCTGTTTTTAAACGCGTAGTACCTAAACGGCTGCCAGCCCAATACATATCAGACGTTGCATGAGTGGGTTGCACCGATGGGATGATATTATACTTCCCAAACATGTCAATATCCGATGGCGCCAATACCTGCGCATGCTCTATCCGCCAGCGGCGATCATTTTTACCTTTTAGCACACTCGCATATATCTTCAGCATCATTCTATTTGCCGAGTCGCCAATGGCATGGGTTGCTAATTGAAAATTACTTTTGATGATCTTTTCCGCTATCTGTTGAAAATGTTTGGGATCGCTCAACAAAAAGCCCCTCCAGTTTTTTTGGTCGGAATAAGGCTGCAATAAGCAAGCCCCGCGCGAACCTAAAGCGCCATCGGCAAACATTTTAAATCCACGTACATTCAAACGGGGTGTTTTGATGATCCCACGTTTAAATAAAAAGTCGTAATTCTCCGGCTTGTCCAATAGCAAAACATACATGCGTATTTTTAAGTCGCCTTTATGTTGCATGTCGGCTATGGTATTCACCATGGTATAAGGGAGGCCGCAATCATCAATAGTGGTTAATCCATCAGCAAAGCAATTGTGCTGGGCGGCTAATAAGCCATTTTGCACTACACTATCATCGGGTGGCGGTATTTTTCGTCTGATGATGCCTATAGCGTTATCCAGTAACATGCCGGTGAGTTTACCTTTTATAGTTTCAATTTCGCCGCCGGTAATGGTTTGTCCCGGTTTTACTCCGGCAATGTTCAATGCTGCCTGGTTGGCAATAGCGGCATGTTCATCAACACGGGTTAGCAACACCGGCCTAACCGGAAATAAGGAGTCGAGTTTTGCTTTGGTAGGAAAAGTTTTGTTTTTCCAAAGATTTTGGTCCCACCCATTACCAATTATCCATCCATCAGGATTGTGGCGCGCATAGGTGTTTATGGTATCAATAATGTCTTCCCAGCTATGGGTATTGGTTAAATCGGCCTGCTGCAGACCCATGCCATATTCATAAAAATGAGTGTGTGCATCAATAAAACCAGGATATACAGGATGCCCGCCTGCATCAATCACTTCACGGGCCGAATATTTTTTATCAAGGGTAGCACTATCGCCAACGGCAATAATTTTACCGGCGCTCACTACAAAAGCCTGTGCAGTACTAAAACTGCTATCTACAGTATAAATCAGCGCGTTTTTAACTAAAAGATCAGCATTATATTCCTTTTTTTGTTGGCACGATAGAACAAAAAGGAAGAGGGCGGGCCATAATTTTTTCATAAATGTAGAGCGGTACAAGTTTAAATAAAACTATAAACTATATACAACTGACAAATGATAAAAAAGTTATATTTAATTTAGCATCCAAATACAATTCGTGCATCAATGTATCGTTTTCATGAAAGCCGGATAAGGGAGAAATCATTTTAAATGTCAGATATAATACAACTTTTACCGGATGCCGTTGCCAACCAGATTGCTGCGGGCGAAGTAGTGCAGCGACCTGCATCGGCAGTAAAAGAATTGGTGGAGAACGCTATAGATGCGGGTGCGGATAAGATACAGCTTATATTAAAAGATGCAGGCAAAGCGCTGATACAGGTGATCGACAACGGTTGCGGTATGAGCCTTACCGATGCGCGCATGAGTTTTGAGCGCCACGCAACATCCAAAATTAAAAAAGCTGAGGATCTGTTTGCCATCCGTACCATGGGTTTCCGTGGCGAAGCTATGGCATCTATAGCAGCTATTGCGCAGGTGGAGCTAAAAACCCGCCGGCATGAAGATGAATTAGGCACCTGTATTTTAATTGAAGGATCGGAAGTAATAAGTCAGGAAGCATGTTCGGCTAATACCGGTACTTCTATCTCGGTAAAAAACCTGTTTTACAATACCCCCGCCCGGCGCAACTTTTTAAAGAGCAACCCGGTGGAGATGCGTCATATCATTGATGAATTTCAACGGGTATCGCTGGCAAACCCGCAAATATTTTTCTCGCTTCACCACGATGGGCAGGAGGTATATCATTTACCGGCATCGCTATTAAAGCAGCGCATAGTACATCTATTTGGCAATAATTATAACCAGCGCTTAGTTCCGGTTGAAGAGGATACCAGCATCATTAAACTGCATGGCTTTGTTGGCAAGCCCGAGTTTGCCCGTAAAACCCGTGGCGAGCAATTCTTTTTTGTGAATAATCGGTTTATAAAGGATGCATACCTTAACCATGCGGTGTTTACTGCCTATCAGGAGTTGTTACCTGATGAATGCTACCCGATGTATGTTTTATTTATCGAGATAGATCCATCAAAAATTGACATCAATGTTCATCCAACCAAAACAGAGATCAAATACCAGGATGAAAAGTCAATCTATGCCATTATTCGATCGGCGGTAAAACGCTCTTTGGGTAGATATAACATCACCCCAAGTTTGGATTTTGATCAGGAGAATAGCATTGAGCATTTGATAACGCCAAAACCGTTTGAAGAGATTGTTGCGCCAACCATCGCCTTCAATCCGGATTTTAATCCTTTTGCAGCCGAGAAGAAAGTCAATCGTGAACTACCGCCTGCTTTCAGGAGTAGCGGCGAATATCGCAGTTCACCAATCCCCCAAAATTGGGATACGCTTTATGAGATCAGCAAGCGGGAGTCGCCGGTTCAGCAAACACTGCATGAAGAGGCGAATATTGAAGTGGATGAGCAGGAGATCACCAAGTCGAGCGAGCGCCAACTTTTCCAGATCCATAACCGTTTTATCCTGTCGCAAATAAAATCGGGTTTTATGCTGATAAGCCAGCAGGCGGCACATGAACGGGTATTGTACGAGCGTTTTTTACAGCAACTGCAAAGCCATTCGGGTGTTAGTCAGCAAAGCCTGTTTCCGCAATCCGTCACACTAAACAGCAGCGATTTTGAGTTATTAAAAGAGCTATTACCCGATGTGCGTGCTTTAGGATTCGACATACGCGAGTTTGGTAAAAACACCGTAGTGGTTGAAGGCATTCCTGCTGATTTGAATAATGTTGGCGAAGAACAGTTGCTAGAGCAATTGCTGGAAGGCTTTAAAAATAACCTTGCCATATTAAAATTGGATAAGCGGGATAACCTGGCAAGATCGCTGGCGCGGAATGCGGCAATTAAATCAGGCACTAAAATGTCATTAGAAGAAATGAATTTACTAATAGACCAACTTTTTGCCTGCCAAATGCCTAATCTTGCATTAAATGGAAAGCCTGTAATTAGTACCTTTACATTAGCTGAATTAATTGAACGATTTGAAAAATAGCCTTTGGCTACATATAATATTTAGAAACTGACATGCAATCGCCTTTTACAAATTTGCCCCCCGTTGTAAAAAACCTGTTGATCATCAACATTCTTTGTTTTTTACCATCTGTATACCTAAGCCATAATTTCTCTACCCCGGGTTTCGATCCGATGGGCACCTGGTTTGGCGTATATTATTTTAATTCTGCCAATTTCAGGGTGTGGCAGGTATTAACTTACATGTTTATTCATGGTGGCTGGCTGCACATTATTTTTAATATGTTCGTGCTGTTTCAGTTCGGGCCGATAGTGGAGTACGCACTTGGTTCAAAACGTTTTTTTAACATGTATTTTATATGCGGGTTGGGCGCAATTGCTTTACAAA
>JABDDX010000121.1 GCA_013287375.1 Bacteroidota bacterium | reverse complement strand
CGGTAATAGGCCCGGGAGGAAAGATCATACAGGAGATGCAACGCGAAACTGGTGCTACTATCTCTATCGAGGAAGTTGGCAACCAGGGTGTAGTTCAAATATTTGCTGATAACAAAGAAGCAATTGACAAAGCTGTTACCCGTATCAAAAACATCGCTTCGAAACCCGAGGTTGGTGAAATATACGAAGGTAAAGTAAAATCAATTATGCCATTTGGTGCATTTGTTGAAATTATGCCAGGTAAAGATGGTTTATTGCATATCTCTGAAATTGATCACCGCCGCATCGAAACTATGGATGGAATATTCCAAATAGGTGATGAGGTTCGTGTTAAATTGCTTGATGTAGATAAACAAGGCAAATTGAAGCTTTCGCGCAAAGCATTATTGCCTAAACCAGAATCTGCAAATCAATAATTTGATTAAAAATAAGATTGTAAAGCCCTCCAAAAGAGGGCTTTACTTTTTAGATTAAAATATTTTTAATTTTTTAAAACAAATATGTTTTTTTGGTCTTTATAAATGTTAACACGAGTTAAATCCATTTGATAAATGATAAAAACCGGCTCTTTATAGAATAATGACATCTACTACTAATGATCCTTTAGATTTTCTCGATAATAATAGCGGTGGGATACAGTCGGGACCTCAGACCGATCTTATTCAGCATTTATTGTACGAGATCATCCGGGTTAAAGAATTAATAAAATATTACGACTCCATTCCCAATGGTGGCGGGCAGCTCGGCTCTTCTATCTTGAACGAACTGGTAACCGAAGCGTATAGTTCATTAGTAAATTATGATGTTATCCTCATGAAAAAATACTACGACCTTCTTTTGAATTGTGATTAAGTATTCACGAATGTTTCTCCGGATTTCTAGGAATTAATCAAACAGAAATTTACCTTTGGCCAAAACACACGTATAATTATCACTAAGTTTAACTAATCTCTAACCACCACTCTCTAATTAATTATGAGTCATCTAGTAGCCCCATCAATTTTAGCAGCGGATTTTGCTAATCTGCAGCGTGATGTTGAAATGCTTAACCAAAGCGAAGGCGACTGGATGCATGTAGATGTGATGGATGGTAGGTTTGTGCCGAATATTTCTTTTGGGTTCCCGGTTCTTAAAGCGGTAAAAAAGTACTCCAAAAAGTTTCTGGATGTGCATTTGATGATTGTAGAGCCTGATAAATACATAAAAGAATTTGTTGAAGCTGGTGCAGATAGTATAACAGTTCACTTTGAGGCTTGCCCAAATTTGCATCGCACTGTTCAGTTTATAAAAGAATTGGGTTGTAAAGCCAGTGTGGCTATAAACCCGCATACTACCGTCGCTTCTCTGGAAGATATTATCCTTGATCTGGATATGGTGCTCATCATGTCGGTAAATCCGGGGTTTGGCGGCCAAAAATTCATCCAGAATACATACAAAAAACTAAACGATATTAAGGCTTTAAAACGCCGCTATAACACCGAATTATTAATTGAGGTTGATGGCGGGGTTGATATAAATAATGCGGCTAAGCTGGTTGAAGCGGGTGCCAACGTCCTGGTGGCGGGCAGCTCTGTATTTTCATCCCCAGATCCGCTTGCGGCTATCGCAGCTTTAAAACAAGCACAGTAGCAATTCAGGTATAACCGATACCATTTCATTACATAACTACCTCCCGTTTAAAATCTGACTTATCAGGTTATTGTATTTTTTTTGAAAAAAAAGCAAATAAACTCTATATATTTTGTCGAATTAATTAACTTCGGCGCGGCTAAGTAGCAATTTAATAATTGCGTGTTTAGCTATAAATCCTAATAACATGAAACATAATTTTGGTGCCGGACCAGGCATTTTACCTCACGAAGTCTTAAAACAGGCTGCTGCCGGCGTAATTGATTTTAACGGAACAGGACTTTCCATACTGGAAATTTCGCACCGTGCCCCGGAGTTTGAGGCGGTTTTAAACGAGGCTGTAAAACTGGTAAAGGAACTGTTCGAAGTTCCCGAAGGTTATTCAGTTTTATTTTTACAAGGTGGCGCAAGCATGCAATTTGCTATGGCTCCTTATAACCTGTTACCTGAAGGTGGCAAAGCCGCTTATGTAGAGTCGGGTGTGTGGGCAAACAAAGCTTTAAAAGAAGCTAAAAATTTCGGCGAAGTTCAAGTTGTAGCTACATCAAAAGAAAGCAATTTTACTTATATCCCTAAGGATTTTACCATCCCTGCGGATGCTGCTTACTTCCACATTACATCAAATAATACTATTTACGGTACGCAAATGCACGCGTTCCCAAAATCACCTGTTCCTTTGGTTTGCGATATGTCGTCAGATATATTCAGTCGCAAAGTAAACGTTGCTGATTTTGGTTTGATATATGCCGGAGCTCAAAAAAATATGGGTCCTGCTGGCGTTACTTTAGTTATTGTTAAGGATGATATTTTAGGCAAAACAGGTCGTAAAATACCTGCAATGCTAAACTATCAAACACAAATAGAAGGTGGTTCAATGTACAATACTCCACCGGTGTTTGCTATCTACGTATCAATGCTTACCCTTAACTGGTTAAAATCAAAAGGTGGCGTTGAAGCGATTGAAAAAGAAAATAAAGCGAAATCGGCTGTTTTATACGAAGAAATTGAGCGCAATCCATTGTTTAAACCAGTATGTGCAACTGAAGATCGTTCAGATATGAACGTTACCTTCGTGGTAAACAATCCTGAACACGAAAAACCATTTCTTAAACTATGCGACGAAAAAGGCATAGTAGGAATAAAAGGTCACAGGAGTGTAGGCGGTTTCCGTGCATCCATATACAACGCGTTGCCAATCACCAGCGTTTACGTGCTGATTGACACCATGAGAGAATTTGCAGAAAAAAATAAGTAAAGCGATTAGAGATTAGTGAATTAGAGATTAGTTGAAAAGCTGATCTTGTCTTACTAATCTCTGATCTCCAACCACTAATCTCTAAAACAAAATGATCAAAATATTAGCTAACGATGGTATCGATCCGATAGGCAAAAAAATGCTGGAAGATGCCGGTTTTGAAGTAGATACCAATAACATCCCACAGGATGAATTACCTGAAAAATTAAAGAACTACGATGCTATTACTGTACGTAGCGCTACAAAGGTCCGTAAGGCTTTGATAGACGCTACACCAAATCTTAAATTGATTGGTCGTGGTGGTGTTGGTGTTGATAATATAGATGTTGACTATGCCAAAGAAAAAGGCATCGGCGTTTATAACACACCTGCTTCATCATCATTATCAGTTGCTGAGCTAGTATTCGCGCAATTATTTGGTGGCGTTCGCTTTTTGGCGGATAGCAACCGTAGAATGCCGGTTGAAGGCAACACCAAGTTTAACGATCTGAAAAAAGCTTATGCCAAAGGTGTTGAGCTTCGTGGTAAAACCTTAGGTATCGTTGGTTTTGGCCGTATCGGTCGCGAAGTAGCTAAAATAGCTATCGGCGTAGGTATGGATGTTTTGGCTTATGACTTATTTCCATTCAAACCTGAATTGGAACTGGTTTTAGGTGGTGGCATTAAAGTAAACGCAACTGTAAAGACTGCAACTTTAGATGAGATCATCAAAACTGCTGATTTTATCACCCTGCATACACCGTTTGTTGATAAAGCACTTATCGGCGCTGAAGAATTAGCGCAAATGAAAAAAGGAGTGGGACTTGTTAACGCATCCCGCGGTGGATTAATTGATGAATTAGCTTTGGTTGATGCTTTAAATAGCGGACAGGTTTCTTTTGCTGCGCTTGATGTGTATGACAATGAGCCTACACCACGCGAAGAGATCCTTAAAAACTCTAAAATCTCTCTGACACCACACATCGGTGCAGCAACCAACGAAGCCCAGGAAAGAATAGGTGTTGAGCTTGCCAGCTTGATCATTGGGCATTTTAAGAAATAAGCGATTCTAACAGTATAACATTGAACGAAAAAGGAGCTTTAAGCTCCTTTTTTGTTTTCCCAAACTATGTTTCTTCTGTAACAAAACAATTAACCTCCTAAATCTTTAATGCTGATAATTCCGAATATGATATTTTGTAATTACTTTCACATTCCATGAATAAGCCCCTGTTTCCACTCATTTTAAGTTTGTTATTGCTTGCAGGTGTTGCCCATGCGCAGGAGTTTGGCGGTAACCCGCCATCTATTAAATGGAATCAGGTAAATACCCCGGCCGCTAAGGTGATCTTCCCGATGGGGTTGGATACGGAAGGGTTGAGAGTGGCTAATATCGTTACGCAAATGAATGGCGCTATACAACCTACTATTGGTTTTAAGCAAAGGCAGGTAAGTATATTAATGCAGAACCAAACCACCATTACTAATGCCTACGTGCAGTTAGCGCCTTTTAGAAGTGAGTTTTTTTTGACGCCGGAGCAGAACAGTTTTGATATAGGCAGTTTGCCCTGGCCGGAGCAATTGGCTATACACGAGTTTAGGCATGTGCAGCAGTATAATAATTTTGATGTAGGTCTATCTAAAACCATGCGCTTTTTGTTTGGCGAGGGAGGCCAAGCGTTAGCCAATGACCTTGCTGTACCGAACTGGTTTTTTGAGGGCGATGCCGTTTTTAACGAAACCCATGTGAGTGAACAGGGCAGGGGTAGGTTACCTTTCTTTTTAGACGGTTTTAGGGCTTTGTGGGCCGATGGTACGGATTATAGCTATATGAAGATCCGCAATGGATCATACATTGATTATACGCCGGATTGGTATCCGCTGGGTTACATGATGGTAAGTTATGGCCGGGAAAAATATGGCGATGATTTTTGGAAGAAGGTAACGCATGATGCCGCAGCATTTAAAGGTGGCTTTTATCCGTTTGAGCGGGCGATAAAGAAGTACTCGGGCAGGGATTTTGTTGATTTTAGAAATGATGCGTTGAATTATTTCAGGCAGCAATTTGTCGCAGTTGATCAACATAATCAACCTCAACCTAAAAAGCATTTTGATGCAGATAGGGAATATCCTGCTTACATAGATGACCATACGCTTATCTATTCTAGAACCGGCTACGATAAAACTCCTGTTTTTGTGATCAGGGAAGGCAATACTGAGAAAACAATCAGTACCCGCAGTTATTCGCTGGATAATTATTTTGATTATCATGATGGAAAAATAATTTATGCCAGTTACCGACCCGATCTGCGTTGGAATTATCGGGATTATAGTGAATTGATATTGTTGGATGTAAAAACCGGTAAGGAGCATCGCATCACTAAAGGCACAAAATACTTCGCTCCATCCTTTAGTCCGGATGGTAAAACAATTGCTGTGGTGCAGGAAGCGCCGTCGGGTAAATGTGATGTGCATTTGCTTGACGCGACTACGGGCAAACTATTAGCTGTTGTGCCTAATAAACAGCATTTATTTTATACCTATCCTAAGTTTTATGGACCGGATAATTTGGTTGCAACGGTAAGGAACAGCAAAGGGAAAATGTCGTTGGCTATCATCAATATTAAAACCGGCGAGGCTAAATATTTGCTGCCGTTCACCTTTCAGCCCATTGTTTTCCCACATCTGCATGGTGATACCGCTTACTTTTCAGCGACGAGTAATATTAACGACAGGTTGTTCGCCATCAATTTAAAGAATGATAAACTTTATGCATTGAGAGGTGATTCGCTGCAAACATTTATTGGTAATTACGAAACCTCGGTATCAGCCAAGAAATTGGCCTGGGTAAGTTTTACTTCTTATGGTTACCAAATACACCAAATTGATAATTCCGCAATTAAATGGGAGGAATTAACGGATGGCGCTATCCCCGGTACTTTGTCAAACTTTAATATTACGGCTTTAACCCGCGATTCATCAACTAACTTGCTGGCATCTGTACAAAACAAACCGATGGGGATTACCAAATACAATAAAGCTTATCATCTATTTAATTTTCATAGTCTTGTCCCCAATATCGACGACCCGAATTATACCTTAGAGATACAGGGCGAAAATGTGCTGAATACCTTTCAGTCAAATATCTTATTTAACTATAACCGTGACGAAGGCTACAAGGAATTTGGTTTTAATGCCATTTACGGGGCTTTATTCCCTTATATATCCGGCGGTGTTGATTATACCATCGACAGGCGGGAACTGTACCGTGGCACCAACATTTATTGGAACGAAACCAGCGTACAGGGTGGCTTAGAGTTACCCTTGAACTTTACCCGTGGCAAAAGTAGTACCTCGCTGGCTATCGGTAGCGATTTGGTTTACAGCAGCAGTAGCTTTCAGCAGCCGTATCGTGCTTTGTTTGCCGATCAATCGTATGCATACCTGAACAATTACCTTTACTTTTATAACAGTACTTTACAGGCACAAAAAAATATATTCCCGCATTTCGCGCAGAGTATACAATTGGGCTATCAAAACGCGGTTACCGGACAAAGTTCTACGCAATTTTTAGCAACAGGTACTTTTTATTTTCCGGGATTATCGATTAATCACAGCTTATTTTTTAATGCGGCTTATCAACAAAAAGGCAGCGCCAATAATGTGATCGATTACTCAAATAATTTCCCGTTCTCTAGAGGATATACCGCCGAAAACTTTTATAAAATGGATAAGTTAGGCGCAAATTATAGCTTCCCGATAGCTTATCCTGACGCAGGGCTGGCCAATACGATATACGTTATGCGCATCCGTGGCAATGCTTTTTATGATTATACGCTTGCGAATGATTTTTATGTAGATGGATCTAAGTTCAAAGCTAATTTCAATTCCACAGGTTTAGAGGTTTACTTTGATACCAAATGGTTTAACCAGGAAGCCATTTCATTTGGTTTCAGGTATGACCGCCTGCTTGACCCCGACCTGTATGGCGGCAGCGGAAGGAATAGGTTTGAGTTGATTGTTCCTGTGAGTATATTTTAGGTGAATGAAGTTAGTTGGAAATTCTAAAAAAGTTGTTTAAAAACAAAGTGTCATTGAGAATTATAGAATCGAAGGGAAAATGACAAGAAAAGGGTGTCATGCTGAGGCACTCGAAGCATAGCGGGTAAAGGACTCTGCGCTCACCCTTCGAGTGCCTCATGGTGACAGCCTAAACACTTCTGAAACAAAACTTGTCATTGATAGGTACGAATTACTCAGGCATTAACCAGCTGTATAAGCTTTTTTACCCGCTCTACATCGGTTTGGTCAAAACTGTACTCATCATGCATAGCATCACCCATAGCTATATGGTCGTTCTGAAATTTCATTTGACTTGCAACCATAATCCTTGCTGATGAATGAATTTCCTGAACACCTGTATAATGTACCAGGTCGGCGGCATTATGCTCATTTACACCTGCGCCAGCCATGATACTGATACGCCCGGCAGCTTTTTCAACCAAATGTGCAAGCATTGCCGAGCCTTCCATCGCGCTACTTTTGCCGCCCGAAGTTAGGATACGTTCACAACCAAGTTCAATAATATCTTCAAGCGCCTGGTACAGGTCAGCACAAACATCAAATGCCCGGTGGAAGGTAACGCCCAAACCGAATTGTTTAGCCATGCGCACTAACTCCAGGTTGCGCTCTTTATCAATAGTGCCATCAGCCTTAAGAATGCCTATGACAATACCATCACAACCAGCTTCAATACAGTATCTTATATCTGCCTGCATGGTTTCATACTCAATATCGTTATACAAGAAATCGCCGCTGCGGGGTCGTATTAATACATACAGTTTGATATGCAAAAACTTACGAGCCATGGTGATTTGTCCGGCAGATGGGGTAGTGCCGCCTTCTTTCAGGTTGTCGCACAACTCTACACGCACAGCGCCACCATTTTGTGCTGCTATAGCAGAATTAATAGAGTTTGCGCAGACTTCAAGAGAGATCATCTTTGTGATTTGGTGATATACGAACAAGACTCATTTAAAAGAGTTTTTTTATTCTTATCTTATTGTTATTAATAACCTACTGTTTCATAGGCACTTTTTCCGGGGATTAGCAAATCCTGCGTTTTACTGTTGCAAACAGCATATTCAAAACCCTTTTGTATGGCATAAGCGCCATGCTCACCTTTTTTGTTTATGGCTAAAAAGCCAACCTGTATATTTTTAGATGTTTCAGGCTTTTTCTTAATGATACGTTCTACCGCCATTCTGCAGGCATCTTCAGGATGATAACCCTGGCGCATCAGCTCAACAACTAAAAAGCTGCCTACGTTACGTATTACTTCTTCGCCAACCCCGGTTGAGGTAGCACCGCCAACTTCGTTATCAACAAACAAACCGGCTCCAATAATTGGGCTGTCACCAACACGACCATGCATTTTAAACGCCATGCCACTGGTTGTACAAGCGCCTGATATGTTGCCTTT
>JABDDX010000120.1 GCA_013287375.1 Bacteroidota bacterium | reverse complement strand
GAATTTTCAAAATAAAACTTAAACGTTTCTATAAGTTTATCATCTGTAACCCCCAAATGTTTTAATATTAGGAAATTAATTAACGTTCGGCATAATTCCGTAAGTTTCATCAGTGCTTCACCCGTTGAGGCTTTATTTTTCAGTGCGGGATTATAATGCGTATAATAATTTCTTGACCATTTCACCTTTTTTATAAAATCTTCATCGAACTTATAGTCGTATCCTAATTGTATACCATTCAATTCTTTTACTAACGCCTGTAATCGCATATCCAAAGTAAATTCATTGCTGAAATTAAGGCACTCCTTTACTTCATTTTTATATGCGTCAGGTACATTAGCAATGATGTCTGCTATTTTCTTTTTAAAATCTGCCGGTGGCAATTTTGTGCCAGGAAATTTAAAAGTGTGATATATCTCGAGTACACGTATTAAGTTTAAAAATCTGTTTTCATCAAAAGAACCCCTGTAGAAATAATCCTGAAGAATTAGATTAATTATATGTTGACCAGCATTAGCAAAATTGAACCAATTACTTACTATTGAACCGATTTCCTCCTTTATCAGGTCATATTTTATCAAAGGATGTAATGCTAAATCAGGATGTGCATATTTATTAAACGGAAATAAACCAAATAGCATAATACCCATCTGCCGGTTATTTTTATAGTTAGTCAACGAAGAATATACCCGTATATAATCGATATTAGCTCCCTCTCGAAATAAAAAGGATAGTAACTGTTGGAGGTATACGATTTGTTTAATAAAATCGGTCAGCAACAATCCATTTTCAGAAGTACTGATCAATTGTATAGACGAATACTCGTTTAAAATGATCTTTGTCTTGTTATCGGTATTGGGGATATAACAATGAAAATCAACCGTAAGCTTTATTTCAGCGGTCAAATCAAATTCTAAAGAGGCGGGCTCAATATAATTTATAGAAAAGCCACCTTTCTTTATTTCTTTATTAAAACTTTTCTGAATTATCCATTTATCAAATAGCGGTAGGCTGATACTAACTACATTGAATTTTAAGTTTTCAATATTCGAGAAATGTTCATCGCCATATAGCACATATTTAACGGAAAAATCTCCGCTAAAACCACTGCAATCATATAGCGAAATAAGCTCCCTATGATTACTTATACCGTAAATAACAGGATAATGTTGTTCGTCTAAACTATCTGTTTTGATAAAGCTATAGTATTCAGGATCGGTTAAATGAAGGTCTATAAAGTTGTCTGAAACAGTTAACCTACCTTGAATTTTAATATCAGTTCCAGGTAAGAACCATAGGCCCTGATACACATCTTCTTTAGTTTCTAACATTTTACCTATGATTATTGACTAGAAATTTCTTTACGAGAGAACTTCTGTTCCACTGACTTTTAATTCAAATTTTCGTTCATGTTTATCGCCGTTACGGGTTGTCGATGCCAAGTTAAATTCCAATTTTATCTTAAATCTCTTTTGATGAACTTCATTGTCTAAGTCTTTATAAGCGATACGGAGAAGTAACGGAGGAAACTGGTCATATACCAACTCTATTTTGCCGCCTCTAATGGCTTTGCCATAATCGTCTTCAAATGCAATAAGGTAGGGAACAATATAAGGCAGAGGCAAACTAAGTGATTTCACGTCAGCATTATCACGGTAAGGAAGCAATATATCAAAGCGTAAATCTTCAAATAAACCGGATACCTGAAAATAATTTGCATCATCCTCATTGGTGTAAACCATGAGCCAATGGCCATCATTTTGCACTTCAAATTTGATAGGCGAGTTTTGGATATGACGTTCTATAAAATCAAGACACTCTGAAAGGTTAAAATCCCACCTATAGCTGAAATCTTTTGCTGTCGCAACTCCAATATTAACCAAATAAAGATGTTCGTATCTTTTTGAAGTATCTTCACTGCTATTACTTACGTCTATAGAAAGGGGATCGCCATTAGCAAATGTAGAAACGCTCGTACTTATATAGGTGTCTTTAATATATACATCCGGCTTGTAACTAATATTTATTTGTTTAGTTAACAGTGCTTTGGTATCAATAAGTTCTTGCTTTTGTGACTTATAAGTGATCCATACCAAGTAAGTCACGGCTATATTAAAAATAGTTCCAACAAACCCGCCAATAAAATCTCCAAAAATGCCGAATGTCTTTTCATCTATATCGCCAAACAACGTAATGTGAGCATGTCGGAAAAAGACAAATATCGTACCGAGCACGATTAGGGTACCGACGATAAGTACAGAACCCACTAAGAAATTAAGCAAACGTTCTTTCATTTATTAAGGCTAAGGACGAAGTATAAATTAACGCAAATTAATTCGCAAAATATCAGCCTTTTTCTCACGCCACCCTAACCGGCTTTGCAATTCCCCCAACAATCCAACCCCACCTTTGGCTCAAAATAATGAGCCATGAATACTACCAAACACAATGTACTCGCTTTCAATACAGCAATCAGCTCCGGCTACAATCCAAGTAATTATAGCTATCATAAAGAAGATATCCCGACCGGCGAATATCGCGTAACACTGGACTTTTTGATATGGGCCAATAAAGTTTCCGGCATAGACCTCTTTTGTACCGTCCGACAAACCGGCCAGAAAATCAGGCTGACTGTATTCCGCGATAAAGAAGAAAATTACCACTTACATGATGTAGACGTGCGCCAACTGCCATACGGCAGTAGCTTAACCATTCAGGTCGAACTTAACGGCAGGGACAAACCAACACTGCATAAGATCACCATTCTGCCTGACATTTCAGGTGAATAAAATGAGCCTGAAATCAGCTAAAAGTCCGTCCTTTTTTTCGCAGAAAAAATGGAGCAAGCCGAAGTCGGGCCACGCCCCGACTTTGCTTCCAGTTTGCCCGGCAAACGGGGTATGCAGTACACTCCAGGTGTACTGAAAAGCCGGAACAAGACAATTAAGCACTAAAAAAGTACACGACTAAGTACACGAACAAACATGGAAGACCTCAATATTAAAAATCTCCGCTTTCCGGTAGAAACCGATAGCCAGCTCATTAAGCTGTCTGAAAAATTCGGGCGAACTAAAATCGACCTATTCAAACAGATGGTGGATTATTTCTACCGCACCAAAAAAGACCCGCTGGACACCGGCGACGAAGTGCTCAAAGCCATCATTGCCAAAAATCATCATAACCTCACCGGCTTTATCAAGACCCAGGAAAAGGAGCTGCTTATCCCCGTCAAGCTGGATATGGACCGGATGATCGGCTCCCAAAAGAAAATACTGGATTGCTTCAACACCCAAATACTGGAACACAACCAGCAGATACAAAAGCAGCAAACCGAGCTACTCAAGCAGTTCAGCCAGCTACTGCAATCCAAAGAAGTGCTTAAAGCCAAATTTGCCTTTATCCTCGAAAGCTACGCCAAAGCAAGGGATCAGGCCCGCGACAAGGACGACCTGCTCAGGAAAACACAGGCCCAAATTAAAATGCTATAATATATGTATATCAATATTACCGACAAAGAGATCGCCGCCAACAAAGGCAGCAGCCGTGAGCTGGTACATTACCTCGAAAAAGAGAACCGCGTCGCGGCTAAAGAACAACCGGGAAAGCAACCCGAATATTGGTTCAGCAATGACCGGAACGACATTCAATTCTATGAAGTTAAAAGTGCTATTGACAGCAACGTGGCCAAACTGGGCCGGAACGATGCCAAATTCTTCTTGGTCAATATCAGCCCCAGCCAGAAAGAGATCCGCTTCCTGAAAGAAAAGTACGGTGAAAAGGGTGCAGAAGAAAAGCTAAAGGAATATGGCGCTAAGGTCATGGACGAGTATGCCAAAAACTTCAAACGTCCCGGTATCAACAGCAGCCAGGACCTGGTTTGGTTCGGCAAGCTGGAGCATTATCGCTATTACTCTTATAAGGACAAAGAAGTCAGGCAGGGATTGAAAAAGAACGGCGAACGCAAAGAGGGGGAACAAATGCACTTGCAGATCATCGTATCCCGAAAGGACAAGACCAATAAGATCAAGCTCAGCCCGCAAAATAAATCCAGGGGCCGGAATGAGGAGCACTCCAAAAAAGTCGGTCAGTTCGACCGGGTTGCCTTTAAAGCATCGGGGGAAACCGTATTCGACCAATATTTCGGTTTTGACCGGGGACTGGAAGACAGTTTTCGCTATGCTAACGGCCAAAAAAATGGCACTACGCCGGAAAAAATAAAGCTGGGGCAGGAAAAAGCCAACGAACAAGCACGACGCCAACACCGCGAAACTACACAACAAATGCGGCCCGCACTTTTACAGCCACTACAAACCGGCACCGATACATTATTGAAAGCCTTGCTTATGCCCACAAGAGACGAAGCCGGGGGCAATTTATTACCGCGCAAAAAACGGAAAAAGAAAGGCCATGACCAGGACTTGAGTTTATAACCAAATTATTAATAAAGTTCCCTCTCCTTTGGAGAGGGTTAGGGAGAGGCCATGCAAACCGGGGAAGACATCAACGCACTGCGCAAAATCATCGACATGACGCGGCTGATCAGCGTCGCCATTTTATGTATCCATTTTTATATCTGCTGTTACCAGGCTTTCCACCAATGGCACTGGACAGCGCCGATTACTGACCGGCTGGCCGGTAATATGGCCCGTATGGGATTGTTTAAAAACCTGTGGAAGCCCAAGTTAGCCGCTTTGCTGTTTTTGGTCATATCCATCTTAGGGGCTAAGGGCAAAAAGGATGAAAAGATACGCCGCGACACCATTGCTATTTATATCGGTGCAGGACTACTACTATATTTCGGTGCGGTCTTGTCATTCTACCTGCGTACAACAGTCAGCGTCATTGCTATCATATATATAGGTATAACAGCTTTAGGCTATTTATTGATCTTAACCGGCGGCGGACGTTTATCACGCCTGCTCAAAGCCGTACTTTCCAAAGATGTGTTCAACCGCGAAAATGAAACTTTCCCACAGCAGGAAGAAAAGCTGGAAAATGATTATGCTGTCAACCTGCCCGCTAAATATAACCTCAAAGGTAAAATAAGAGATAGCTGGATTAATATCATCAATCCCTTTCGTGGCATATTGGTAGCCGGTACGCCGGGTTCGGGTAAATCCTATTTTGTCATCCGGCATATCATCGAGCAGCATATCCAAAAGGGCTTTGCCCTATTCCTGTACGATTTCAAGTACCCCGATCTTTCCATCATCGCCTATAATGCTTTATTAAAGTATCAGCGCAATTATAAAGTGAAGCCAAGCTTTTGGGTGATTGACTTTGACAACATTCAGCACCAGTGCAATCCGCTGTACCCCGAAAGCATGGAAGACATTACCGATGCTTCGGAATCGGCAAGGACGATCATGTTGGGCTTAAACAGGGAGTGGATCAAAAAACAAGGTGATTTCTTCGTGGAAAGTCCCATTAATTTTTTAACGGCCATTATTTGGTACTTACGCAAATACGAGGACGGCAAGTATTGTACGCTGCCGCATGTTATTGAACTCATGCAAACGGATTATGACCGGCTGTTTCCCATATTAATGGAAGAGCGCGAGATCGCCATTCTGGTAGACCCCTTTGTATCGGCTTACCGTAACCGGGCAATGAACCAGTTGGAGGGCCAAATCGCCAGCGCCAAGATCAGCCTGGCCCGTTTAGCCTCACCCAAATTGTATTATGTGCTGAACGGTAACGATTTTACGCTGGACATCAATAACCCGGATGATCCGAAGATCGTCTGCGTGGGCAACAACCCGCAAAAGCAACAGGTGTATGGAGCGGTGTTATCCTTATATGTGTCCCGTATGGTCAAGTTGGCCAACCGCCGCGGGCAGCTTAAATCAAGTTTAATTTTTGACGAGTTCCCGACCATCTATGTCAATAATATGGACAGCCTCATCGCGACCGCCCGCAGCAATAAAGTTTCAACTACGATTGCCGTACAGGACTTTAGCCAGTTGCGCAAGGATTATGGCAAGGAACAGGCGGATGTGATCCCCAATATCGTCGGTAATATCATCTGCGGGCAGGTGACTGGCGATACGGCCAAACAATTGTCCGAGCGTTTTGGCAAGATCATGCAGGACCGCACGAGCTTATCCATTAACAGCATGGATACGTCAATCAGCAAATCGCTGCAACTGGACTACGCGATACCGGCGTCGCGGGTTTCCGCCTTATCATCAGGCGAATTTGTGGGTATGGTAGCGGATGACCCGGATTGCGAGATCGAATTGAAATTGTTTCACAGCAAGATACAGAATAACCACGAGGCGATCAAAAGGGAAACCGATGCCTATAAACTGATCCCGCCGGTGCGGATTGTCACGGAAGAAGATATTATGGAGAACTACGAGCGGGTCAAGGCAGAGATCAGGGAACTGGTGGAAACAGAACTGGCTCCTTTACTGGAGCGGCAGAAGCTACAGGATGCCATGCAGCAACAGCAAAACGCAGCGATCCCAAAGGAACAGCAACCACCAGCGCAGGGTTTAAGTATGTAATCGTTATAAAATATCCCTCTGGTTTTACATCTAATTAACAATCGCTCGTTTTCTTTGTACCATAATTTTTTTCGTAAATTAGAGATTTATTAGGTACGCGCAGATGCATAGCTTAACGGCCCATTCGGATACTGATCTACTCAACCGCTTGCGGGACGGTGACCGGTCGGCTTTTGACTTGCTCTACGACAGGCATTGGGATCGGGTCTATAACCAGGCGTTCAAGAAACTGCATAACCCGGATGCAGCAAAAGATATAACCCAGGAGGTATTTATTCACATTTGGACGCATCGGGATGGTAATCATATCGACAACCTGGAAGCCTGGCTGTTTACAGCAGTACGTAATAATGTTTTCCGCGAACTCAAAAAAGAGGTCAAATTCATTCCTATTCCTGACCTGCTGGTTGAATTACGGTCCTATTATAATGAAGCGGATGCGGATGCCCTGCAAAAGGAGTTGATGGCTGCCTATGATCGGCTGGTGAACGCCATGCCACCCGCCCAGCAGACAATTTACAAAATGCGCTTTCATGAAGACCTGTCCACGGAGGAGATCGCTGAACAACTGAATATCTCCCGCAAAACGGTGCAAAATCAGCTCACCCGCGCCGTTTCTGTCCTAAAAACGTCGCTCCTGGCGGTCGTTATCGCGTTTATAGCACAATCTTAATTGTTATATTGCTGATTTTCAGTCAAATAATTTTTTATTTTCTCGTGTGACTTTCGCTTACAGGATACTCATGTATCTAAATAAGCGAAATGGAAAAAGCACAGTTTCTTTCAATTCTGACCAAATATCTAGCGGGGAAAGCTACTGCCGAAGAAGAAGACTTCTTATATGCCTATTATAAGTTATTTCTGGCGGATGCGGATGTCGTGGCTTTATTGGAGGACAATGAGAAAGAGAAATTAAAACTGGCGATCAAGGCAGATATTGACGCCTATATTGACCATCAGCCGGAAGTACCGGTAAGAAGAATAACGGTTTGGCCGCGTATAGCTGCCGCCGCATCGATCCTGATCGCATTGGGTATCGGCAGCTTTTTTATCCTGCATAAAAAGCAAACCGTACAAGTAGCACAAAACGATGTCGCCCCGTTCAGCAGGCAGGCGATCCTTAAAACCGGGCATGGTAAAATCTTGCAGCTGGACAGTAACCGAAAAGGGCTTTTGGCGCAATATGCAAATACGAACATCCATACCACCGGCGAAGCGGTGACTTATACGAACAGCAATACGGCTGAAACCGAGGCGGTCTTTGACACCTTACAGGTGCCTGCGGGCGGCAAGCCTTACCGTTTGAAACTGGCAGATGGTAGCCAGGTGATGGTCAATGTGGCTTCATCCTTGCGTTTCCCGGAAAACTTCCGAACCAAAAGCAATAATATCGAATTGTTAAGCGGTGAGGCTTATTTTACGATTATTCATAATGTAACTGCTCCACTGACGATTAAAGCCAAAGATCAGGTCATCGAGGATATTGGTACCGAGTTCAATGTAAACACCTATGATGATGAAGCCGACAGTCGCACTACCTTGGTGCAAGGGGCCGTCAAGGTCAATAGCCAAGCATTGATTCCGGGGCAGCAGGCAATTATCACCGGCGGCAGACTGACGGTTGCGCAGGCTGACCTGGAGCAAGTGACTGGGTGGGTAAAGGGGGATTTCGTTTTTAACGGCGAACAAGTCCCGGAAGTGATGCGGCAACTCGCCCGCTGGTATAATATTGAGGTGCATTACCAGGGCAATATTCCAAAGGTTGGCTTCTATCTCAAAATATCCCGTTCCAAGCATATCAGCGAAGTGCTCCAAGCATTGGAACGTTCTACCAATAAAGTACACTTTAAGATCGAAGGAAGGAGGGTGACGATATCGGCGAAAAAATAAACCCCTGATCGTTATGCCCTGGAAGGAAAAAAGTCACCCGCCGCGAAGCAGATGACTTTGTGTCAAGGGATAACCAATAATTTAAATTATTAATCAACCGCGAAGTGCCGAGGATCTGGAAAATGCTGGCACGACGCTCAACC
>JABDDX010000119.1 GCA_013287375.1 Bacteroidota bacterium | reverse complement strand
TGCCCTAATACAACAAAAGATAAACGCCGAAGGGTATGATTACCATGTGATAAACGGTGGCTTGAGCGGTGATACTACAAGCGGTGGATTAGCCCGGTTAGATTACTGGCTTAACCGCCCTATGGATATTTTTGTATTGGAATTGGGAATAAATGATATGCGGCGGCATATATCGCCAGCAAAAATATATCAAAACCTGGATGCGATTGTAAAGCAGGTTAAGGCTAAATACCCCGATATTAAACTGGCTTTAATGGGGATGCAGCTACCGACAGTTATTCCTGGTTTACCTGCTGATAATTTTAATTCGATGTTTAAGAAACTGGCTGATGCACATAATATGGCTTTTGTGCCTTTTTATTTAGATGGCGTGGCCGGGCAGATGCATTTAAATCTTCGTGATGGCTTGCATCCTTCGGCTGAGGGATATAAGATTATTGCGGAGAAGATTTGGCCGGTGATAAAGGGGTTGTTGGTGAGGGATTAGATTTTGTCATTCTTCGCTATCGCTTAGAAGAAATATTTCCGTTTTAATAAAATATTCTCGCCGCTCATTGCCGCTGGGCTAGTTCTTTTGTCTTGAAACAAAAGAAGCAAAAATTCAAGACGGAAAAAACCTTCTGCCCACGAGGCCAACTCCCGGCCCGGTTTTCCGTCAGGCCTTTGCCCTCCTTTTACTCTTGACTTTTATTAAACCATTTGTCATTCTGAGCGGAGCGAAGAATCTGCAAAGTAGTTTACGCGCGTACAGATTCTTCGTTCCTTAACATGACAATTCCACAGAATAACACATTGCTTTACGATAACTCCGCGCTGTTTTTTACTGCCCAGGCTGCCATGCTTTGGAGTACCGGTTGAAGCTCCTGGCCTGACGGACTTAGGCTATAGGTTACATAGGGCGGTACAACAGGTTTGGCTTCGCGGTTGATGATAAAATCGGCTTCCATTTGCTTTAGGTGCTGGATGAGCATCTTTTCAGTAATGGTTGGTATCGCTTTTTTTAGTTCGCTATAACGTTTGGGGCCACTCATTAATTGGTACAGGATAATGGGTTTCCAATATCCTCCTATCCTGTTCATAATATAAGTCACCGGGCATATATCGGCGGTAATTTTTTTGTTGGCGCTTCGGGTCGAGCTTTCTTTAATTGCTGTCATGTCTTACATACTTTGGGGTAAGTACTTGTATAAAAGTAAGTACAAATATACCTTTGTTTCATTAAATAAAAACAAAAATCATGAAAATTACCATAACAGGTTCGCTTGGAAATATCAGCAAACCATTAGCACAAAAATTAATCGCCGCAGGCCACCAGGTTACCATCGTTAGCAGCAATGCCGATAAAGCAGCAGCTATTGAAGCATTAGGCGCAACACCAGCAATAGGATCAGTTGAAGACGTTGATTTTTTAACCAAAGCCTTTACCGGTGCCGATGCGGTTTACACTATGGTACCACCAAATATGGTAGCCAATTCCTGGAAAAAATATATTGCCGGCATTGGCCATAATTATGCCATCGCCATTAAAAACGCAGGCATCAAACGTGTAGTTAACTTAAGCAGTATTGGTGGTCATTTAGCCGAAGGCGCCGGACCAATATCGGGTATGCACTTTGTTGAAGTGGAGTTTAATGAGCTTGAAGGTGTTGCGGTTAGGCACCTGCGCCCGGGATTCTTCTACACCAATTTTTTACATAATGTAGACATGGTGAAAAACATGGGCATCATCGGTGCAAACTATAAACCAGATAGCGTTATATCAATGGTATATCCTAATGATATAGCTGATGCCGCGGCTGATGCTTTACAATCAGACTTTACGGGTAAATCCCTCTACTACATAATCAGTTCTGTACATACCAGTACTGAAGTGGCCGCTATTTTAGGTACTGCAATTGGCAAGCCAAACTTACCGTGGGTTGAGTTTAAGGATGAGGATGTGGTTGCTGCCATGGAACAAAACGGCGCATCGCATGATGTAGCTGTAAACTATGCCGAAATGGGCGCTGTTATCAAATCTGAAAAAATAAATGAGGATTATAACAAAAGCGCTCATGTTATAAAAGGTAAAACCAGCCTTGAAGCCTTTGCTAAGGACTTTGCAAAAGCATTTTAATAAATATAAAAACAGGGTGGTAAAACTATGCCGCCCTGTTTTTATAAAAATTGATAAAAACTACCGTCCCTGAACCATTCTTAAAAGGTTTTCATAAATCACGAATACGTTTTCGTAATAAACTTGCTATCATCATTACAAATAAGTGGTAATTATCTCCGCGTATTTTAACTTTGGGCGTCTTCATACACAACCAATTATTATATGAAAAAGTTATTGCTGCTAATAGCGATTCAGGGTGTGCTTATACAAGTATCATCGGCACAAAAAACTTCCATTTACCATAAGGGCTGGATAGATTTTAACAAGAATGGCAAAATGGATGTTTTTGAAGATCCATCACAGCCAATTGATAAACGTGTTGCTGATTTACTAAGCCAAATGACGGTTGAGGAAAAAACCTGCCAGCTAGCAACATTGTATGGATACAAAAGAGTTTTAAAGGAAGAAATGCCTGCCGAATCGTGGAAGAACGAGGTTTGGAAGGATGGTATTGCCAATATTGATGAGGAGCTAAACAACCTGGCCTCCAGAACTGATATGGCGCCTACGCAATATAGTTTCCCCTTCAGCAGACATGCTGCGGCTATTAATACCGTACAAAAATGGTTTGTGGAAGAAACCCGCATGGGTATCCCTGTTGATTTTACGAATGAAGGTATCCACGGTCTGAATCATGACCGTGCTACTCCACTACCCGCCCCTATTGGCATTGGCGCAACATGGGATAAAGAATTGGTAAGATTGGCGGGTGATGTAGTTGGTCGCGAAGCACGGGCCTTGGGGTATACCAATGTTTATACGCCGATATTAGACCCAGCCCGTGATCAGCGCTGGGGGCGTACTGTTGAAACTTATGGTGAAGATCCTTATCTGATTGCTGAATTAGGCAAGCAAATGTGCCTGGGTGTACAGGAAGAAGGCGCGGCATCTACCTTAAAACATTTCGCGGTTTATAGCGTGCCTAAGGGTGGACGTGATGGTGCCGACAGGACCGACCCGCATGTTGCACCACGTGAAATGTATGAATTATACCTGTACCCTTTCCGCAGGGTAATACAGGAAGCGCATGCTATGGGGGTGATGAGCAGTTATAACGACTGGAATGGCGAGCCGATAACCGGCAGCTATTTCTTTTTAACTGAATTGTTGAGACAGAAATTTGGCTTTAAAGGCTATGTGGTTTCGGATAGTGAAGCGGTTGAGTTTTTATACAGCAAACACCATGTAGCCAGCAGTCCAGAGGATGCGGTTAGGATGGCTATTGAAGCCGGGCTGAATGTACGCACCAATTTTACCATGCCGCAAACTTATATTATGCCATTGCGGAACTTGGTTAAAGATGGTAAGGTTTCTATGAAAACATTAGACTCCCGCGTGGCGGATGTGCTGCGGGTGAAGTTTGAGCTGGGTTTATTTGATAATCCTTATGTGAAAGACCCTAAAGCGGCTGACAAATTGGTTCATAATGCTGAAGCTGACAGCATGAGTATGAAAATGAACCGTGAGAGCATGGTATTATTGAAAAATGAGGGTAACCTGTTACCATTAGATAAAAATAAATACAAACATATTTTAGTTGCAGGTCCGCTGGCTATGGAAACCAGCTATGCCATCAGTAGATACGGACCATCGCATAACCCGGTGACTACTGTTTATGATGGGATAAAGAATTACGTAGGCAACAATGCGACCGTAAGCTATGCTAAAGGTTGTGATATTGTAGACGCCACCTGGCCAGAGAGTGAAATTATAGAAACGCCGCTTACCGATAAGGAACAGGCCGATATAAACGCCGCAGTTGAAGAAGCCAAAAAATCGGATATTGTAATTGTTGCCGTTGGCGAGGGTGTTGATCAGGTTGGCGAGAGCCTTTCACGTACGGGACTTAACTTACCGGGCAGACAATTGAAACTGGTACAGGCTTTACAGGCCACAGGCAAACCTGTGGTGATGGTGATGATAAACGGGCAACCATTAACCATTAACTGGGAAAATAAATATGTGCCTGCTATTTTGGAGGCCTGGTTCCCTAGTCCGCAGAGTGGTAAGGTTATAGCTGAAACTTTGTTTGGAGATAATAACCCGGGTGGTAAATTATCTATAACCTTCCCGAAAACAGTTGGGCAGATTGAGATGAATTTTCCGTTTAAACCAAGCTCTCAGGCTCCGCAAAGCGGCAAAAATGGCTGGGGACACACCAGTGTGGATGGATCGTTATATCCGTTTGGTTATGGTTTGAGCTATACAACATTTGATTACAGCAATCTGCAAGTATCGCCGGAAAGTGAAAAAGGTCAGGCCGATGTGGAGGTAACTGTTGATGTAACCAATACAGGCTCGCGCAAAGGTGATGATGTAGTTGAGCTTTACCTGAAACAGGAACTAAGCGATGTAACGGTTTATGATTATGACCTGCGTGGTTTTACACGTGTAAACCTTGCCCCGGGCGAAAAGAAAACGGTACATTTTACTTTGCATCCTGATGATTTGGCTATATTGGATAAAAACATGAACTGGACTGTTGAGCCGGGCAAATTCAAGGTGATGATTGGAAGATCATCGGAGGATTTGGTTTTGAATAAGGAATTTGTGGTAGAGTAATTTAAGCGTAGACGCTTAAATTGTTGTCCGGTCAAGGTGGACAATGACCGGGCGATTACCCATTAGCATGAATATAATTTACCAACCCAAGTGTCTCAACACTTGGGTTTAATAATTTTAAGCGTGGACGCTTAAAACTATTAAACCGCTTACGACCAGAAGCCTTTAGCGTTGATCTGGCAGGAATTATAACCCTGCAACTTTAACAGTTTTTTCATCTGACTTACCATGATGTTGTTGCCGGTTAGGTAAAATACTGTATTTTCCAATGTGTATTGCTGACCGATTACCCACTGAATTAAACTATGGTGGCCATAAGCATCATCACGCTTAACAGTTTGCAGCGGTGAGCGGAAAAATTCGCTGAACTGGCTGCGGTGGTCATCGTTACCCATAACTACGGCTCCGGAGAAACGTGCGGCAGGCATTACCATTTGCTGCAAAGCCAGCATATGGCCCAGGCTGCTTTCATCGCCCAAAGCAATAACTGCCGAGGTGCTTTCGGCTACCTGGTGGGTGGTGCCTATTTTGAAATAGCTTACCGTATCGTTCTTTTTTAATTGTTTTGCCCAAGTGCTGCCGGGGCCATTGTGCGCGGCATCAATAAATATGGTGCAGGTACAGGTTTCGGCATCCCAGCCGGATGGAGTATAGTCGCGGTAAGTAAATGATGCTACTTTGAATTTAATATAAGGTATTTCGGTCCATTGCTGCATATCGGCAAAAGGCAGGTGCAGGTCGATCTCGATCAGGGTGGATAGCTGCCAGTAGCGCACTTCCAGTACGCGGCCGGTTTGCATTTGTGAGGGCTCGAATATTTTTTCGGCCTTTCTTCTTAATCTGTCTAAAGTAAATGCTTCCATTATTGTAGTGTTTTAACACTGCAAAGTAACGGCACAAATAGCTCAATAAAAATGGCAACTTCGGGGTAAGTATTGGACTATTTACGGTAACACCCACGAAATGTAAGCGGCGTGGTATCTGTAAATTTTTTGAATAAGCGTGAAAAATAAGCATGATCTTCATAGCCTAACAGGTGAGCGATCTGCTTTACCGAGCGCGAGGTATAGTACAACATGCGTTTAGCCTCCAGCACCACTTCGTGTTGTATCCAGTAGCTTACGGAGAAGCCTGTAACCTTTTTAAGCGACTCATTCAGATATGATTCGGAAACATTCAATTGGGACGCATAAACTGAGGGGCTTTTTACAGTCCGAATATTGGTTACCAATAGCTTTTTAAACTCCTGCGAGAGCTGTGCTGGGCGGGATATATGGTTATGCGGATTGGTTAAAGTAGTAAATCCGCCGGCAGCTATCCCTAAAAATGATTGCAGTAAAGAATGTACAACTGATAGGTTAAAAGGTATTTGTTCGTCTTCGTGATGTTTTTGATCGAGCACGCAAAGCAGGCTGCGGCATTGGGCCATTAACTTATCCGATAAAGCAAATGGCTGTTGCAGCAATAATTGATTTTCAAAAATATCCCGGTAATCAGGTGGCACCAGCAGGGTATCTACCGCCAGAAACCAGCCCTCGGTTTGATGAGCGTATATGCGGTGATGTACCTGCCCCGGTAAAATGTAGTAAATAGATGATGGCTGCAACTTCAGTTCATGAAAGTCGATCATTAACGAAGCAACGCCGCTTTCTATCAGGAAGAAGATATAATGATCATCACGATGGGCGCCTAATGTGTCAGCCTCATGCCTGGTGATATCACCTGGGATAAAATGCTTGATCTCGAGGCCTGAGTCTATCCTGTCTTTTAGTTGATGTACGGGAATGTCTTTCATTTACGCGGCTAAATTAATAATTAAGCGGCTTATAAATAAGCATCTTAAACAAATGACATTGCCGTGCGTTGTTGAATAAATCATCACAATCACATGAAAAAGCTCTTACTTTTTTTTATCATCATAATTGCGTTCACTTTTAAAACGCAGGCACAGCAAAAGCCTGAACAATATAATGTTAACCAATTTATTAAACACGTAGGTAAAAAAATAACGATGTGCGAAACGGTTTATTCTTTTAAAATATTGAGCGACACCGTTACCATGCTGAATATGGGTGGCGAATACCCTAATCAACGGTTTACGGTAGTGGTTAGCGGCAAGGAGATACAACTAAATTATGATGATTTAAAAGGCAAGCACATTTGCGTAACCGGCGATACATCGATGTACAAAAACCATCCGGAAGTGCTAATCTATCATGAAGACCAGATTCAGTTTAAATAGGCGATTGGATTGATGGCTTAACTGCGTTAGTTTTTATTTTAGATGCCATCCAAACAATTAAAGCGCCAAGCGTGGTGATAACAGCAAACGACCAGCGCAGATTTAATGCCTGGGCCACAAAACCAACCATTGGCGGTACCACCAAAAAACCAAAATAACCAACCGTTGATACCGCCGCGATGGCAGGGCCTTTGGCCATGGTTGTTGATTTACCTGCTTCGCTGAAACATAGCGGTACTATGCAGGATGTGCCTATCCCTACCAAACCAAAACCTATAATTGTTGTAGGCACGTAAGGAAAAAGTACAGCAAGCAAAAAACCGGTTACAATTAATACGCCACTACATTGCATCAATAGCTTTACCCCGTAACGGCCCACGATTTTATCACCCGCGAAGCGGGAAGCAGTCAGCGTTGTCATGAACACAACGAAGGCCGCAGTTGCGGTGGCGTGGGTGGAGTGTACTGCTTTGTCCATATAGATACCGCTCCAATCGTACATGATATTTTCGCAGGCCATGGAGGAGAAGCAGATGAGCGACAGGTTGATGAGCGTTTTATCCGGCAGCGAGAATAAGGGCTTTTTTTCTAATTGCTGAGGCTGTTGTTGCAACGTGAAAGGCGCGAAGCAAATAGATAATACCACCAAAGTTGTACTAACTGACAGCAAATGCCAAACCGGTAACACACGATTAGCCACCATTAAATACCCCAAAGCAGCCCCGGCAAAGCCCGCGCAGCTCCAGATGGCGTGAAAGGTGGTTATGATTGATTTTTTATATAAGCCCTGCACGCTGACACCCTCGGTATTCATGGATAGGTTGAGCAGGTTGCGTGATGAGCCGAAGCAAAGCAGCACCAGTATGAACTCCCAATAATGCACGGCATAACCCAATAGGCCGAGCATGAGGTTAAATAACAAAGCACCAAACAACATAATGCGGCTACTGCTATACGCACGAAGCAGGCGCCCGGTTAAAGGCATGGTTGCTAACAGCCCAACAGGCAAAGCAAATAAGGCTGTACCCAATTCCGCTTCGTTTAAATGCAGATCGCGTTGGATGGATGGGATGCGGGATGCCCAGGTAGTGTAACCAAACCCCGATATAAAGAAAAACGCGGCTGTAGCAATACGTATAGTTTTTGGGGATCGGGATGGGTTAATCACGGGCGTGAAATTAACAAAAAAGGTGTTTAGCTTTCGCTAAACACCTTTTAAATTTTATAATAAGAAGTATGAAACTTATTCAGCTACTACTTCAAACGGTACGCGTACTTTTACTTCTTTATGCAGATTTACATTTGCAACGTATTCGCCAACAAATTTAGGTTCTGTATCAAAAGTAATACGGCGACGGTCAACTTCAAAACCTTCTTTTTTCAAAGCATCAGCAAGCTGAATAGTGTTGATAGCACCGAATATTTTACCGCTTTCGCCGGCTTTAGCACCAATGGTAAGTTTAACACCTTCCAAACGGGCAGCTATCGCGTCAGCATCTTTACGTATTTTTTCTTGTTTAAACTGAGCCTGTTTAAGGTTTTCAGCTAAAAATTTGCGGGCACTTACAGTGGCCAATATGGCGTAGCCTTTAGGTAAAAGGTAGTTACGGCCATAACCTGGTTTAACGCTTACTACGTCGTCTTTATCACCCAGGTTTTTTACATCTTGTTTTAAAATAA
>JABDDX010000118.1 GCA_013287375.1 Bacteroidota bacterium | reverse complement strand
TTGGCTCAAGCCGAAACAGAAACTGTGCGTTGGTACGCCCTTCAAATAGGAGCATCCACTTTCGGTATTTTCGACACCTTTACGGATGAGGCCGGCCGCAACGCGCACCTGGGCGGCGAGATCGCCAAAGCACTGATGGCCAAAGCACCTGAGTTGTTAGCTACCAGTCCGGTAATCGAAAAAGTAGACTTGCTGGCGATTAAATAAATTCTGGCTATTTGCGTAGGCTTTAACCTGCCGGTGCAATGGATCGACGCTGATGGCTTACAGATTAAAGTTATCGGCGCCGCAACGCTCCGCAGTAATCTTTAAGATTATTAGCACCTGAGATTGCTAACATAACCCGGTGCCCAAAGCGCACGTAACAGCCTAATCAGCCTGCCGGATATGCAGCTTACCCACCTGTGGTAACCCAATTGGGCTCGAACCAAAACATGCTCCCTATTTGCTTTAAACAAAGGTTTTAAAATTGACTAAAAGAAAAAACGGCCTTTACGATATCGTAAAGGCCGTTTGTGCATCCACCTGGGCTCGAGCCAGGGATCAAAAGAGTATGAATTTTTCGGTGTAACCAACTTGCCGTGATGCCAATCATCGTTTCTGAAGTTTATCTATAATTCTAATTCAATTCTTTTAAAAGTTTGATTTCATTACTTTTGCGACATGGCCGTCGATGTATTAGCTGAAATCCCCGGGGTGAATATGCAAGACCTGAGACTGAAAGGTTTTAAGGTGCATGAGCTGCCTGTATCTGTAGATATCCCGGTTTCCCGTGGCAGGCGTGATTTTTATAAAATGGGCCTGGTCACTGGTGAAATGACCGTTGCTTACGGCGATCAAGTTTTAGAACTCAATGATACAGTTCTCTTTTTTGTCAACCCCAATGTACCTCGTTCTGTTGTTCGCCGTTCTACAAACACCACTGGCTATGCCTGTATTTTTACCGAAACTTTTATTACAGGAAGGGAACGGACAGAGATATTGAAAAACTCCCCCTTATTCCATACGGGCGACACACCTGTAATTCCGCTCAATAGTGAACAGGCCGCCTTTATGACCGGCATTTTTCAAAAGATGCTAGCTGTGTACAATGGTGATTATCCTTACAAGGGCGAATTAATCAGGAACTGCATAGAACTGATCATTCACGAAGCATTGAGGATCCAGCCATCGCAAAACGTATCGCAATTCAAAAACGCAGCCACCAGGATCACCCATTTATTCATGGATCTGTTGGAAAGGCAATTCCCCATAGAGCGCACGGACGAACCCCTCAAGCTAAGAACCGCGCAGGACTTTGCCGCAGCACTTTCGGTACATGTAAACTATCTTAACCGCTCCATAAAGGAAATTACCGGCAAGCCTACATCTGTGCACATTGCAGAGCGTATAACCGCTGAAGCAAAAGCCCTTCTGCAATATGCCGACTGGAGCGTGGCAGATATAGCCTATGCTCTCGGCTTCGAATATCCTACCTATTTCAACAACTATTTTAAACGGGTTACTGGTACTAACCCCAAATATTTCCGTAAAGGCAAGGTTTGAAAATCATACTTATTGGTTTGATTATCGTTTGTAGCGTACAAGGTTTAACGAGAACTTTGTTCTATGAAAATATTAGTTACAGGTGCCACCGGAAAGGTAGGCAGTAGATTTGTTCCACGCCTTTTAGCAAAAGGCCATGATGTTAGTATCCTGGTGCGTGATGCCGCGAAAGCATCGACATTAGCTGAACTCGGCGCCAGGGTTGTTATTGGAGATTTATTTAATGCAGATACTTTGCCACCCGCAGTAGAAGGTATAGATGCAGTGATACACCTGGCCGCACTTTTTCGGACCTTTACTGATAATGAAGGAATTATAAAGACAAACCATGCAGGAACTGTATCGCTTGCAAATGCAGCAATGACAGCAGGCGTAAAAAGATTTATTTTTGTGAGTACCGGCAACGTATACAGTTCAGGCTACAAGCATCCTGCGAGGGAAGATGATGTAGTAAACATTAATGACCCCAGGGCATACTCGTCCAGCAAAATTGCAGCGGAGCAGGAACTCCTTTTGCTGCATAAAAATACAGGCTTTGATGTACGTGTACTGCGCTTAGGTTTTGTTTATGGCGATAAAGATCCTCATATAGAAGAGATCATCCCGTTGCTGAAAAAAATGAAACGTCACTCCGGGTCTAGAATGCACATGGTGCATCACCTGGATGTTGCCCAGGCATTAATTTTACTACTCAATACCAACGGACTGAACGGAGAGATATTCAATGTGGTGGACGATGCACCCATAACATTATACGAACTTGCCGATTCTGTAGGGAAGGCGGCTGATGCCTTTGACCCGGGAGAAGGACCGTTAGCTGATCCGTTTGAAGGAATCCTGGATGTTTCAAAACTCAGGAACAGAACCGGCTTTAGGCCATTGGTGCCAAGTTTTTATGTGGCACGTGATTTGGATATTTTGTAAAATAAGTTGTTAACTTGTTTACATGAGTGATGAGGATGCTATTTCATTGATCGAAAAGGCAATGAGTGGCCATAAACCACAGGTTTGGGCGGATTTGGGGTGCGGTAGCGGGACTTTTACTAAAGCTTTAAATTCTTTACTGCCAGTTGGAAGCCGCATTACTGCGATTGATCGGGAAAAGGAACGGTTGGATTTAGTGAATGTCGAGTTCCTGCGGGCAAATTTCGAGCGGGATGATTTGAAGCTTTCGGGACTGGATGGTATTTTGATGGCCAATGCAATTCATTATGTGGCGGAAAAAACCGCATTGATCAAAAAACTGGAGCCGCTGTTTACAGGCTCGCCCCGTTTTATCATGATTGAATATGATACTGACAGGGCTAATCCATGGGTGCCCTTTCCTATTACTTTTAAGCAATTGCAGATTTTATTCGGGACGCTTTGTTATCATAAGATCGTTAAAGTCAGTGAAAGGCCCTCTGCTTATCGTTCAGGGAATATGTATTGCGCTTTGATCGAAAAATAAGACTAATTGAAGGAATGCCTGAACTCCATTGGTGAAAGGCTGGTCTTGGTCTTGAAAAGCTTACTGAAAGACTGCAAGTGTTCAAATCCGAGTTCATAGGCGATCTCGCTGACCGATAGACTGGTGGTTGACAACTTTTCCTTAGCCAGTTCGATTAGCTTATTGTGTAAATGTTGCTGGGTATTTTGGCCGGTTAGGGATTTAAGCAGGCCGCTGAGATAACCCGGTGAGATATTTAAGTTTTCGGCGATGTAAGTAACGCTGGGTAGTCCTTTTTGAGCAAGAGCACCGCTGTCAAAGTAATTTGCAAGCAAATCTTCCAGTTTGGTTAAGATTTCGTGACTGGCAATTTTGCGGGTAATGAACTGGCGTTGGTAAAACCGTTCCGAATAGGTCAGTAAAAGTTCAAGCTGGGCAATGATCACGCTTTGGCTAAACCTGTCGATGTTGGCATTGTACTCCTGTTCTATATTGTGTGCAATGGCCGTAAGCATAGTTTCCTCCTTATCTGAAAGATAAAGCGCCTCGTAAACAGAGTAATTGAAGAATTCGTATTGTTTAATAGTTTTCGCCAGTGAGGTATTCCATAAAAAATCCGGGTGGATTAGAATCATCCAGCCTTCGGGGCGTTTCGCTGTAGTCATATCGATGGCATCGATGCCGAATAGTTGCCCGGGCGACATGAAGAACAATACCCCTTCGTCAAAGTCGCTGGCCTGCTGCCCGTATTTGAATTTGGCGTGATGCATTTTTTTAAGCGAGATCGAATAAAAGTCGAAGACCAAACTAAACGGAACCTCAGCGATAGGTAGCTGAATGTCATCCATATGTACCAGGCTGATCAGAGGATGCGCCGGATTGGGCAGGCCCGCCGCCCGGTGATATTCGGTGATTGTATGGAAACGGAATAGCTGGTGGTTATTCATAACACAAGATACTTATTTTTGATGATAGACTGCTGCGAACTCCTTAGCGAAATCAGACAATTTAACTTTACCCATTTTGGGTTTATTTTGATGGAAGTTTTCCAGCGTCTTGCCGCTGTGCATAGCTGCCTGCATTTCTACTAATGTCTCTGCCAGTTTTTCAGGTACTTTGGCCATTTTTAGCCCCTGCAGCATTTCCTTGTCCGAAAGCAGCACCCATTTTAACCAGGGTTTGCCTACTGCGCTACCAATTATCTTTGCCGCCTCGTTGCAGGTCATTTCCTCGCTGCCCACGTAACGGATGGTTTTTTCTTTAGGTTGTAGTAGCAGTTCTTCAGCAACGGCATCGGCGATATCCTTCGGTGATACGAAAACTATCCGGTCATCACCTCCATAGTTTCCGATCAGCAGGCCGGTCTTACCGGTCAGCAGGGCCCAGAGGCCGGAATAACGTAAGGTCAGGAATTTGCCGATAAAACCTTTGCCTTTGATCAGATCGATAGACTGGTAGAAATTGGTGTAAAACGAACCGGGCCGCATGATCGTAATAGAGGCGTTCGGTCCATCAAATAGGTGTTCTACGTTTTCACCCTTAACCAGGTCGGCTGCCCAACCGCTCATGACAACAATCCGTTTGATGCAAGTCTCCTTTAAGACTTCCGCATAGTTCTGCGCAATCCGGTGCATATAGGCTCCCAGATCCGGCTCTGTAAAACTCAGCGGGATCATCGCATACACCGCGTCTGCGCCTTTGAAAGTATTAGTCAAAAAAATGACATCGGCTATAGACCCAATAGCTGCTGCCGCGCCCAAAGTTTCAATAGCAGTTTGTTTCTTAGCATCGCTGCTGATCACAGTTACCTGATGTCCCTGAGCGATTAATGTTGCTGTCAGCGGTTGGCTAATATTCCCTAATGAACCTGTTACGATGATCTTCATTTTATTGGGTGTAAACGCCGTTTTCAATATCCGTAAGTAAGGTCGAATGCGTAGGGTGCCAGTTCAAAGTTTCCTGTGTCCACTTGCTTGAAGATGGGCAGTCAATCGCGGCCATGTGGGCAAACCAGCCAAAATGCTCAGCCGCTGCTTCGGGCGTAACTGATCTTACAGGCAGATTAAGTTGTTTACCAATAGCTTCAGCAATAGACTTGACTGTAATTGCTTCTTCAGCCGAAGCATGATAACGAGCGCCGGGTGTGGCATTTTCCAAAGCCAAACGAAACAGATGCGCGGCATCCAAACGATGCACGGCATTCCAGCGATTCAGTCCTTCGCCGATATAAGCCGAAAAACCTTTTTCTTTTGTGATATTGACCAGTATCGGCACAAAACCGTGCTTATCGTCATCTCCATGCACCGAAGGTGACAAACGCACCGACGCGGCCCCTACCGAATCTCCTGTTTGCTCCGAAGCCCGCGGCCATGCCGGGTCAACCGGTCGCTTAATATCTTCAGTCGCAAGTTGACCCGGGCTAACCAGCGCTGTGCCTGAGGTCACAATAAAAGGACGGTCAGAATCGGCTAATACTTCGCCGATAGTTTCGATAGCTTTTTTATCTACCTGGCAAACTTCCGCGAAGCGGGTAAAGTCATGGATAAAACCGGCGTGTATCACACCGTCTACTTGCGCCGCGCCGCTGCGAAGGCTTTCGAGGTCTTCCAGATCGCCCCTGTGAACTTCTGCACCCGCATCGATTAGTTTTTTGGCCGATGCGTCTGAACGGGCCAACCCCAATACCTGGTGACCGGCATTTATTAATTCCTGCACAATGGCAGTACCAATGAAGCCTGTGGCTCCGGTGACAAATACGCGCATAATTGATTTTCTTTTGTTTCTACAAAGATGGGCTGCTTTGGTCAGCAGGATTTATCCAAATCTGCGTTTGTTTTAGCCAAAATCGCAAAAAATCATACAAACATGCGGAGTCTGTGTTTATCTGCAGGCGACTTTTTAAAAGGAAGGTGAACTCATTTTAGAAGGAATTACCTGGGAATCCTCGGTAGTTCAATCCGCTGACGTTAAAAAACACAACCCGGAATGCGGGCCACATGCGAAAAATTATTCGATAATCTTACTTCTTCTGTACACGGCAGGAGTCTGCCCCGTTTTTGATTTAAAGATCCGGTTAAAGGCTGACTCCGACTGATAACCGACGCTTGCTGCAATTTCTGATATATTGCTGTTATCCGTCATTAATAGCTTTTGGGCTTGTCTGATGCGCCAGTTGGTAAGGTAGCTCAACGGTGTTTCATGCACTAACTTTTTAAACTGATTAAAGAAAACAGAACGAGACATGCCAATCTCCGATGCAAGAGATTCCAGCGTCCAATCGTTTTGGGGTGAGTCCTGCATCAGTTTGAGCGCCTTGCTGATCCTTGGGTCGTTTAATGCGGAAAGAAAACCAGTGTCGGGCGCAGTCTGTTCTAAATATGCCCTTATGATATTGATAAACATAATTTCCGATAAGTTTTTCAGCATTATGCTGCTTCCCGGCTTTTCGTTATTGAGTTCTTCCAGCATTAATTGCGTAACCTGCTTTAATAATAGCTGGTTCTCTGTCACATATTGCCTGATATGAATAATAGGGGGTAAGTCCTTTAAAAAAGGATGCAAAGGCTGATAATCAAATTCAAAATGGCCCGCTATTAGGATAGTTAAATCGCCGCCACCGTTAAAAACATTTATCCCTGCTCTGCGGGCCTTAACAAATTCTGGCGAAGGAATGCGTAGACTGGTAGGTTTATCGGCTATCCAGTGGGCGCTTCCGTGGGGTATAAAAACCAGATCGCCCTCCGCCAATTCTATAACACGGCCATCAGGTGAGCCAACGGTACAACTGCCGCTCACTAAGCGCCAGAATTGCGAATTTTCGTCCTTCACAACATCCACTCCCCATGGGGCCGCAAGGGGAAATTTGCTGTAAACAACACTTCTCAGTCTGGTTGCCTCTAATACGGTACTTAAAGCGTCCATCTTTATAAATTGATACGATTAAGCAAATATATAACACTTTTTAATGCTTTTAGTGTTGATCAACAGAATAACTTTGTGCTATTAAAATTTAAATCAAAAAAATATGACAACTCAGGAATTAGCCAATCGCTATAACGAACTTTTCCAAAAAAGGCAGGTAGCAGAAATCTATCAGCAATTATACAGCGCCAATATTGTTTGTACCGAACCTGAACATGCTTTGGCAATGGGTGTGCCAACTGTAACCAAAGGTATTGAAGCAGTTTTAGCAAAATCAAAGGCCAGGCAGGAAATTATAGCAGAAGTACACAGCTTCTTCTGTAGCGAACCGGTGGTTGGCGGCGACTATTTTAGTGTGGCCATGGGTAGGGACATGACCTTAAAAAATGGCCAGCGGGTACAGTTGGCAGAAATTGCAGTTTTTGGTGTAAAGGACGATAAGATAATATCCGAAACCTTTTTTTATTAGCAATAGCTCAATTTTCGCTTAATTATTCGGTTTGAATTTAAAGAGTTTACAAGCCAACAAAAAAGCCTTCAAAGTCAACGACTTCAAAGGCTTTTTGCCTTTGCCTAATAATGGTTGTTGTTGATTTATTTCAATCCGTAGTTTAAAATGGCGAAATCAACGAAACAACCTACATGTAATCGTTTGGATTATTTTACCAAGCATTTGGGTTATTAAATCTCAGCAGGCCTGCTGTTCACTTTGCCGGGGTAAAAGTTTTGAATATTTAATCGGCTGCGTCTTTGATAAAGCAAGCTTATAACGGCAATAAACGCCAGCCCTACAATAAACCAAATTCCCTGATCAAATATGGGCTGCATATTAGTTGAAATTACGTTTGGCCTGCCACTTATTCTTTCAATTATCCACGCGAGAGATGCAATAATGGCTATAATTCCTCCGACGACCCTGATTATTGCATAGTTTTTGCCACGACTTAATATGATGAGCCAGGGAACAATCAGCGCGACGATGAACAATTGCATCAGCTCAATACCAATATTAAAGCCCAATATGCTTAATACCAATATCTTTCCATGTAGTTGCATATTGTATAATATAGAGGCAAAGGCCATTCCGTGTATTAAACCGAATCCGCCGGATACAAAATATTCTTTGCCTGGGAAAATAGGAATTAAGGCATGTATAGCGGAAACTAGAATTGATACAGCAATCAATACTTCGATAACCTGAGAAGGTGGAACAAAGATACCGGTAGCGCCCAGCAATAAGGTTAGCGAATGGCCTACTGTGAATGCGGTTACAATTTTAAGCAGTCTTTTAATGCTGTATTTAACACCACCGAATTCAGCCCACCTTTTGGATCTCACTACCAGTGTAGAAGGAAGCAGTAATACCAGTAAAAATAACAGGTGATCGGTGCCGGTTTTAATATGCTCCATGCCTAAGCTTACCATGTTTTCAAGCCCTGTCCATGTGCTACCTCTTTCAATATTAACTTCCAATGGATGAACTGTATTGTCACTTGCAATTCGAATAGTCATTGGATCACTTCTGGAGGTTAAGGAGTCGGATCTTCCTGTTTCCCAATCACTACGCACAACAACAAAAATAACATGATTGATCACCTGGTGGACTACGCCATCGTACGCGAGCATGAATTTCCGGGTATCTTCATTTTGTCTTGGCAACAATAACACATTTACCCTGAGCTCCCAAAATGGCGGCCCGCTTGCCACCTGCTGTTCCTTGGTTATAACCATATTGGTAATGTCTACCGTCCATGGTAACGCCTTATTTTTATAGGCATGAGTATGCAAAAGTATATAAGCCTTAAGTTCGGGGCCTAAGCGTTGTAATAATGTTCCTGGATCAGCGGTTATATGATGACCAAACGCAAA
>JABDDX010000117.1 GCA_013287375.1 Bacteroidota bacterium | reverse complement strand
CTTCCGAACAGCTATTGGTCATGAAATATTTACAATAAAAAATCCCCGCCAAAAGCGGGGATTCATTCAACCTAATCAACCAGTGTTCAATCTGTAATCCTCTTTAGTATTATTGTACTGTATATCGTTTATGTAATTTGAGGACTGTTTTTATTGATTAGTTTATCACGATTTTACAGATTTAATTAAAAGTTTGCTTTTGCAACGTCCCACCATACTCTTGTTCCGCCATTATCCGGGCCACCTAATAATTGAACTGCAGCTTTTACTGCAGCGCCATTAGAGGTGTATTCAGCCTGTGGATAAGCTAACCTGCGAATTTGAATTTGTGAGTCGATTGTGCCGTTGCTGTTATTAGTAACAACAGGGAACAATTTAGGATAACCGGTACGACGATATTCCGTCCATGCTTCTTGGCCTTCAGGGAACATGGCAAGCCATTTTTGAGTAATGATACGCTCAAGGTTCTGCTCGTTTGTAGCACCTGCATTCCATGCTATGGTAGCTGTTGATAACGCAGGAGAGCTATTAGCAGAATTTGTTGGATCGGTATAAGCGGCTTGGGTGCTGGTTGCATCTGTAATATAGTTGCCTGGTGATACACCCCACTGTGCCATGGAGGTTTGTATACCTGTATTGTAATCAGTTTGTGCATTACCTGCGTTTGGCCATCCGCGTAATGCTGCTTCGGCTTTCAAAAACCAAACTTCGGCAGCTGTCATCATAATCATAGGCGATGAGGAGCTAACTGCTGTTGTTGGATTTAAGGTTGAATAGCTATTATAACTTGGTTTAGCAGTTATTAATGAGCCTATACGGATACCGATATACTGACCGGCATATGTTGCCGGAAGTGCACCTGCTGTTTTGGGATTAGTAACTACAGGTGAAGCATACACCGGTAAACGTGGGTCATTATAGCCTGTCATGTACGTTTGTAATGGCGCGCCTAATGATATGTCTGTCCAGCTGGTTGTAATTACAAACAATGGGTTATGGTATCCCCCTCCTGAAATTCCTGCGTCGTCTGATGGTACAGACATTAACCCGCCGTTAGTTGGATCTAGTGCTTTCTCAGCCTGTGCCTGTGCGGTTACTGCGTCAATTTTGGTTAAGTGCATCGCTAAACGAAGGCGTAATGAGTTTGCAAACTTAAGCCATTTGGTATAATCGCCATTGTAAACCAAATCATACTTTTGGAATGGTGTAGCACCCGGGTTAGCTTTAATGTAGGTATTAAGGCTTGTTACTGCAGTATCCAATTCAAGGAAAAACTGGTTGTAAACACTTTGTTGGCTATCATAAGGTGTAGCGGTAACAGATTTTCCAACCGCGCTATAAGCTATCGGGCCGTATTTATCGGTTACCCTGTCCATAGTTTCTACCTTTAATATTAACGCGATAGCCCAGAAATCAGGTTGTGAGGCTTTGGTGCCAACAGCGGCAATATAATTTATATCAAACATTGATATAGTGTAGGCATCGCTAAAAACCTGTTGGTTCCATCCGTCAACCAAACTGTAAGTTAAGTTGTTGATGTTGCCTCTGAACGGATCGGGAGACATCATGTATCCTGAATAACAATCAGCATTTAAATTTTGATCAAGCTGATAGTTACCCTCTTCGCCAAAAAGCGCCGTTTGTATCCCCTGGAATATTAGCGCCGCAGAAAATTGCGAAGGTTGTAAACCTGTATTATCTGTATTATATTTTTCAAAGTTTTTTGTGCAACTGGTAACAGCCAGTAATACACATGCAAGCAAACCCGCAACGCTGAGCCTAAGCTTCATGGTATTGGTTAAATTATAATGTGTTTTCATCATTTTATATTTTAAAAGTGAATGTTTAGAAAGTAGCATTAAGGCTTAATCCATAATTACGTGTAGCTGGTTGGTTGAATACATCAACCCCCGATAATCCATTGCCTGTTGACATGGTAACCTCAGGATCAAATGGTGCTTTCTTGTAGAAATAGATAAGATTTCTTCCTATTAATGAAAACCTTAAGCTTTTAATCGCGCCTGATGTAAACGGAACAGTATAACCTAATGATGCTTCGCGTAAACGAACAACTGTTGCACTGTACATGTAGTTTTCTGAAATACCCGCGCGACCGCCAACTGTGCTGTACCATGTGTAAGGATCAACACTGGTAACCGGTACACCTGTGGTAGCATTAACACCGTTTATTTTTACACCACCTGCATTTCTGGCAGCGCCTGATGCTTCTGAAACACCGTACTGATCCATAACTGCTTGTGTAAGCGATAATACCTGGCCTCCAAATTTTCCATCAACCAAAAACTCAAAATTGAAGTTTTTATACTTGATGTTGTTTTCCCAACCTAACTGAAATTTAGGATCAGGATTGCCCAAGTAGTTGTATCCGTTATTAGTTTCCGGGGCACCACCGGCACCTATTAATATTCTACCTTGTGAGTCACGTTTAAAGGTTACACCATAGATGTCATTATAAGAACCACCTGTAGCTAATATTGATTCGTAGCTGTTATTGTTATTGGGCGTTAAAACAACTTGTGGAATGCCTGCTTTTGAGTCAACATCTAATACTTTGTTCCTGTTAGCCGACCCATTGAATGATGTATTCCATGAGAAGTTAGTGGTGTGTATTGCCTCATATCCTAATGTGAATTCAACACCCGAGTTTTGTATGTTACCGGCGTTAAGGTATCCTTTAGAGAAAGAAGTTGTAAATGCTGGTAAAATAGCAATAGCCTGATCGGTAGTGTTTGATTTGTAGTAGGTAAAGCTTGCACTTAGTTTATCAGCAAAAAAGCGCAGATCGGTACCCAACTCAAATGAGTTAGTTCTTTCAGGCTTTAATAATGGAAATGGTGCTACTGAATTTAACGTTACGCCACCTGTTCCAAAGTGTGTTAATGGATCTGTAGCATAAGGTATAGAAACCGTGTTACCAACCTGCGCATAAGTTCCTCTTATTTTTGCATAGCTAATATCAGTAGGTAAAGTAAGCATCTGACTTAATATCAATGACAAACCTGCCGAAGGATAGAAATAAGATTCATTTGGCGTATATGCCAGTTCTGACGACCAGTCGTTTCTGGCTGTAACTGTTAAATAAGCCCAGTTTTTGTAAGATAAGTTGGCATTTGCAAATAGCGCCTGATCTTGATTGTGAACAGCCTGCAGGTTTTGTACAGGTGACCCATCAGCCGCAACATCTAAATTTTGAGGCACGAAAACGTTAGGGATAATTAAACCATTACCATTGTAATTGTTATTTACATCAGGGCCAATGTTTGTTCCATCAACATGATCATCGGTTATGCTACCACCAAGTATACCATCTAATTTAAAATCTGATTTGCCTGGTACTGAAAACGTGATTAACATATCAGCATATTTATGCTCATTCAGTTGGTTAGTTAATAAAAACTGTCCGTTCGCTTTTGACAATACGCCAATAGTTCCTGCGTAAAGATCCTGCTGATAGGTATCATAAGTGCGATCATCAATTCCTCTGGCTTGTATGCTTAACCAACTGGTTATATCATATTTAGCAGTGGCATTAATTATGGTACGATTACGATTACTGGTGTTAGGGTCACGGTTGGTTATCCACCATGGATTTTGCTGTACGTCCTCGTTAAAGGGCCAGTTTTGTGTTGGTGCGCCGTTACCACCTGCTACAGCCGGTAACTCAAACTGAGTTTTGTATGGCGTTATGTTTTGTCCCCTTGGGAATAAATAAAGGCCAGTAAGGGGGTTTAAATAAAAGCCTAAGCCAGGGCTATTGTCAACATTTTGAGCCACGTAGTTAACATTTGCATCAAGTGTTAATTTGTTGTTTAAGAAGTGACCGGTTTCGCGTAAATTGATGTTGTTACGTGATAGTTTATTACCCGGCTCAACACCTGCGGCAGTTGTATTTGCGTAAGAGAAATAGGTTTGCGCCATCTCTGATCCCCCGGAAATATTTATCGAGTTAGTAAAGTTTGTTCCGGTTTGGAAAAACTGAGATAAATTATCTGGTGCACTGCTGGTTAACTTTGGTCCCCAGCTTTGTGTAGCTGCGGTTGGTGATTGACCATAGGTGTTTTGGAATTGAGGCTGATAAGCAATTTTATCAGCAGTAAATGATGATGAAAAATTAATTACTGCTTTGCCTGCTTTTCCTTTTTTAGTGGTGATTAATATAACACCATTTTGTGCCTGGCTACCATAAAGTGCCGCAGCAGAAGCTCCTTTTAAAACAGTAATGCTTTCGATATCATCAGGGTTTAGGTTGGATATACCATCGCCGCCATCCTGGTTTGTGCTGGCAATGCCGCCACCACCCTGACCTACAGCTGTACCATAGGTGCTGTTTGGCTGACCATTGGAGTTTGATCCGTTGGAAATTGGAATACCATCAATTACATATAATGGCTGATTGCCACCCGCAACTGATTTATTACCACGCAGGATAACTTTTGCCGAACCGCCCACGCCTGATGCGCTAGGAGTGATGGTTACGCCAGAAAGTTTACCATTCAGCGAGTTCATTAAATTATCAGTTGGTACATCGGTAAGCTCTTTGCCAGATACCTGATCTGTAGAGTAGGTAAGCGATTTCTCTGATTTTTTAATACCTAAGGCCGTTACTACAACTTCGTTTAGGCTTTTAGAATCAGATGATAGTACTATGGTAAAGTTGGTTTGGTTAGCTACAATAACTTCTTTTTTAGTATAGCCTACGTAGCTAAAAACAAGTACATCTCCGGGGTTTGCGTTTAGGCTAAACTTACCGTTTGCATCTGTTTGGGTGCCGGTTGTTGTTCCTTTTATCACTACAGAAACTCCCGGTAAGGTTGTGCCTGTTTCGTCTTTTACAACACCTTTTACTGGAGTTGCATTGGTCACGTTCTGGCTTATGCCAACGGTTGTGAAGCTAGTGCTGCTAATAGGATTATGGTGGTTATTAGCCCCCAAAGCCAGGCATGGCACTAGTAAAATTAGTGGTAATATTTTTTTCATTTTGATTGAATTAGTTTAGTGTTAAAGTGTTGTTAGGTGTTTTAGATTTTGTTGTTTTTCTCCATAGTTGCTTGGTTATTGGTGATTGAATGATTTTTATTTTCTTTATCAAAGTTTTCCATAACGAGAACAGCCGTCCCGGTGAGTTCGGCATTAAAACCGAGCTCAGAGATGAGCAGGCCGGTGCTGCTGACGAGCCTTGGGATGCAATATTTATTCAGTGCCTGCTGCATCGGGGCCAGCAGTATTTTACCTACGATAGCCCCCCTGCCGCTCAGGACAATACTTTCGGGGTTCATGATGTGGATGAGAATAGCTAAAGCCTTGCCTATTTTATAGCCGGCATCGGATAAAAGCTCAATAGCGAACTGATCGCCGTTATTGGCTGCCTCCATAATAGCATTACCCACTAACTTGGACTGGTCCTTATCGGTATGCTTTAAACTGGAGATATGCCCCTTTTTAATTCCCTTGATGGCTTTCTCGGCCACGACCAGCATAGAAGCTTCCGCTTCCAGGCAACCCCGCTTGCCGCAAGTACATAAAGCGCCATCCTCAGAAAGCGGGATATGACTAAACTCACCCGCGAAACCATTATGCCCGCGATAGATCTCGCCATTAATGATCATGCCCAAACCAATACCCCATCCCAGGTTGATGACCATGACATCCTTGTGGTTTTTGGCGATCCCAAACTTCTGCTCGGCCAGAGCGATTAAACTGGAATCATTTTCTATATAAGCAGGAACACCGGTCTGCGCGGAAATGAGCTGGGTTAAGCTCTGTCCCGCGGAATCGAGATAAGTATAATTGATCCCTTCGGCGGCATCAATAAAACCAGGCATACCGATACCGATACCGGCGATCTTATCCTTAGGGATACCACAGGCAGCGATATAGTCATTGATATAATCAATCAGGGTAGAAAGAGCATGCGGGTTAGCGAAAAGCTTGAGTTCATTGAGGGCAATCCCGGCTACGGGATTATTGAGCAGGTCAACCATCTGTATACGGGTAGAGAGCTGGTCCATAGCCACGGTAACAATGTACATGGCTGAAGGCAAAAGAGCATACATAAGCGGACGGCGTCCACCGCTGGAAGGAGCATAACCTTGCTCGATAACAAAACCTTCTTCGATGAGTTCGTTAATGGCTTTAGAAACGGAGGGGATACTTTTATCTAAAATCTCGCTCAGCTCGGCACAGGACAAAGCTTTGTCAAAATAAAGGCGCTTAATAATTATGTTCTTCAATTCGGCGCTTTTAACAACTTTAGTTCTAAGTTCCATTCAAGATTCAGGATTTCATTTGTTTAACAAACTAATCGAAAAAAAATAAGAAATCCTAGTACTTTATAAAATAATTTAATAAGTTAAATAAGTTATGGTGTTATATTGTCATCTATTCTCATTTTTTTTCGATTTTTAAAAATGTTTATTAAACATTTTTAAAAATCGAAATATGTTGTATCCGGGTTAGAATATGGACATTTATAAAGAATAGCATATATGTGGGGAGGATAACGTGTATAAAGACCTCGGCTTAAAATTTATAACAATTAAGTTTTATTTTAAAACAGGATATGTATATTTTGCGACCCCACATCATGGGGGATTAGTTCAGCTGGCTAGAGCGCTTGCATGGCATGAGTAACCAAAACCACCCTCAGGTACGTTTAAAACCACTTTTTCAGTCTTTTCTAATTTGTTACGTGCTAATTACGTGCAACCCTAATCTTGTTAAAGAATTTAGTTAATTGTCGTAAAGTTAATGTTTGTTTTCTCTAATTGTATTTCTTCATATTATCAGATTAAGTGAATAAATAATTATAGAGCACCACTCAGGTTTGTTGCGATCAAGTGCAAGAAGCAAACGAATAAATAGACTGTGGGGTGCTTGTGGGTTTATGCGGGACAGTTCTTGCACGCTTCAGAAGCAACAGCCCTAACTTTGCTTGCTAATTATTGATTACTCCTCCCATACCTCTTTCCAAAATATTCTTAATTCCTGTAACTCATATAGAGAGTTACAAACTTTTAATAATTAATGGAAATTATAGAATTGCAACGGGGCACCTATCCTTATTTCTTATAAGCCTAAACTGCTAAAAGACATTCTTGTCCTGCCTCGGACATTTTAATTTCAATAGGTATATTGTTACAACCCATTCAGAAAATGTGCACAGTAAGCTTGTTGGACGCTTCTTTAGAAAGTCTGGGTTTATAAATAGTAAACTGAGGAGGTGTCGGGGGATCACTTTTAAGGTTCTATTTAGAACAGACTTCCCTGTACTCCATTAACAGGTTGTGCAGCTCTAACTGGTTCAAACGGAGTTGTAAATGGTGATTTAGCTTCTTGTTTCACTGGCCTTAACCAAATGTAACTTAATTCAGGTTCAGTAAACTCAATATAGTAAGGCATGTGATAACCGTTTACTAAAGTTGTACTTACCTTGTAGCCCTTGTAAAAGTCATTGCTCAATGTATTCATATGTGCAATCTCACCTTGTAAAGAATTAAGCAGCATGTTTACAAGGGTCATCTTGCAGCAAGTTATGTCAAGGTCTGCACCATAAAACAATGCCTTACGATTGATCTTAGCAGCAGCTAACAGCATTCTACCACTGCCACAAGTTGGATCACAAATAGTTTGGTTGTCCTCTAAATTATCACCTATAGTTATGCTTGCCATCATGTCGCACATATGTTCAGGTGCCCAAAATTGGCCGTTGTGCCCACTCGAAATAGCTTGTTGATACAACTCGCCCAACGGGTCTGCAAAGTTCTCTGAGCCATCTCCAATGAGTGTTAGCAAGGTGACAAGTTGAGTTGTTTTAGGGAGAGTTCGATAGGTTTCGAGTGCTTGTTGTTGGGCTTCCACAGTCTCGTGCATTTTAAAAGGGAGAAGTGTCCAATCAAGTATTTCAGTGAATGCAGAGTGTAAGGATTGACCGTAAGCGAAGCGTTCAAATTCTTTAAGTAGTAGTTTTATATCTGTCATGGCAGTAAGTTTTATGTCGAGTGAATTCTCGAACGACTCACTGCTGAGCAGCAGCATTAAAGCAAGGTGGAGATATAAAAGCTGTGGGGGGGCCCTGAAAGGGATACCCTGGTTTTATATACTACCTTGAAACGAAGTGGTTGTATGCTGATGCTTCAGCTAACTTTGTGGAGAGATTTACTACATTTACATATTTCAGTGCATATTGGGTTTAACTCGTAACACTACCAGTATTGATACTAAAGCTAAAATATCTGTTTATGAATGAGTTAGATTGCTACACTTCATCTATAAAATGGGTTCTTAACACCCCTTTTTGCAACTGTAGCAAAATGGATTGATCGGGAAAAATGGTTTTGCCCTTTGACCTAACTTCTTATAAGCCTACATAGCTGTACCAACTATTAAGGTTTTGCACATTTATTTTTTATAAGGTATAGTATATACCAATTCACTAAAAAATGTTCCCTTATAAATAAGTGAAGCATGATTCAACCTAACCTCTCATCATATTCTAAATGGGCAGATTCTACCTCTCAATAGCTTCATTTTCCTAAACAGTATCTACAGTAAGAAAAGATCGTAAGGAATCGCAAGGCGACTTGGCTATAAAAGCAGGCATTCATATTAACGTGATTGGTAGGTATGAAAGAGGCGAAGCCGTTCCCTCAATAGAGATCGCAGCTAAGATAGCTGAAGCACTAAAGGTATCTTTAGATTACCTTGTACTAGGAAAATCAGAGCTTGACTTTGACCAAGCTCTGTTAGATAAAGTATTAAGCATCCAGCAATTACCAGCAGAAGATCAGGAGCATATCCTTTACACCTTGGATGGCCTTAT
>JABDDX010000116.1 GCA_013287375.1 Bacteroidota bacterium | reverse complement strand
CGCGGGCACACCAGCTACAACAGTATAAGGTTCTACATCGCGGCTAACTACCGCGCCTGCGGCTACCACCGCACCTTTACCAACGGTTACCCCGGGTAAGATAATGGCTCTTGAACATAGCCACACATAATCCTCAATAATTACCGGTTTACCAATTTGAGCAAAGTCGGTGGAGTTATAGTCATGGTGCAATGTCCATATCATCACCTCGTTGCTTAGGTTAACATTGCTGCCGATGGTTAAGCCCATACGCGCATCCAGCAAAGCACCATGACCTATAATGGTGCCATTACCTACGCTCAGTTTCCACGGGGCCCGAACTTCAAATCCTCTATATAAACCTACCTTTTTACCTATTTTGGCTTTTAGCAGCCGCATTAAAAAAATCCGGAATGAATGAAAGGGCAGCCAACTGATTATGCCGCACCCAATATAAATACAGGCTCCTTTTAATTTGATTAAACTGCTCATAAGCCGTTAGTTCCATATTTCAAATTGATAACTTTATCATAAGCGGCTCCCCTCTTTTTAATAACACGACCCGGTATACCTGCAACAACCGAATTCGGAGCGACGGATTTGGTAACTACACAACCAGCGGCAATCACACACCCCTCGCCAATGTTAACACCAGCCAATATGGTTGCACCGCCGCCTATCCAGCAATTGTTACCTATTACAACATTGCTGCGACATACATCCTGATCTTTTATGATAACATCAATATCTGAAAACAAATGATTTTCTGAAAACACCTTAACTCCCGGCCCAATCAGCACGTTATCCCCTATCTCAATCCCTCCTTGCCCGGCCAGGTATACCCCTGCATTTATACCGGTATTATTGCCAATGGTTATACCTACTCCCTTGTTGGCTATAACCCCTGTACCTATCAAGTTACACCCTCTGGCAAGCGAAACATTGTTGCCCAATGTAATACCATTATTTGATAAAGCATTGATGTGCACATTATCATCCAGTATTAAATTTGATCCTGCTTTAAATAGATAAGCATGCCTTATGCTAACATTACGGCCAACAAAAACCAACCCTTTTGATGCTTTAAAGAACAACCTTTTATAAGCGCCACGCATTAATTGCCCAAACCTGGCCCATACTATCAAAGTCAGGTCACGGTTTGAATATTCACTTTGCCATTTATAATCCGGGTTGCCCTTAAGCTTCCGTATAACTTTTTCTATCAGCATAAGCGTTGGTAATTAATGTTAAAATTTCATCTGCAGATTTTTTCCATGTAAACCCAGCGGCATGATCAATTCCCTGTATCATTTTTTCGTGATACAGGCGTTCATCATGTAATAAGTTATCAATCTCTTTAGCTATAGCTTTAGCGCTATCGGGGCTGGCATATATGGCCGCGTTGCCGCATATTTCGGGTATTGATGTTCGGTTAGATACTATTACCGGCACACCACAGCACATTGCCTCGAGCGGTGGCAGGCCAAAACCTTCGGCGTATGAAGGGAAACAAAAAACCATCGCAGCTGCATATATTAAATACAGATCTTCCTCGGGTACATGTCCTGTAAAAATCACCCTACCGGCTAAATTAAGCTGATCAATTAGCTCGTTTAGTTTACTTTTTTGAGTTGAAAATCCGCTCCCGACTATTAACAATTTCAGGTCGGTATCTTGCAATAACGCAAACGACTTAATTAGCGTGATTAAGTTTTTGCGCGCGTTTACCCTACCTACATATAGCACATACCGTTCAGGCAGGGCATAGCTGTTCATCACTGCATTAATCGTGTCGAGGGGCTGCGAAACTAATGGCTTAAAGCCCGGATTAATGCCATGATAAACTACCGTAATATTCTCCGGCGCTGAAAAATGATGCTTTATCATTCGTTCTCTTTCGGTGTTAGATATGGTAATTACCCGGTCGGCATTTCGGGCGAGGGCTTTCATCTGCCCAAAATGTAATCGCTCAAAAAAAGAATAATATTGGGGATAATCTAAAAACAGGGCATCATGTATATACACCACCTTAAAAACATTACGACACCATAAAACATTAAAGTTTTGAAGCATCAAAATATCAAGCGAATACCTGCGGGCAATAACAGGCAACAGCAAGGCATTGGTAATGAGGTTAGGCAGCTTAACCAGGAAGATGATTTTTGTACCGGCGGGGAAATGCGCTAAAGCACGCTGCTCATCCTTCCTGTTCATTAACAGGTATATATCAAACCCATTATCATTATTACGGATAATCTCATCAACCAGGTTTTTTACCACCATGTGTCCGCTTGGCGGCCCTTCAAAAAACCACTTGGCATCAATACCCAATCGCAACTTTTTCTCCCTGATATTATGCATCTTCCAAAATAATTAAAGGTGAAAAGATGGCTTTTGCAGCGGTTTTATCCTTATAAACTTCAATAGCTGCATCGTAACAACTATTCAACAGTTTAAGGCGTTTATCCCATTCATATTTTGAGGCACAGTTTATGGTTTCAAGCGCCATATCTGCCAAAAGTTCAGGATTACTCAATAAATATTCCAGATGTTCAGCTATATTTTTTGCCATGCGGTGATGACTTTCTATCTTAATTTTTATAGCGCATTTTTCACAAAGCACATCACCCATTCCGCAATGATTAAGGGTTATTGTAGGCACACCGGCACTCATCGCCTCAAAAATTACCGCCGGGTTATCTTCTGCTATACTGGTGATGATATGCAAATGCGATGAACGCATAATTTGGATAGCTTTAACCCGGGATAAATGGCCATGCCAAATAACGGCACCTGACAAATTCAATTCTTTCGCTTTTCGCTTTAACTGATTGGTAAGGGGCCCGTTACCTAATATCTGCAATATCCAATTGCGCTGTTTAACAAGGGCTAAAGCATTAAGGCATAACTGCAGGTTCTTCCTCTCGATGTGAGAACCCGACCAAACCAATTTAACCGTGTGGTGTACATTGTTGAATTTTGCTTCATCCAAATCAATATCGCCTATAATACCCTGCTCCGGCATCAGGTAACTTTGTCTGCCAAATTTATCTTCTATAGTACGCTTGCCGTTTGTAGTGGCAGATAGTAAAGCATCAGCCCGTTGAAATGCCCTTGCTATTCTTGGCGAATAGTTTAGTTGTATTTTATTGATGATATTCTTAACACGAAACTTGAGCCGGGTTGAAAATGGTTTCCCTTTTAAAAGCACAGGGCTAATGATGTTCATTCCACCAATAGGCCCCCAAATTAATGGCTTATCCAACTTCCCTAAAAAACCAGGTTCGCGAAAGCCTATCGGGCCAAGCTGATGTACAATATCAATATCAACGGTTTCCAACAAAACCCGGGCGGTATTTAATACTTCTTTTTGCCATAGGTAATAAGCGAAGTAAAAGAACCAGCCTAACCCTATTTTATTTAGCAGATTGATGGTTTTTGCTAATGATGGTGCTTTAACCTCAATAAATGTAACCGATGGTACAGGATTGGTTTCAATATAACTTTTAAGCGTTTGTGTATCGCCCATATGATCGTCGGACATGCCGTACAATACCCATAGCTCATGCTCTTTTGCAAGGTTTATCACCGTGTTCCAGGCAGCTCCATACTCAGACCCTCTTGTGGGCGATATGGCGTAGGCAGATATGAGTATCTTTTTTCCCATCGGTTAATATCTGGTATCTGCAAAAGGGTTTTGGTAAAAAAAACGCCAGCGCAACCTGTTGAGGTAATTAAACGATGCAGAAATCGGGTATAATAAATGATGCAGGTGCCTGCGCATAACAGCCAGTTCCTCCTGATGCATTTGTATCACATTGCTGCTTGCGCCACCGGTACGCATAAAAGCAATCATCTCTTTTATATACTTAATTTTAAGGCCACGGTTTTTTATCCGCAGGAACATATCAAAATCAACAGCTATTTTTAACGAGGTATCATACAAACCAATACGTTCGTACACTTCCTTCCGTACAAAACAGGTGGGATGCATAACGTACATGCCCAGGTTAAGCCATCTTACCTTACTTTTTTTGCAAAGGGCATATCCATTCTCACCAATCAGGGTTAAGTCGCCGCAGCATATCACATCATTGGCCGAAACGCTTAGCATTACCCGCTCAATGGCATTGTAAGCGTACCAGTCGTCGGCATTTATCATTCCTATCCAATCGCCGGTAGCCAGGGCAATACCCTTGTTAAAGGCATCAGCAATGCCCATATCGGGCCCGGTAACGATCTTAGTGATGCTATTCTTGTATTGTTCAATAATTTGAAGGGTGCCATCCGTTGAGCCGCCATCTATAATGATGTATTCAATATTCGGATAAGTTTGTTCAATAACACTTTGTATGGTATTTTCAATAGTATCAACTGCGTTGTACACTACTGTAATTATCGATACTTTCGACAAGGTATGTTTAGCGTTCATAATTATGATTTAATATTGCCGACAAATAATTGATGTAATAAAAGCTGTAGCCGAGTGTTACCATTAGCACAGCCATTTCTACATTAAAAAAAGAGGTTACTATGTAATTGGTAATCAAAAGGCTTATTATGCAGCCTATATTTAATGCTGCCAGTAGCCGGATGATTGGCCTGCCTGCCATATCAGTGTATTTTCGCCAGTTGGTTACTACCAGGCCAAAAAATATAAATAAATAAGTAAGGACGCCTGTTATACCTGTTTTTACCAGCAGGTACATCCAGCCGTTATGTAAAACAGGGATATATCTAAAATCAGCATCTTCACCCAGACGTACGAATGTTTTCAGGTCAACCAATTTGCCCAATCCCCCGAATAGCATTTGGGCCTGCGTACCTTCAGCATAGCTGTTAAGGGCCATAAATGTTTCATAGCCACGATAGCGCAGGTTAATATCCTGTTCAGAATTATAATTGCCTATGGTTATCTCGCCAAACGAGCCTATGATCTTATCGGTAAATGTTGAAGACGAGTTTGTTTTAAACAGATCGGCAGGCATTATCACATACAACATAGCCACAGCCGCAACAACAGGTATAATCCATGCTTTTTTAATTCTATCGGCTACCAGTAACAGCAAAAAGCATATGGCAATAATAATGTAACTGCGCGAAGCAAACATGTAAATACCCAAAGCATTAATAGCAACAAATGCATTAAACCAAAATGTACCAAATAACCTGATATTGAACTTGCGGGTAAGTAGCAGACAGGCCAGGGCTACAGGCGGCCCGGGGGTACCAACTATACCCATAGCATAATGCGCGGCATAGGGATCAAGGAATGCGCCGAAACCCATATAACTAACAGAAATGGCAGTTACCATAATTGAAGTAACTACCCCAGCATAAACAAGCGCTTTAAGAAACTGGCCTATATCCATGTGGCATGCCAGTAAAATACCTGATAGAATAATAAATACAGGCATGGTAAAGTAATAGAGATCTTTAAGAATCAGGTAACTATCGTTACTTAAACCAATAATCAAACCCAACAATACTGGGATCATCAGTATACCAAAAAGGCGTATTACCTTGATAGCCGCGAAATGATTTTTAACCGGCATAAATATGATGACAGCCGCAAGCGCAAGCACAATAGCCTGTATATGGAAGTAAGAAGCTACAACCATTACCAGTAATATTATTGTATATAGCTGCTTATTCATTTACTACGCTTAGTTTTATGCTATAAGTATCCTTTACATATTTTGCCGGGTTGCCTGCCCATATTTGTTCATCAGGTATGCTTTGAAAAACCACCGATCCGGCACCGACTACAGAATTTCTGCCAATAGTTACTCCTTTTAAAATGGTTGTATGCCCGCCAATGAATGCACCATCACAAATAGTTACCGGTTTGTTTTTTACACCCTCGATGCTTTCAGGATACTGGTTGCGGATACTGGCATCAAGCGAATGAAAGTCGGTATCATAAATCACCGTATTGATGCCAATTTTCACATTATCGCCTATACTAATGCTGTCATGGCAAATAATGGCTGTAGAGGTCATTCCCACATTATCGCCAATGGTAATGCGCGCACCTTTTGCGGCAACAAAATAACACTGCTGCTGCCTACCGCCCATAGCATGATATTTACCACTGTTAAACCTGAATTTTTTGCCGATAATGAAACTCCCTTGCGGATTAATATCTAGGATTGGTACCCCATAGCTTATAAAATCACGGTGGTACTTTACATCATTCAGGAAAAATTTAAAAGAGGTGATCAACCACGAATACACCCGTGCCATGCGGTAATAAATAACCCTTAATCCCCTGTAAAATTTCCTTATCAGCTTCATCATAATGTCAGGCGTTAAAAATCCCTGTTGCTGTTTTGTTAATTATTTTTTTGGTTTGGATAGCGTAAACTATCCCCATTATTATAAAAAATATCGTGTTGGACCAAGTGATTCCCGCTAATCCTATTCTTCTACCTAAAAAAATACATAGCGGGATATTTAATAGCATGGCGAATATCCCCAGGTATAATTGCAGCCTTATTTTACCCGTACCATTAATTAGCTGTACATGTATAGCCTGCCAAATAAAAGCCACACAATACACACACATGGCAATAGAAAGATTTAAAGGCACAATAACAGTTTTACCCACCCATAAATGGTATAACCAGGGCGAAAGCAACAGTAAAAGCACAGCGCAAAGGCTAAGTGCAAACCACATTTTATTCGCATTGGCGATGGCACTTTTTATCCAATCGAAATCTCCTTTAGTATAGGCCTCGGTAAATGCGCTCCAGAATGGGGTGATGATAATTACAAAAAACATCAGTATCACCGAGAATAGTTTGTAGGCAATATTAAATGTGGTAACTTCTTTAGGGCCGAATAACCTCGTAATTACAATGTTATCGCTCTCATACATTACCAATGCCGCTACTTGAATGATAAAGAAAGCACTGCCGCTAGCCAATAGCTGTTTTGCACTGCTTAGTTTAATCAGTTTGAAAGATGGCGCTACCGGTTTATAGTTGTGATTATAAAACCAGATACTACCGCAAAGCAGTACCAGCAACGGTATCCCGGCAAACACCCAAACCAGTAAGTTTAATGATCCGATAGTGTATTTTGCCAATATTAAAATGGCTATGAAAGTAAGAAGTTGCCCTATAAAATTTATAACACCCGTTTTTGCAGGTTCCTGATTAGCCGTTAGCACGGTGTTGATAAGCTGTAATACAAACTGAATACAAAAGAACCCGAATATGAGCAGTACCAGATTATTAAGATTATAATCCTTTGCCGATCCGGTATTTAGGATATGGTTCCAGTGGAGATGGGCATTTACGGGCCAAAACACAAGGAATAACAACACAGAAATCACAGCTAATATTGCATAAGCGGAGCTTACATAGCTGCGTGCCTGGGTCATATCATCAAGCGCGATAAATTCGGTAAGCTTGTTTTTCAAGCCATTACCCAGCCCCATATCAAACAGGGCTACCCATGTTATTAATGAACTAAGGGTTAGCCAGATACCATACTGAGCAGGGTTTACATAATTAATGGTAAGGGGGATAAGCAAAAACGATATAATCACACTCCCCCCTTTAATAAGCAGCGACATAACGATGTTACGCTTTGCTTTTAATGAGCGCTCATGCCCCTTATTAAAAAACCTGAATATGTATAATTGTACAGCTTGCAGCATAATACATTGGGTTTATCTGGTAACAGGTTTTAATCTTTTTAACAACGAGTTCAGCCCGGTGCTTTCTTCTTCCTCGGCCATAGCATAACCGTAACCCCGGTAACCGTTGCCATAACCGGTAAGCGCGTTCTTTTCAAGCTGAATATCATTCACAACCAGGTAAAGCTGTTTTACTTTTTTGGTTTTGTAAAGGTCATTCACGATACCTAATTGCGATTTATAGGTATAATTTTGCCTGAGCACAAAGCAGGTAATATCGGCGTGCTCTTCAATAATCAACGCATCCGATACCAGGCCAACCGGGGCGGTATCAATAAGTACATAGTCAAACTTTACCCGCAGATCATCAATTAATACACCTAACCTATCATCCATCAAAAGTTCGGCAGGGTTTGGCGGGATCGGGCCGGATGAGATAAGGTAAAAATTTTCGTTAATGGTAGATTGCTTAACCAACAATTCTGTATCAATCCTATCATCAGAGATCATGTAATTGGTAAAACCAAATTCATTCTCCATCCCTATACTTTTTAATAAGCGTGGTTTACGCAAATCCAGCTCCAGCAAAACCACTTTTTTGCCTGATAGCGCAATAGAATTAGCCAGATTAAGCGATATGAATGACTTACCCTCACCACTCATGCTTGAGGTAAACATGATCACGTTTGATTTACCTTTATCGGTAACGTATTTCAGGTTAGTGCGTATGGCCCTTATCTGCTCAGATACAATCGACATGGGATCGCAATAGGTAAGCAGTGCTTTGGTGTTAATACTGCGGCTTATTTCGCCCAATAAAGGCACGTTGGTGTGTTTATCAATATCACCCTTGTTTTGGATTTTAATATTGAGCATTTCTTTAATACTCAAACCTGTTATGGGTAATACAAAACCGGCAAGGAATCCCATCAGCATTATTAATGACTTTTTGGGAGCGAAAGGACGTTCATCACTTTCGGCATCATCCAATATTCGGCAGCTGGCAATGGTTGCTGTTTGTGAGATAGCTGTTTCTTCTCTTTTTTGCAAGAGGTACAAATAAAGGTCCTGTTTTAAGGTTTGCTGTCTTGAATAATCAAGGTAGACACGTTCTTTAGAAGGTGCTTCGGCTATTTTGCCGGTGATTACATTGTTTTGTTTTTTTAACTGGCCTTGTGCAATCTCCAAACTGTTGCGATAGTTCATCAGGCTGTTCTTTAGTGCATCGCGGGCTATTCTTATTTGTTGATCGAGGTCTGTAATTATAGTACTTGTTTCTACAAACGATGATTTTAGCTGCTCGCGATGTTGTAACATGGCATTATATTCATTTATCGCGGTGCC
>JABDDX010000115.1 GCA_013287375.1 Bacteroidota bacterium | reverse complement strand
CATTAAGAGTGTAGTATTGGAAGAAATGCTACACATGGTAATGGTTGCAAACTTATTGAATGCAGTTGACGGAAAGCCGATGATAGGTGAGAAAGAAACGGGTACAAACAACAAATTTATTCCGGATTATCCTACACGTTTACCTGGCAATGTTGATCCGAGCCTGGAGATAGACCTTACTTATTTTTCTAAGAAATCCATTAAAACGTTTTGGAAGATAGAACATCCGGAAGGCGGTTACGCTATTCCTTCACAATATGGAAAAGATGCGAAAACTTATAAATCTATCGGCGAATTTTACGAAGCGCTCACCAAAAATATAGTTGATCTGGAAGAAATTGCCAAGGCAGAAGGCAAGACCATTTTTACAGGTAAACCTGAAAATCAGGTACCATCAGAACATTATTATGGTGCTGGTGGTAAAATAATTACCGTTTATTGTTTGGAAGATGCAAGGCGGGTAATTGATGAAATTGTTGGTCAGGGCGAAGGAACATTGGGCTCTATATTTTCAGAACCCTATAAGCCAGGTGATAAACGGTACCTGCTGTTCGGATCAACCGTCGAGGAGTTTGCCCATTATTTCAGGTTTAAAGAAGTGTTCTATGGCCGATACTATGCCCCAACAGATTCCGCTCACCGTTTAGGCCCAAATAAAGGCTTACCGACCGGGGAAAAATTTGAAGTGGATTGGGACGCTGTTTGTAAAATGAAACCCAATCCTAAAATGAAAGATTATAAAAAAGGTTCACCACTATACGATAAGACTTACGAATTTAATAAGACCTATTCCACCTTACTGGATAATATCAATGAAGCCTGTAACGGCAATGCGGCCGCACTAAGACAGGGAATAACATTAATGTATGAGCTAAGGTACAAAGCTGTCGAATTGATGAATATTCCTTTAGAAGATGGTTATATGGCGGGTCCTAGCTTTGAATATGTAAAAGCATAAAGCCGCGCACATGCCGTATTTGCATTAATACAGACAGAAAGCGAGCCTTTCTGTCTGTTAAAAATAATAACAATTCAACCTAAACAAATATGTATCCCCTTATTGCAAAATGGACTATTCTTCCCGGTAACGAAAAAGAAGCAACAGCCGCGCTGAAAAAATTAGCGCTGGCTGTACAAGAACATGAGCCCGACACCTGGCTTTATATGGTACAAACACCTAATCTAAAAGAAAAAAGCTTGCCCAGCCTACCGGAAGGTGAAGTCACCTTCTTCGAAATCTATAAAGATCATGCGGCTTTCCTAGCCCATATCAATGGGGTGGATTTTAAAAGCTTTGTGAAAAATTCCGGTCACCTTTTTTTACAGGACTTTAATACCCCTTCACAAGTTTTTATGCTTACTGAAGTGCTTAGCCACTTGGGGGGATTTGTGCGTAATAACTTAAAATAAGATAGCAGTAATCATTTCTTAATCACAATTAATAAAACGATAACCATGGCAACCAATCCCTTAGATCTGTTAAACCTTTCGGGCTTAAAAAAGCTGGAACAAAACATCGATGCGACAGAACCGATAAACCTAAAAACATTTACTGGCGATATACCTACCCCTACGTTGGGTGATATCGCAACATTACCCGGAACGTGGGTAGGAACCGGTTTCAACCTCATCGAAGTACCTAATATGAACCAGGCTAAACCCGGCCCGCCACCACCAGATAAATTCAGGGTCATACTCAACTCCACATCAGAAACATTAGTCTTCTCTTCGATAGCCGGTGATATTATTAATCGGGGCAACGCGCAGGAAGATATTAGTTTTTTAGGACTTCATTATTTGCAACAGGTGTCGGATGTGAACCTTCCTGTAGGTAATAATGGAATTCATTTGGAAACCGGTCTGTTTCTTAATGTTGTTAAATCCGATGATCCACTGGAAGGGCCAAGTATTGCGCGCCTTGGCTCTATACCACATGGCGATTCTATACTGGCACAAGGCAGATCTTTTACCATTAATGGAGGCCCGCAGTTCGAAGTAGCGGATCCCACACCATTTACTATTGTAGATGGTAAGCGTGTGAACGATACCAGTGAAAATTACCTTGCCCTACTCAAAAACGCCACTCCTCCTCCCGGTATCCCGCAGGAAGCTATAATGAACCCAAATCTAATTTTGTCAAATGCCATTAAGGGGCAAAATATTATAAAAACTGTGGTCATATTGCTGGATGCCAATCCTATTGATGGAGTTAGTAATGTGCCTGCATCACCTACAGTTGGTGGCATAACAAATATACCTTTCGTAAATGTAAACGCAAATGCCACCACAATATCAGCCATCTTCTGGATCGAAACGGTGCAAAAAGCTGATGGAAGTACTTTCTTGCAGTTGCAATACACACAAACGGTTATACTTGATTTTCCTGTATTTGGAGCGCCTCCGGAAAATCCGGTTACTCCACTTAAATGGCCTCACATTTCTGTAGCGACACTTGTCCTGCAACCATAACTATCTAAAAATAGTAAAATAAATATTTTACCCATAAAATAAAAACCATGGCAAATACAGCACCTATGCTTATGCATAGCACTTATTTTAATCTGGGACCTAATAATACGCCAGATATCGCTTCAGCCTATATGGCAGAAGCGCTCGAATACTTATCCACTTCACAGGGAATGATTTCATTTTGGATTGGAGAAAGGGCTACAGAGATGACCAGACCGGAGAATGACCTTAAGTATGACCTTGCTATGCATCAACTATTTAAAGATGAAGCCTCCTTTAATCTTTATAATGGAAGCGACCCAAGGCACGACCAGTTTGTAGCGGATGTAAACAGGTGGGCTCCAAGTACAACAAGGAGAGTAATGGATACCAATCTAACAAACCTGATCATAGGCGGAAATGCTTCAACAGCTCAAACTATTGGCGCAGATGGCAATTTACCGCAAAGTTTGTTTCATAGCCTCTATTTTTCGCTTGTTGACAAATCGCAAGGGAATATTGACAAGTTTACGGAGATCTGCGTAAAATATCTTTCCGCGCATCCTGGCATTCAACAATTTTCAACGGGTGGGCTAACTGATATAAAAAGAGACGTTTCTGTCAGAAATTTTGATGTGGGAGTTGATATCGTCTACGAAAGTAAAAAGGCATATGACGATTATTTGGTTAGTAAGGAGCATCTAGCTTTTTTTCCTGCCACGCAGGGAATGATTGACCATACTTACATTTTCGATTCAATTTTAAAATACCAGTCTAAGGTTTACTCCCTTACCAGGTAAATATTTTGATGATTAGTAATAGTCGCATTGAGTATTAATTAACAAAACATACTATGATCACAACAGCAATTAATAAATTAATCCGTGAATTGAGTGGCTATGTATTGCAGCCGGGCGATGCCGATTATGAAGCATCTACACAAATAGATAACGGAAGAATCCAGTTTAAACCTCGCTTAATCATTTTTCCGGCGGTTACAGAAGATGTGAGATTAGCTTTAAAATTTGCCGTAACGCATGATCTTCCTTTCTCTGTAAAAGGAGGCGGGCATAGTGCAGCAGGCTACTGTATGAATGAAGGCGGTGTGGTAATCGCGATGAAGAACCTTAACAAAATTACATTTAACCCAAAAAATGAAACCGTTACAGCAGAAATGGGCGTCATATGGTATGATGTTTACAAATACATGCAAGCCACTGGGACAGGGTTGGTTCCAGTAGGTGGCGGATGCCCTACTGTTGCCCCGCCGGGTTTTATGCTAGGTGGCGGATACAGTTTTGTGTCGCGTTCTTACGGAATGAGTATTGATAACCTAGTGAGTTTGAGAATCATTACCGCTGACGGCGAGTTAAGGCATATCGGTTTGCATAGTACAGCGAAAGATGATATTGACCTTTTTTGGGCCTGCCGTGGCGGTGGTGGCGGAAATTTTGGTATTGTTACAGAAATGGAAATGCAGGTAAGGAAACCACACAGCAACAAAATGCTGGTGGGGCAGATACGCTATTCGCTGGAGCAAACGGAAGAAGTATTGGGTTATTACAATGATTGGGTGGAGAAAGTCCCCGACGCAATGGCAGTATATGGTTTTATGGGAAATCAGAAAGACCTTATTGATAAAACCACAAATGTGAAAGTTTTAGGCCTTACCCCTGTTTTTAACGGTGAATGCGCCGAGGGTATCGACTTACTGCAAGGCTTGCTTAAATTAAAACCCATTAATGCCGATCTGTTCAACATGACATTACCTGATTGGGAATTTTATAATGGAAACACGACCAAGGTGGCTGGAAGAAGCTCGTATATACGTTCAACCATCCTTCCTAAGGGGGGTATGAATAACAAGGTAGCCAAGGTAATAGTGGATGCCATAAATAATGCACCTTCTCCTGATAGTTTCGCAGTTTGGACGCATGCCGGAGGAGCTATTGAAAATGTTGCGGCCGATGCCACAGCATATGTGCATAGAAATTGTCGTTTTATTCCCGAAATCAAATCTATCTGGAATGTTGAAAATCCAGGAGATACATTAAAAAATGTGGAATGGGCTTATGATTTTTTTGAACAACTAGGTGAGGCGGGCAATGCTACCGGCGCTTATGTAAACTATATTGATCCCCTGCAGCACGATTGGCAAAAGATGTATTATGGTGAAAATTATAAAAGATTGGTTGCGATTAAACAAAGCGTAGATCCTAATAACTATTTCAATTTTCAACAGAGTATCGGTTCGCCATTTAACCCACCCCAAAAGTTAACAGATCTGAGTCCGCTAAACCGTACACAAGTGGTTCGACAAAAGTGATATCAACGTTTTAAGTTATAATTTATCAATTACTATGGAGTCTCAAATTATTATAGACTGGTTTAAATTACAACCCAATACGCAGGAAGGTGGTTACTTTGCCGGAACTTACACATCGGCAATCGGAATTAGTAGTAAAGACCTGCCGGGATTCAAACCCATTAAAGAGATGCGCCCTATTTGTAGCGCGATCTATTATTTTCTGGATAATAACGGCTTTTCTGCAATACACAAGGTAACAGGAGATATGCTTTATCATTTTTATAGTGGTGACCCGGTACAAATGCTGCTGCTCTATCCTGAAAACTCTCCTAACCAATCAGAGGTTTGTATTTTCAGCAATGATATTGCATCCGGCGGATCTCCAATGAAACTGATTCCCGGAGGAACCTGGCTTGGATCTCGACTAACGCCCGGTGGTAACTATGCGTTGATGGGAGTAACAATGTCTCCCGGCTTTAACCCTAATGATTATACTATTGCCAGGCGTGATGACCTGATCAAACAATATCCTGAACAAGAAGCATTAATACAGGATTTAACACGCGGTTGATCGTTTAACTTTGAACTAATTCAATGCACCTAATGGGTATACATTTTTATGATGTTGGATATTAATATGATCAACCATGGATTTCATGAAATAAAGGATTGAACAAAAAAACGAAGCCAAATGAATATTAGCAGCACCAGTTATCTGGTGCTGCTAATATTCATTTACGCAGATGTCCAATTAAATAGCCGATAATCAAAGCAATAACAATCAATATCCACAAGTAATATTGCCGGTTTTGCAAACGCTGGATGGCTTTTTGAAGATCGCCGATTTGTGAAGTATTCGAGAGCTTTTCATTTTGGAGCCGCATGTTTTGCTGCTGTAATTTCGCAAGTGTACCTCCTACTTCTACCGGTTTTTCCTGCTCCAACTGGTAACGGCGGGTAAAACCTCCCGCCTTGAGGAATTTGTCGCCTTTGAGTTTCAAAATTAGTTTTTCAGGTAATTCGAAATCGCCGTGTTTGCCAGACTCCGCGATTAGTCCTTCCCTAATCAGTACCTGTACCATGGCAAAGGCGGTGGCTTCGTCATTATCAAAAAGTTCGAGCAGCTGATTGCGTGTCAGGCTATCCGGAATTCCAAAGGCTTCCAGCATGGCATCCAGCATTTCGCATTCGTATTCATTAAGATCGGTCATTCTACAAATTAAGCGATAAAAGTGTAATTATTTATTTTGCTATACAAACTGGCTAATTCGCTTTACGCCAGAATACAAGTTTGCTTTTGACGGCTATCTGATTATATACATCCCTAACTTTAGCGAAGATATACAACTCCCCTTCAGTGGCTTAACATGAATTTATTCAATAGGTTGACATTCTAACACTCATGCTGAATGCTTTTCATCTTTGCAATCTAAAAAAATGGCAGATGGTAATTGTTTAGATAATTTTCATGGGGTCCCAATTTTTTAGAATAAAGTACCAGTCATCTATAGGTAATTTTTCACATAAGCAGGTCCTAATTATTTGGAGTCACAAGTCGTTTTTTAAGGCATTAATTGTTATAAACATCAGATTTATAGTTAATTAAAATCAAATAACTTTTAACAAAAGAATAAATAACGATAATTAAAAGAAGCTTGTATCAAATATTTTCAAGGAAGCTATTGATCGTGTCTTTATCTTCGCATAGTTAAACCCCTATTATTTATAATATGCATTTTTGCAGAAATTTGCTGTTGTCGTTTTGTTTACTTACCCATACAATATTTGCCAGCGCCAAAGTTCCGCCAGTTGATACATTGTATAAAACTAAAGATTTACAAGATGTCATCAGATCTATTGCTAAAAGTAAAAGCTATAATGATACCTCCAAATCACATTCTAATCTAACATTTCTACCATCTCTTAGCTATACTCCAAGTTATGGTCTAGAGTTTGGAATTGTATTGGCCGGAGGGGAAAATTTCGGAGATACCTCCAATACAACTTTTTCTATTTATAATACCAATGTCTTCCTATCCACTACTGGCCTTGCTTCAGCAGAGTTTAAACACAATGATTTTAGCAACCAGAACAAGTGGAATTTACAGGGTGATTACCAAATTGGAAGAACAATAGACTTGGATTACGGTTTGGGGACCGGTCGGCCGCATCAGGCAGATGACAATTTTGTACTTAACGGCTTACCTGTAACGCTTAGCCCTGGCGAAATGCCCATCGAGTATACCTATTTAAAGTTCTATGAAAAAATCTACCGCAAAATATTTAATGATTTTTATGCGGGCATGGGAGTCATTATTGATGGATACCTGGATATTGATAAACCAATGAAAGGTGCAGCAAGGCGACGTAGCTATAATACCATGTACAGTGTAAAAAATGGTTATCCTTTAGGTGGGTATTGGGCCAATGGCATATTATTTAATTTACAATATAATTCTCGCGATCATCCTAACAGGCCTTATAAAGGTATTTATGCGGATGTTGTCCTTCGCCTGAATTCAGAAGCGCTGGGGAGCGAGCACAGTGCAACTCAATTGAAAACCGAGTTTAGAAAATACTGGTCGTTATCAAAAGCTAACCCTGAACATGTTTTGGCTTTTTGGCTATGGGGAGAGTATTTATTGAAGGGTTCATTACCTTATCTTGAATTGCCTGGTACTGGTACTGACGCGGATGAACGGGGCGGCCGACCCTACACCATTGGAAGATTTAAAGGCACCTCTTTTTATTTTAACGAAATGGAGTACCGGTACCCGATTAGTAAAAATAAGCTATTAAGCGGTGTAGCATTTGTGAATATCCAGACCGGTAGTAACCAGCAGAACATTCGCCTGTTTGAAAGATGGAATTCGGGGGAGGGCGCCGGCCTCCGCCTGTTGTTTAACAAATATACCCGCTCAAATATTTGCATAGACTATGGGGTAGGGAACTATGGCGCAAGAGGGCTATTTGTAGCCTTAAATGAAGTGTTTTGATCGCCCGGCACTATAAATTAAAAATAGAATACACACACGTTATATTAATATTATGATTAAGCATTTACAACTTTATTTTAGAATAAGCCTTTTACTGGTATTGTTTTTCACTTCCCTTAATTGTTTAGCAACCTCTGTAAAACAGCCATTTGCCGACAGCACCAAAACGGATACGCCATGGTATAAAAAACTTTCCGTTATTGCTGAATATCAATATTTCAAAACATGTCATCATAGTCGTTTTGATGGCGGATATGCGTTTGTGGATTATAATGCAACAGCCAATTTTGCCATGGGGCTTGGTATTGCTTATGATTATAGCACATTACATATAGACAATGGCTACAACCTAAGGCATGTGAAAGTATTGCCGGTTTTGGCTGACTTTCGCTATGTGCCTTTTGCCAACTGGATCGTGTGCCCATTTGCAGTCGCGGACGTTGGATACTCTACGTTCATAAAATACGAACAGGAAGATCCGACGCATGTTGAAAGCACCAGGAATGTAACAGACAGAGGCCTATACACCTTTGGCGGCGGCGGAGTATTAGTCAAACTAAATCATAAGGTAACATTATATACCACCGCCGGATTTACCGGAATGCATATGTCTTTTAACAATCTGGATGTAAATCCTCGTGGTTTATCTAATCAGATAGGTGTAAAGGTAAATTTACAATAATCGGCTACCAAATAATTACTTTGTTTTTCAATTTATCTCTCATGGAAAAAACTATTTGCCGGTAACTATGTAAATAATGGTGATCACCAGAAAGGAATTTAATATAAAAGTTTGGCATTATGATACCAGCCAGCGGCTTGGGAGTTTCCGCCTCACCATAAAAACAGTATATGGGTATTTTTATCTTTTTAACTTCTTCCGTTACCTTGTAGGTCCGGTTATCGCCCCCTGTACTAAAAAGGTCTATTAAGAGAACTTTGAAGTCTGTGGATAAATAAGGAGAGAGCAACTGCAGCTTGCCGACGTGGTTTTTTAAACTATCGGGCAGCCTGTTATAGATAAATGGAACGACATCAGCACCAAAAGAGTAACCGCTCAAAATGATTCTTTTTGTCTTCCATTTTTCACTGTATTTACTGATCATCTTGCTAAAATCACTTGCAGTTTGATCGGGATCTCTTTGATGCCAAAAATAGGTTCTTGAATTAAAACCTATAACATGATATCCCCTTTTTGCATATTCAACGGCAAGTGTATCGTTAAAACCAAGCCATCCCCCATCACCGGAAAGCAACACGATCATCTTCTGAGACGTTGGGTTCGACGGTTGGTATATAATTAACGGAAGTCC
>JABDDX010000114.1 GCA_013287375.1 Bacteroidota bacterium | reverse complement strand
AAACAAATAAAGGTAAACGCCAAACGATTTTGCAGCATCATAGACGAAGAGGCCGGCGCTATTGAATATACAGTCACCCCGGTAAATTTCAGCGGAGCGATAACTATTAATTCTTATATAGATGGCGACATTGCCAACAAGGATTCTAACTACGATGAAAAGTTTTGGAATGAGGTAAATAGCAAGGCTGATAATAACCGGGCTTATTTAACCCTGAGAACTAAAAAAACATTATACGAGGTTTGTACCGGTACTTGTACTATTGTTTATCAAAATGGCAAACCTGCTGATGTTAAATACATCGGCACTGCTAAAGAGAAATACACATCAACCGTTCTTAGTATAAACGCCAATCAGGGTGAAAACATAGCGATATATAAATACGCGGTAAACGTATCCTCGCAAAATCATAAACCCGAAGGTTTACTATCGGCCTGTACAAATGTATTGAGCGAAGTAAGCGATAAAGGTTTTGATAAAATGTTAGCCGAACAAGCGGAAGCCTGGAAAGAGAAATGGAACGAAAGCGATATTATTATTGAAGGTGATGTGGCGGCACAGCAAGGTATCCGTTTCAATATCTTCCAACTAAATCAAACCTACACAGGCAAGGATGACCGTTTGAATATAGGCCCTAAAGGTTTTACCGGTGAAAAATACGGCGGCTCTACCTATTGGGATACAGAAGCTTATTGTGTACCTTTTTATTTAGCTACTGCACCGCAGCAGGTAACTAAAAATCTACTCATTTATCGTTACAAGCAGCTTGATAAAGCTATAGAAAACGCCCAAAAGCTTGGTTTTAATAGCGGAGCGGCCTTGTACCCCATGGTAACGATGAATGGTGAAGAGTGCCATAATGAATGGGAAATTACTTTTGAAGAGATCCACCGCAATGGCGCTATAGCTTATGCCATTTATAATTACATTAATTATACCGGCGATGCAGCGTATTTGAATGAATACGGACTGGAAGTATTAGTTGGGATAGCTCGTTTTTGGGCTCAGAGAGTAAACTGGAGCGAAAACCAGGGCAAATTTGTAATGCTTGGCGTAACCGGCCCCAATGAATACGAAAATAACGTAAACAATAACTGGTATACCAGCACCATTGCCTGCTGGAGCATGGAATACGCGAGCGAAGCTGTAAACTATGTAAAAACAAATACACCTGAAAAATATCAGCAACTAATAAAAAAACTGAGCTTTAATGAGGTAGATGAGACCTCATTCTGGAATCATATTTGCAAAAATATGTACTTCCCTAAGGATGAAGCAAAAAACATTTTTTTGCAGCAGGATGGTTTCCTCGATAAAGAAATAATCCCGGTAAATGATCTTAATCCAGCCGAACGCCCATTAAATCAAAATTGGAGTTGGGACAGGATACTGCGGTCATGCTATATTAAACAGGCCGACGTATTACAGGGGCTTTATTTTTTCAGTGATAAATTTGATGAGGAAACGTTACGAAGCAATTATGAGTTTTATGAGCCGCTAACGGTGCATGAAAGTTCTTTATCGCCTTGCGTACACGCTATACTTGCGGCACGTTTAGGTAGAGAAGATGACGCTTATAATTTTTACCTGCGTACATCAAGGCTTGATCTGGATGATTACAATAATGACACGGAAGATGGTTTGCATATCACCTCAATGGCAGGCACATGGATGAGTGTGGTTGAAGGCTTTGCCGGGATGCAGGTAAAAAATGGCAAACTAAGTTTCAGCCCATTTTTACCCAGTCAATGGAAATCATATTCGTTTAACATCACTTTCCGGGGAGCATTAATCAACGTTTTAGTTAATACGGATGGTATTTGCTTAAGTAACTACTCAACTCATAACATGAGGATAAATGTTTTTGATGAGCATTGCGATATTAAAGCTAATGCGCAAATTTTTGTAGCACACAAAGTAAGGGTATAATTGAAAGGTTATTAAAAAAGGAAAAGCCGGTATTTATTAGATCCCGGCTTTTCTTTTTGTAGATATTTTTATATTAAATATTGGTACTCAGTAAATTTAATATGTCGGTATTGTTAGATGCTTTTGCATAATCGGCGGCAATTTTATGATTCTTATCGGCGATGTTTACATTAGCGCCGCGATCAATAAGTGTTTTTACAAGAGCCGCATTGCCTGAATTTACCGCGGTAATTAAAGCAGTATTACCTGCTTTATCCTGAAGATTGATGTCAGCATCTTCTTCAAGTAAAAGTTTGGCAGCGCGTAGTTGTCCGCTTTGCACGGCAATAATTAAAGGTGTTTCGCCTTGCGCGTCACGAGAATTTACATTAACGCCGCTGTTTAACAGGAATTTGATGCCAGGGATGTCGTTTGTTTTGGCAGCAGTAAAAATGTTTTGAGCGAAAATTGGTAGTGAGAACAGTACAAATAAGCTTAATAGAATAACTTTCTTTTTCATTTAATAAATTAATTAGGGGCCCAAAGCCGGTTAAAATTACCCTAATAACGTAAAAGAATTAATTAATGTTTAATTGAAAGTTTTGCACTTTTTTTAATGACGAATTTTGGCTTTCGTTATATGAAACAATGAATTTGGTATACAAACGGGCGTTTGTGTTAAATTTCGATAAAATGCAACCATAGTGTATAATCTACACTGATTTTAATTAACCATTAGTTTAATAAAATTTGATTTTTCTAATTTTCAGATGACATTAAAATGACAAAATAGAGCTGTATGGAATGCGATTTTTCAATTAAATTCAGGCTACTGCATGTAATTCTCTGTCTTCCAATTTATTCAGTTTGTTCAGTCTGGTTTTCAAAATGCCTCTTGCGCGACATAAAGTAGTTCTTGATAACAATTCAGTCATGCCAAGCTTAGTCCCTATTTCCTGGTGCGAAAAACCTTCAATAGCATACATGTTAAATACCGAGCGATAAGTATCAGGTAATTGATCTATCATTTGTAGTAAGTCAGCAGCCTCGAGGGTATTATCGTTACGTGTGGTGCCTGCCATCATCTTGCTGTCTTCACCAAAATCATCAACCAAAACCATGGTGCGCGCTTTGCGATAGCGTGATATGGCGCAATGTACCATAATGCGGCGTATCCAACCTTCCAGGCTACCCTCGCCACGATAATTGTGCAGGTTGTTAAATAATTTTACAAACCCCTCCTGTAAAATATCCTGCGCCTCATCTTTATCTTTTGCATAACGAATGCAAACCGCCATCATTTTTGGTGATAACGTTTTATATAGTAATTCCTGGTATTTAGGTTCGTTACGTAAGCAACCTTCCCATATAAACCTTAAATAATTATCTGTGCTCATCTTTTTGCTATTTGATAAGCCTATGCCAAAATTGATACCCTTAATTTATGTTATTGATTTATAGTTAATTATGTATTATGGTGGTTTTGTAACTGTTCGATAACGAACGATTAACGTTTGCTTGCGGACGGTTGCTGCTAATAATATCTAAAACATTTATCTTTGCCCCATCCGGGATAAAAACCCGGCAGCGACATGATAAAAGAAATTGAAATAGTATGCCCTCCCGGGCAGCATGAAGATGAGGCAGTTTTAAAGGACCTTGCAGCATCAGCATTAAGAATCTCCACCAATCAAATTACCGGCTTCCAAATATTAAAGCGCTCAATTGATGCACGTGGACGCAAAGTGGTTTACCGCATGCAGCTAAAGGTTTATATTGATGAGCCATTTAGCGCTGAAAGTTATACCGTAAATTATCCCGATGTAAAGGAAGCTAAGCCTGTTATTATAGTAGGGGCTGGTCCGGCTGGTTTGTTTGCTGCTTTGCAGTGTATTGAACTGGGATTAAAACCTATTATTATAGAGCGGGGTAAAGAGGTTAAAGACCGCCGCCGCGATCTGGCAAACATCAACAAACAAGGACTGGTAAATCCCGAGAGTAATTATTGTTTTGGTGAAGGCGGAGCAGGTACATATTCTGATGGTAAGCTCTACACACGCTCAACCAAACGGGGCGATGTAAACCAGGTACTGAAGATATTTGTAGCTCATGGGGCAACAACTGATATTTTGGTTGATGCCCGCCCGCACATCGGTACTAATAAATTACCGCAAATCATCACCGCTATCCGCGAAACAATACTCAATGCAGGCGGAGAAATCCACTTTGATGCAAAGGTTACCTCATTAATAATATCCTTTGATAAAATTAAGGGCGTTGAGCTGGCATCAGGCGAAAAAATAAATTCAGATGCGGTAATACTGGCAACTGGGCACTCCGCGCGCGATGTTTTCGAAATGTTGCATCGTCAAAATGTATTGATAGAAGCTAAGCCCTTTGCTTTAGGTGTGCGGATTGAGCATCCGCAGGAAATTATTGACCGCGCGCAATATCATTGCGAAGTTCGGGGCGATGACTTGCCTCCATCCTATTATAGTTTGGTGGAGCAGGTCGATGGTCGCGGTGTATTCTCATTTTGTATGTGCCCTGGCGGTATCATCGCGCCTTGCGCCACAGAAGCAAACGAAATTGTTGTAAATGGCTGGAGCCCGTCCAAACGGAATAACCCTTATGCCAACTCCGGTACAGTGGTCCAGATTAATTTAGAGGATGTAGCCGGAGATGAAAACGACCCATTTAAAATGCTCAAATTTCAGCAAGAGATTGAGCGTATAGCCTTTACAGCAGGCGGCGGTAGTTTAGTAGCCCCCGCGCAACGTATGGTCGACTTTGTAAACGGTCGGCAATCTATTGATCTACCCAAAAACTCTTACCTTCCCGGTACAAGAAGCACCCAATTGAAAGAAGTATTGCCTGATTGGATAAATGAACGCCTACGAAAAGCATTGCCAGTGTTCGGGCAAAAGATGAAGGGCTATTATACCAATGAGGCTATATTAGTGGGTGTAGAATCCCGTACCTCATCACCCGTGAAAGTCCCCAGAGATAAAGAGACCTTACAACATCCCCAGATAACCGGCTTATTCCCATGTGGCGAAGGTGCCGGATATGCAGGTGGCATAATTTCTGCTGCTATTGATGGGATAAACTGTGCAACGGCGGCTTTAAAAGTAATATAAATGACAACATCCGAAAAATTACAACAGGAATTAGAAAAAGTATTATCAGGTCGCCCATGGTACGGCACAGGCATATATGATACCATTGCCAAAGTAAGTTTTGAAGCCGCTTATGAAAAGCCGCCGGGCTCTGTGCACAACATTGCCGAAATCGTATTACACATGGTTGCCTGGACAGAAGAGGTAATGGATCGCATGAATGGCATGACCGCAGGCGTACCCACCAGCGGCGACTGGCCGGAGACAGGGAAACCTGAGGAGCAAAAATGGCAGAATTATGTTGATGACTTAAAGTTGGTTAACGTAAATTTGATACGCATCATTCAAGACTTTCCTGATGAGCAATGGGATGAGCCAATAGATGATCAACGAGGCGACCGGCCGGTAGTTACTTATGAGGCATTGATTAACGGATTAATCCAGCATCATATTTATCATGCAGGGCAAATCGCATTATTAAACAGAATTATAAATGGCTGATAAAAAGACATTGATTTTAGGCGCTACCCCGGATTCAAGCCGTTACGCATATCTGGCCGCAAACAGATTGGTAAATCATGGGCATAGTATCGTTAACGTAGGCATAAAAACCGGTGAAGTTGCAGGTGTGCAAATTGAAAAAGCCGAAACCATACATGATGATATTGATACGATAACCTTATATGTAGGTACGCAAAACCAGCCACCTTTGTATGATTATATATTAAATACCCATCCAAAGCGTATTATTTTCAACCCCGGTACTGAGAATACCGAGCTGCGCAAAATGGCAAATGAAAAAGGTATTGAAACGGAATACGCCTGCACTTTAGTGCTATTATCAATAGGGCAATATTAATAAGCCTTATTGATTATTACCATCATTAACCACCAGGTTACTCACCTTGCTTGATGCATTGATGGAATATTGCATCCCATTTTGCGTTTTCCTGGTCATAAAAACAAATAAGTATTCGCTATTGGCAAAAGTTTCAGATGTAGTTAAGCCACTATCCGCATCATCCACAATTTTATAGCCATTACTGGTTTGCAAATCCGTTAATATGGTATTGTATTCAGCGGCCGATGGTGTTTCATATAAAACATTAAGCTTTAACCGGTTTACCAGATCTATCCTAAAATCTGAATGATCGCCCACGTAGGTTAGTTGATGCCCTTGCATCCCATGCCTGGAGATATTTTCCATACCGGTAAACTTATAGCCTAATGGTTTAAAGTAATCATCAAGTTTTTCCGCTTTAACAGCATCACCCAAAACAGTACTAAAGGTTTTCAAGCTTACAACATCAGTGCCGGCAATAGCCCTTACCTGTGCTTGCGATATGAATGGTAGAATAGATACTAGTATAAGTAGTAGGTTTTTTCTCATATTTATTAATTGTGATAAACTATTATCAAAAACTTTTCGGGAACGATATAATAAAGGTTGCTCCTTCATTCACTCTGCTTTCAATTGCTATTTTGCCGCCTAAACTTGTAACGTGATTATAAACAAGGTATAAACCAATCCCCTTACTATCGCTATGATTGTGGAATTTTTGATTGAACCCAAATATCTTATCTTTCACAGCATCCATATCAAATCCTAATCCTTTATCAGATAAAACCAATTGCTTAATATTATCCCTTTCTCTGGTATAAATAGTAATAACAGGGGCTGTATCAGGTTTGGTGTATTTAATAGAGTTGGTAATCAGGTTAAGGAATATGCTTTCAAGGTAAGCCTTGTTAAAGTTTATTGTTTCGTACACAGAAAAATCGACAGCTATTTTCGCTTTTGCACCTTGTATCAATGATCCTAACGATAAAAGTACAGTATTAAGGCATTCACTTAGATTCAATTCCTCGGTATGTACTTCTAAAATGTTTTTCTGTGTTAGGGTATCCACGTAATCATTTAAGGTATTCTTTAAACTTTCAGCAGAGATCTTAAGCATCTCAAAAAATTCAAGCGTTTCCTTATCCTGAATTTTAGATATATCCAGGAAATTAAAAATAGATAACAGATTACTAACCGGCAACCTTAAATTATGGGATGTTGTATAGGTGAGTTGTTTCAACTCGTTATTAATGGAGGTTAAGTTATTCAATAACGAGTTCCTGTCCTCCTCCAGTTTCTTTTTATGGGTAACAACTTTTGCAATGGCAAAAACAAGTCCTTCTTCTTTAATTGGCATCGAAGTCCAGGATAGCCAAACAATCTCACCACTCTTAGTAATATATCGGTTCTCGAAATGTAAAAGTGGGTTGTCTTTCTTAATATTCTCCCGCTTTTGCGATGTCAGTTCGCGGTCCTCGGCATGAACAAAGGAATCTATCGGCCTTGAAAATAACTCTTCATTAGTATAACCAAGTGTTTTGGAAACAGCAGGGTTTATCTTTTTGAAATAACCATCAAACCCGGCAATACACAGCAGGTCCGGTGATAAGTTGAAGAAATGCTCCAGATTAAATATGTCTTCTTTTATATTATTATTAATAGTATCAGTAACGCCCATTGTACACAAATCTTAGTCCACAGTTAAAATCTAACGGGTTATTGTACGCAATTTAGCTACTAGTTGTTGTATAATACCCTTGCTATTATAGTAACAATTTTAAAAATGACAGTTTCAGCATCTGCCAGGCTATTTATTGCGGAGCTTGTGAGAATATCCTAATCTCCTTCGGATAATAATTATTGATCCTGTTAGGTAATAATTTGGCCCAACCTAAAGTATGGCCTTCAAAGTTCATTAAACTCCAACCGGTTTCAGCTATAGTTAAGGTAAGGTTATCCCGCCTTAAATACTGTATGGCCTGGTCTTTATTCAGTTCGGTTTGTAAAACTGCATCCTTATTAACAATAATGCTCAAGGCCAGCTCATGGTCGGGTACCAGATCCTTACCTGCAAGTTTGCCTATCCTCGCCCCCGACTTCTTTACATACAAGTTCCGGCTCAGGATATTCAAGCTTTCGATATGATTACTGTTAATGGCCATCCAGTCATCATTCACTTTAAAATAGTAAAACTCTGCAGGCTCATTAATATACTGCTTTACCTGGTCCAGTTCTTTGGCTACTACCTTTTGCTGCTCCTTATTCTTAAAGCCACCCATAGCTTCCTGGCTCCCGGTTTTCCTCAAACAAGCGGCGAATAATCCCTCACCCTTTACCTTGCCGGGATAGAAACGATAACCCCATGCTTTTTTCTTTTCAGATTGCGTTTCAACAATGCCCCACTCCTTATATATAGGTATAGGCAAACTCTCCAATTCAAAGCTTTCACAAAGCCAATCCAAAATATCCTCGTTTTCCTGGTGCGAGTAAGAGCAGGTACTATATATAAGGTGTCCGCCTTCTTTTAAACACGGATAAATGTCTGCCAAAATTCTTTCCTGCCTTTGCTGGCATAGGTTTACGTTGTTTTCGCTCCACTCGTTCATCGCCGCAGGGTCTTTACGAAACATACCCGACCCTGAGCAAGGCGCATCAACCAATATAATATCAAAAAAGCCTTTCAGGCGGGTAAAATCTTTTGGATCGTTATTGGTCACGATGACATTGGCAGTTCCCCATCTGCTTAAATTATCAGCAAGTACCGGTACACGTGTTTTGATGATCTCGTTTGCCACTAATAAGTCCTCAGGCTGCATAGCCGAATTGATCAATGTGCTTTTGCCGCCGGGCGCTGCGCACAGGTCTAATATCTTCACGGGTTCCTCATCAGGCTTAATGCTTTTTAATATATGGCCGATGAACATGGATGATGCTTCCTGTACATAATAACAGCCTGCATGGAATAAAGGATCGAATGTAAACGACGGGCGCGCATCTAAATAATAGCCTTCGGGGCACCACGGCACCTGGCTATCGCCTTTTATCGCAGATTTTTTAAAAGGATTTATCCTTATAGAGGTAGGCGTTTCAGAAAATTCGTGAGTATTTGTGAAGTTTTCTGCGTCAAAACCCGGCTCGCCGGATAATGATTCTAAAAAATTAGGAGGAAAATTAAGCTTGTCCATATCGTGTTTCAAAGATACGAATTCAATAATAGCCCTGTTTACTATACCCTAGTGAAAAAAGAATGCTCTAATATCAATTGTTTAACAGTTAGTTA
>JABDDX010000113.1 GCA_013287375.1 Bacteroidota bacterium | reverse complement strand
ATGGTATCGGTAACCTCATCCGTAGTTGCATAGCCCCTTATTACTTCAACCAGTTTCATTAACGGCACCGGATTCATAAAGTGCATACCAATTACCTTCGCCGGGTTTTTAGTTACTGAAGCAATTTGAGTGATGGATATAGATGATGTATTGGAAGCCAGTATTACCTTATCGCTACATAGCTCGCTTAACTGTTTAAATAAACTAAGTTTAATTTCCCGGTTCTCGGTAGCTGCTTCAATAACCAGATCGGCATTTTGTACAGCACCTTTTAAATCGGTAGCGGATTCTATAAATATGCAGCAGGCAGTAAAGATCTGGTAGTTGCAGATAAGTTCAGCAAATAGATTATTAAACCTTTTTGGTAGTTATTTGTCCATACTTATTATCACCAGAAAAAATACTTATGAAAACATTACAAAAGTTAGGAATCATGACGGCGTTAGCCGGTTCTCTATTTATGTCGGCCTGTGCAGGCGAGTATTATGTAACCAGCCAACCAGCAGAAACTGTTTATGTAAGACCTGGTGCGCCATACCCGGGAGCAATCTGGATTGATGGCGACTGGGTTTGGAACGGTGGCGTTTATGTACGCAGGCCAGGACATTGGGCTCGGCCTCGTGCCGGAAGGGTTTGGGTGGCAGGAAGCTGGCACCACGGCCCACGCGGTTATGCATGGCATAGAGGATATTGGAGATAATTAATTCTCCTATACCCCTTAAGGAGGTCATTAAAATAAAAGGAGTTATTTCATTTTGGAATAGCTCCTTTTTATTTTAATTAATATTTAAATATTAATGCTTACTTTTAGATAACCTTAAACCATTATCATGTCATCTCAACTACCACCAAAAGGAGCGGATGGTTTTTACCACCCTATAACTGAAAATGAAATTGTAGCGCTTGTACAAAAAGCAGCTGAAGAATCTCTTGAAATAAGATGCAGAGGTGCTGCGCATTCGCTTGCCAGAGCCATTTACACTGACCCGGGAATAGGCGACCCACCGCTTCCTAACGAGGTATCAGAACAAAAACCGCCTGAAGGCCCTAATCTGAATATCATGTTTGACCAATATAGCAAGCTGGTTTGGATAGATGAAGCTAAAGGAATTATTGAAGTTGAAGCCGGAATACATCTGGGTTATGACCCGGAAGATCCTACCGGAACATCTACCTTAGAAAATAGTTTACTATACCAGGCTTTTACCAAAGGGTTCACATTAAGTGACCTTGGCGGCATATCCCATCAAACAGTAAGTGGCTTTTTAATGACAGGCTCTTCAGGCGGGTCGTTATGGTATACTATTGATGAAAATATACTTGCATTATCAATTATTGATGCTAGCGGAACAGTTGAATGGTTTACCAGAGAAAGTGAAGAATTCGGAGCCGTTGTTCTTTCATTGGGTTTATTAGGCATTGTAAGTAAAATTCGCCTGCAGTTAACGCCTAACTTTAATATATAGGGGCAACAAATCACCTACCCTACTAGTCCCGATGCCTGCCCTATTGATCTATTAGGTAATGGTGCGAATGGGAAACCAGGATTAGAAACTTATCTGCAACAAACACCATATTCAAGAATATTATGGTGGCCACAGGAAAAAGTTGAACGGGTTGTGATATGGGAAGCCTCGAGAGGCACCGCGATGCCTGTATTTGATCCTGCACCTTACGAAGAGTTTGCTGATAATAACTTTGTGAGCAATGTAGAACAATTGGGCGCTTCTATGCTATTTACGATGCTCGGAAATAGTAAATTCCTTGTTGTATGGAAAAAGCTGAAACCATCATTCGCTGAATTCAGGCATCTTACTGAACTATCATGGGGAGGCGGGCTCTTCGCGAAAGTTATTGCTGCCATTATCACTTTCTTACTAAAATGCATTGGCTTTTTGCTTACGTTATTCTTTATGACGTTTAATGGATTATTGCATGCGATATACCCTGTTGTGGTTGATGTGCTACAACCCTTAACAAAAAAGGGTAATGCACAATTATTTATGGATTACACTTATAGCAGCTTGCCCATGGATAATGGCGCAAATGATGTGCTGATGGGTACTGAATTTACTGAAATATGGATACCATTATCTGACACGCAACGCGCTATGACACTTTTAGATAAGATGTTTAAAGAGGATAAGTTCAAAGCAACAGGCTATTATTCTACCGAGTTATATGCCGGCAAAAAAAGCAGTTATTGGTTAAGCCCTTCCTACGAGCGTGATGTATTTAGAATAGACTTTTTTTGGTTTAGTAATAACGAGGGTAATCCGGCATCAAAAGAAGGTTTTTTTAGTCAGTTTTGGGAAGCACTCAGGAATGAAAACATTCCTTTCAGATTACATTGGGCTAAGTTTTTACCGGAGTATGATTATAAGGACTGGGCTACATACTTACGCCTACAATACCCTCGTTGGGATGATTTCATGGCCCTCCGCGCAAAGCGTGACCCTAATAACATATTTCTTACCAATTACTGGTCATTGCATTTATTTGGAAAGATGAAAGATTTGAAATAATCCATAGGTTATGATGAGTTGGATATTTTTTATTTGATGAACAAGGTAACCTTATACCAACCTTAGAAGTAATAAAAAGTTATGCTGAAATCGTAACCAGATAACTCACAAAACGACAGTTAATTCTTGTCAAATAAACTGTTTTATCAATTAATGCCGGGTGATCTTTTCAGATCGTTTGGCATTAATTAAAATTGAGCGCTGCCTTAATTCTTATATTATTGGCTTATTTACCATACCTGATCATTTCAAGCAGCAAATCAAAAGCATGATCACATGCAATCCTTTCACCCATTTCTATTTTTTCAAAAACACTAACTCTACTTTATTTCACTCCAACGTTTGCGTAGATATATACTGTAACTTACTTCAATTTAAAAGGAATACGTTGTAATATTGAAAAATAAACGCTGTATTAATAATACATAAAGGAACACTAAGTCCTATTTAACCCCTTTATAATCATGAGAGTAAAAAAAGCTATTATCATAACTTTAGTTTTTCTGAATTTCTTTGCGATGAAAAATATAGCATCGGCACAAACTGACCAAAAGACTGCTGAGCAATGGGTAAAAAGCAAGGTATGGGGCGATGGACTGTTGATAGATGTGCATCCTTCAGTTAATGCCTTGGAGTTTTACAAACAGTACAATGCCAACAAGGCTGTTTGGGATAAGGTATTCGCTTTCATAAAGAATCAGGATTTAAAAAAACATGTCTCCCGGACAATATCCGATCGATGATAAAAATGCGTATGCTAGTATTACCAATGCCCCCTCTAAAACTTTAGAAGATGCAAAGTGGGAATCACACCAAAAATACATCGACCTACAGTATGTCATCAATGGAGAAGAAAAAATAGGCGTGGCACCAGTGAGTACCGCTACCGTAATTAAACCCTATAACCCCGCAAAAGATGCAGCTAACTACACAGCCGACGGGACTTATTACATCGCAACACCTGGTCAGTTCTTTTTATTTTTTCCACCTAATGCTCATCGGCCCAACATCAAAGTTGATGGATATGACACAGTGAAAAAATTAGTTATAAAAATTAAAGTGGTTGATTAATATCTGAGCGGGTATAAGCATACTTAATAAAACGGTAAACAATAGCATACTAAAATGATACAGAGCAATTTATTTCAATTTGAAGAAAAATCTGACTGGAAAACAGTTGGTGCGGGCGTACAGCGACAAGTATTGGGATATGACGACAAAGTAATGCTTGTTAAGGTTAAGTTTGAGAAAGACAGTTGTGGGCAATTACATAACCACGCGCACTCGCAAGTAACCTATGTAGAAAGCGGTACTTTTGAGATGACTATGGGCGATACCAAAAAGATCATTAGCAAAGGTGATGGGTATTATGCGCCACCCTACACTGTACATGGTTGTGTTTGCCTTGAAGAGGGGATGCTGGTTGATGCATTCAGCCCTTTAAGATGGGAATTTATAGATACAGATCATAGCCGATACGCGCTATAATCGTAAAAACTCCTATTCAGACAAGATAGATCTTAAACCTTATTCAATTAGTTTTCTTCTGATGATCATTAACTCATCTAAATGTATTTAGATGTATGTGAGCTATGAATGAAAATGTTAGATTTGCAGGTACATCCTTGAAAAAAGATTAACCATTTAAATGATCAGATATTCCAAACAAAGCCGGTTCACACAGGCAGTAGATTGTATTATATTTGGATTTGACGGTGATACCTTAAAAATTTTATTGATACAACGGGGATTCGAACCCGAAATGGGTAAATGGAGCCTTATGGGAGGCTTTGTACAAGCCGATGAAAGCCTCGATCAGGCATCAAACCGGATACTTAAACAGTTGACTGGCTTAGATGGTATGTATTTGGAACAATTACATACTTTCGGCAATCCGCTCCGCGATCCTGTGGAAAGAACAGTATCTACAGCCTACTTTGCCCTGATAGATATTAACAAGTATCAGAAACAAATAAGTACAGATTATCACCCGGAATGGTTCTCGCTTAAACGCATGCCTAAGCTTATATTTGACCAGCAAGAAATGGTTGAAATGGCAAAAAGGCGTATCCGTTATAAAGCCGCACTACACCCAATACTTTTTGAATTACTGCCCAGCAGGTTTACCATCCCACAACTGCAAAGCCTTTATGAAAGTGTATACAACACCACTATTGATAAACGCAATTTCAGCAAACGGATACTGGCTACCGGGTTACTGATTAAACAAGCTGAAAAAGATAAAGCAGGATCAAGAAGAGGTGCATTTTACTATCAGCTCAATATGCAAAACTATTATGCCAAATTCCAGGCATTTTTAAACCTGATCCCCAACCCTACCAACCTGATATTTTAGTTATAAGTGCAATAGGTAATCAATTCATAGCAAAGGAACGGAAATTAAAAACCTGCCTATGCTAAAATATCTCACACATAGGCAGGAATATAAAAAGCTATTATTTGTAAGCCGCATCGTTCCAGCGCAGCTCATTACGGAACTGATCCAGCTTGGTATCTTTACCAATACGTACAAATTCAATACCTGCTATATCAGCAAAGTCCTGTAAATGTTCAGCCGTTAAATTCTGACTGTATGCGGTATGATGTGCGCCACCTGCGTATATCCATGCCGCGCAACCTGTTTTCATATCCGGGTATGGTTTCCATAGTACCCTGGCTACCGGCAGGTTAGGTAAATCATTTTGCGGTTCAACAGCTTTAACTTCGTTTATCAGCAAACGGAAACGGTTACCCATATCAACAATGGATGCATTAAGCGCTTCGCCACCGGCTACATTAAACACCAGCCTTGCGGGATCTGCTTTACCACCAATCCCTAAAGGATGTACCTCTAATGCTGCTTTACCATTAGCCAATGAGGCATCAACCTCCAGCATATGCGAACCTAAAACCAGTGCATTGTTAGGATCGAAATGATAGGTATAATCCTCCATAAAAGCATTACCCCCCGGCAACCCACTACCCATTACCTTAAAGGCACGTACCAGCGCAGCTGTTTTCCAGTCGCCCTCACCGGCAAAGCCATATCCATCGGCCATTAAACGCTGCGAAGCGATGCCCGGCAATTGCGCCATACCATGCAAGTCTTCAAACGTATCAGAAAAACCTTTAAAGCCACCGTCTTTTAAGAATTTCCTCATTCCCAACTCAATTCTCGCGGCTTCATATATTGAACTATGCCTTGCACCGCCTTTATGAAGATCGGCATCCATAGTGTACGAGCTTTGATACTCATCAATTAGTTCATTAATCGCCGCATCGCTAACTGCATTTATTATTTGCACTAAATCGCCTATGCCATAAGTATTAACAGAGAATCCGAATTTCAATTCTGCTTCAACCTTGTCACCATCGGTAACAGCAACAAAACGCATGTTATCACCAAAACGTGCAAACTTAGCACCCTGCCAATCATACCAGGCAGCTGCAGCGCGTGACCAGGTACTTATCTGACTTAATACTTCGGTATCCTGCCAATGGCCTACTACTACTTTACGATTTTTACGCATACGCGAGACCATAAAACCAAACTCCCTGTCGCCATGTGCACTTTGGTTCAGATTCATAAAATCCATATCAATGCTACTCCATGGAATATCACGATTATATTGGGTATGTAGGTGAAGCATTGGTTTTTGTAAAATGCTTAACCCACGTATCCACATTTTTGCAGGTGAAAAAGTGTGCATCCATGTGATTATGCCAATTACATTTTTAGCAGCATTTGCGTCTTGTATTGTGGCATAAATTTCTTCCGATGACTTAACAATTGGTTTAAAAACTACACGTACAGGTATTTTGCCCGAAGTATCTATTCCTTTTACAATTTCCTGGGAATGTTCTGCAACCTTTTTTAATGTTTCTTCTCCGTATAAGCTCTGGCTTCCGGTTATAAACCAAACTTCAAATATTTTTAGATCGATCATATATATATTTAGTGAATTTGTGATTGAGTGAATTTGTGGGAGACATGTATTAACCTGTTCACCAACTTATTGGCCGTAATAGGAATCAGGGCCATGTTTTCTTTCAAAGTGTTTTTTTATCAGGGAATCCTGCAATCTTTTCGCCTGCGGATTGATTTGTTCGGTAAGATAGGCCATATGTGCAACCGCTTCCAGAACGGCACTGTTGTACACGGCCTTTTCAGCCGATTTGCCCCAGCTGAATGGCGCATGGTTGCCTACCAACACCATTTCAACTTCTTTATGGTCTAATCCTTCCTTTTCAAAGTGATCCATGATCTGGAATCCTGTTTGATATTCATAGTTTCCTTGGATCATTTCATCATTCATCGGCGGAGCACAGGGCACATCAACCGTTAAATAATCGGCATGTGTTGTACCAAAAATGGGTATGCACCGCTGCGACTGCGCCCAGGCTGTTGCATAAGTAGAGTGGGTATGCACTATTCCGTTAATATCGCTCCAATGCTTATAAAGCACCGCATGGGTTTTGGTATCTGATGATGGCCTTAGGTCCCCCTCAATAGTGTTACCGTCAAAGTCAACAATAACCATTTTTTCGGGTGAAAGATCTTCATAAGGCACACCGCTGGGTTTTATTGCAAACACACCTAGTTCATGATCTGCCGCGCTCACATTACCGAAAGTAAAAAGCACAAGGTTTAGCTTCGGTAGCTGCATATTTGCTTCGTATGCGCTTTGTTTTATATGCTGATATTTGCTCATCTTGCTGATATTATTTATGATTACTTAAGCTCCTTGCAACTTGAAAAGCCACAAATTCACCTAAGCCATTGTATTGCTTATATCTTCTTTTATAAACTTCCTGATATTGCGGATTTGGATAGTACTCAACGTCAAAACCGCGGCCCATTGCCGCCATCGCTTCTTCAACTGTTGGGTAAATCCCCGCCACTACTGCCGCGAACATGGCAGCGCCCAAAGCGCAGGTATGTTTAAATTGATGTATCCGGATAGGCATGCCCAGTACATCGGCCATCGTTTGCATAACAAATGGTGATTTTTTAGCCACACCACCTATACCAATAAGCCCCTTTACAGGTATACCCTCTGATACAAAGCGCTCAACTATGCTTTTAGCGCCAAAGCAAGTAGCTTCAACCAATGCTTTAAACACGCGCGGGGCATCGCTGCCCAAGCCTAAACCTGTGATGGCTCCTTTTAAGGATTGATCCGCATCTGGTGTGCGGCGACCATTAAACCAATCAATTGCCAGCTCGCTATCTTCCTCAATTGGTAGCAGCATAGCCTGTTTACTAAGTTCTGGTATGATTAATTCGGATAGCTCTAGTTTTAATGCATCCGCAGTTTGTGCATCAATTATGGAAGATTGAGAAAGCAGGTTATCCATGGGCCATGATACGATATTTTTAAACCAGGCATAAGTATCGCCAAAGGCAGACTGGCCTGCCTCAAGGCCCACCATACCGGGTATAACCGAACCATTTACTTGTCCGCATATGCCGCGTACCAGCTTATCTTTCATTTCATTAACCGGGGCCACTAGTATATCACAGGTAGAAGTACCCATTACTTTACTTAAATGGTATGGCTCTATTTGCCCTCCTACAGCACCCATGTGTGCATCAAACGCACCAGTGCCTACTATTACATCAGTCGATAGTCCAAGCCGCTCAGCCCATTCGGGGCTTAACTTACCCGCCGCCTGATCTGCTGTATAGGTTTCAGTAAATAATTTTGAGGTGAACCCTTTTAAAACAGGATCTAACGTAGCGAAAAACTCATCCGGTGGTAATCCGCCAAACTCCTCTGCCCATAAGGCCTTATGTCCTGCAGAGCAGCGCCCGCGTTTAATTTCGTTTGCATTTTTGCCACCGGTTAATAGGAATGGTATCCAATCGCAATGCTCAACCCACGAATGCGTTGCTTTTCTAACGCTTTCATCAACTCTTAAAACATGCAATAGCTTGGCCCAAAACCATTCGGAAGAATAGATACCACCAACATATTTAAGATAATTTATACTGAATTTCGTGGCATGTTCATTAATTTCCGCGGCTTCTTTTACGGATGTATGATCTTTCCAAAGCACAAACATAGCATTGGGGTTTTCACTAAAAGCCTGCGTTAGCGCAAGTGGTGTACCAGTTTTATCTACAGCAACCGGGGTTGAACCAGTGGTATCAACCGATAACCCTTTTATATTACCGGCAACAGTGGCACCGCCTGCCGTTTTAATGCAATCCTTTATTGTTATTTCCAGGCCTTCTATATAATCGAGCGGGTGCTGCCTGAATTGATTGTTCGGCGCATCGCAATACAATCCCTTTTGCCAACGTGGATAATAGTATACTGACGAAGCTATTTCTTCGCCATTAGTGGCATTGATGATAACGGAGCGTACGGAATCAGAACCATAGTCGACGCCTATAACAAATTTGTCTTTACTCATACTGGTTTATAATACGTGTCGAAATAACACTAATTTATTCACAAATAAAAGTTTTGATATAAAAAAGTTACCAAAAGATAAAATAGAATTTGTATTACTCGAAATAGAGGGTAAGTTTATAGATACAGCTCTTCATAAAAACAAAAAAAGAAAATCAACCTGGTTTAAGTTTATTAGTGTACAATTCATACTTATAAAACTTAACCGGTTGCTGCAGATTTTTATATTTGTAATCTTTATTGTGATTATATATATGACTCCAAAAGCTTTGTTATTTGATTTAAATGGTACAATAATAGACGACATGACCTATCATACCAAGGCATGGCTCGATTTATTTAACAACGAACTGGGCGCTAACCTTACCTGGGATGATGTTAAAAAAGAAATGTACGGTAAGAATCCAGAAGTACTGGTTAGAGTATTTGGGCCAAACAGATTTACCCAAGCTGAGATGGAT
>JABDDX010000112.1:5363-9467 GCA_013287375.1 Bacteroidota bacterium | reverse complement strand
GTGCCACTATTGTTGTAAAAGGAACTACTACCGCAACCACAGCCTCATTAGATGGCTCATTCAAACTTAAAGCACCGGCTGGTAGCCAAACAATAGTAGTTACTTTTGTTGGTTATGTGCCACAAACATTCAACATTGGCGATGCAGATAAAAATATAGGCATCGTTCAATTAAGCCCGAATTCATCTTCAATGAAAGAGGTTACGATCACCGCTGACGTTGCTATCGACAGAAAAACTCCGGTTGCTGTTACAACAATCAACCAGGAATTTATTGATGAGCACATTGGTAATGGAGATATACCCGACTTGTTAATTGGTGTACCGGGCGTATTTGCTACAGATGGCGACGGCGGTTACGGCGATCAGCGTATCAGTATCAGGGGTTTCTCAAGCCGTTCAGGTAACGGTAACGTAGCTTATACGGTAAACGGTATCCCGGTAAATGATCCTGAAACAGGCGCATTATATTGGTCTGATTTTTCAGGTATTACTGATGTTGCACGTTCTATACAAGTTCAGCGTGGTTTAGGTGCAAATAAAATTATTGTTCCGGCATTTGGTGGTACTGTAAATGTTACCACACGTACTACTGATCAGCAAGCCGGAGGATTTGTATCAGAAGGTATTGGTTCTGACGGATATAACAAAACTGCTGTTATGGTTTCTACAGGTTTAACCGCTGGCGGTTGGGCTGCAACTTTTGAAGGCTCACGCACAGAAGGAGCTTTTCCGTTTGACGGATCAACTTTTAAAGGTTATGATTACTTCTTCAACCTTTCTAAAATATTAACTCCATCACAAACTATCTCATTAACGTTAATTGGTACTAACCAAACTCACGGTCAGAGACCTGAGCAGCCATTGCAACCATATTTGAATGGTACAACCTTAGTTGGTGGTTACGAGGGTGCACCTCAAGGTACTGCCTATAATAATTATTTTGGTTACAAAGATGGTCAAACCTATAATCCTTATAATAACTTTTATAGCGAGCCAATTTTGTCTATCAACCATGAGTGGTCTATTAATTCAAAATCAAGTTTATCAACTGTATTATACGGTATGATTGGTGATGGCGGTGGTGGCGGTTTAATGTACCCATCGGGTTCAAACCTTAGCACGCTTCCAAGGTCAGGTAATATTTATACTCCTATTAATTATACTGCAATTGAAGCAACTAACGCCGCTAATCCTGACGGTGCTTCAACCTTGTATGCATACGATTCACATTCACAAACTGATTGGGCTGGTTTAAGAAGCACTTACAGAACTTTATTAGGTAAATATATAGACCTTTCTGCAGGTATCGACTTAAGATACTATGTAGGAAATCACTACGATAGAGTTGACGACCTTTTAGGTGGAAACTATGTAGCGTATGACCGTTCGGGCAGTACAGCTAAAGGTACCGGAGTAGGTAATATTAATGATCCTATTGACAATGTAGGTGTTGGCGGTAAAATCGATTATTATAATCGTGATTATGTGGAATCAGGCGGTGCGTTTGCTCAGGCTGAGTATTCAAAAAACAACTTTACAGCTTTTGTAACTTTATCAGGATCTGAAGATGCTGACGCAAGAAGAGATTACTTCAATTATCTTGATAGCGATCCGGCACAAAAAAGCAAATGGGTAAGCTTCACTACCTACCAGGCTAAAGGTGGTGCAAACTATAACATCAATTCAGAAATGAACGTATTTGCTAACGTAGGCTATTTAACTAAACCACCATACTTCGCCGGTGTGTTTGAGGATTATACCAACGTGATCAATAATAAAGCTATAACTGAAAAGTTATTCGATTATGAATTAGGTTATCACTATAAAATATCAACTTTCAGCTTAAAGCTTGATGCTTATAGAACGTATTATAACGACAGATCTTTAGCTCAGAACTTAACTGACATTAATACAGGTGATGTAACTACTGTAAACGTTGCAGGTGTTAATGCTATATATCAAGGTATTGAGTTAGAATTAAACTACAGGCCTGTACAACAAGTATTGGTTGGTGGTATGCTTACTTTGGAGGATAACTACTATACTGCAAATGCAGGTCCTGCATCAGCGGTTAACTCTTCAGGACAAGTTACTGCTACTCAGCCTGAAGTGTTCTTGAAGAATCAAAAAATAGGTGATACACCTATGGATATGATGCAAGGATTTGCTGAGATAAAAGTTGTACCGCAATTAAGAATAGGAGTTTCATGTAACTACTACTGGAATTATACTTCTTACGTTCCGTTTACTAACTATATTCACCCGGATCAAAAGCCGTACATACTTCCTAATTATGCTTTATGGAAAATGAACGCGGCTTACAAGTTTAAAATGAATGGTTTTGATGCTGAACTGATTGGTAATGTAAATAATTTGCTGAACTCAAAAGTAATAACTGATGCAGAAGACGTTGCTGGAAGCGGCGCCATAGGCGGTGGTAACCTGCTTGTTGATTATATGCTGGCAAGAACATTTACAACAACTCTTAAAATTAGGTTCTAATAATAAAAAACTGAATATGAAAAAGATATATTATTTACTAATTGCTGGCGTGCTTGGTTTAGCAGCATGTCAGAAAGAACCAGCGTTGCAAAGCAGTACAAATACGCCGTACACTGGTATAAAACAAAGCCTTAACATAACACTTACGGCAACTGATTATTCAAAACTGGCTTCAGGTTACCCAAAAACCAGTTTAACTTTTGATGATCTGGCTGATGCGAATACATATATTCCACAGATATTAAACACTGAGTATGTTACTCCGGCAAACGGTTCAACTGCAAAGGTAACTTATAACCAAACTGCACTTTACTTTAAAGCAGTTGATACTACCTATAAGGTAACTACAGCAGGTACAGATACGGGCACCAATGCTTATTATGCACTTACAGCTGCAGATTATTTATTGTTACCAGGCAACAAATACACTGATTTTAGTGTAGCGCAGTTATTAACGTGGCTGCCATACAAATTCCCAAGTCCTGCCAACAATACGCTTAAAGTTGTAAGTTGGACAATCTATCCAACAGGTACTACCCCTGCGGTTCCATATTCATTTTTATATACCGATGGTGCGTGGCGTCAAATATATATGATACAACCTGCGCAATACACAACTTTAGGAGTGGGTAAATATGATCAGTTTACTTCAGCTTTCACTAACATACCACAAACAATGGCTGCATTAGCTAATGTTGATCCAACTGTAACTGATACCATAAAGAAAAATGATATTATTTACGTTAGTTATAACTACTATGTAAGTGCAACAGCAGATTACCAAAGGGTACAACCTTTACAATTGAATGGTACCAGCTTTGTAGTGCCATTTGCAACTACAGCTTCTGCAACCTTCATCAAAGCTAATGGCGTATGGAAACCGGAGCCGGTTGTAAGCTACGCATTAACCACTGCTGATATTGCAATAATTGAAAAAGGAGCAGCAGGTACAACAGCGGCTAAAGCAAACCTTACATCATATGGTGACTTTAGCAGTGCCTGGGCTACATCTGATATGGATGCAGCTGTAATAGAGTGCTTAACTGTTGATTTCCCAACCCCTGCAACAGGTACACTTTACCAGATCTCGTTCCCTAATTACAGTAGCCCTGCGCCTAACCCGCTTGGCTTTACATGGAGTGGTACTGCTTGGGTTGCCTCGCAATAATTATTATTCAAATTATTATAAAAAAGAAAAGCCCCGAATTTCGGGGCTTTTCTTTTTTATAATAAAATCGGATTTTAGTTGTAAATAAACTCGCCAAATTCCGATTGGATAGTTACTTGCTTTTTATCAGCAGCCTCAACACGGCCAATGATCTGGGCATCTACACCAAAACTTTTTGATATATCGATCAGCTCCTGCGCAATTTCCTGCGGTACGTATAATTCCATACGGTGCCCCATATTAAATACCTTATACATTTCCTGCCAGCTGGTTTTTGATTCTTCCTGTATCAGTTTAAATAAAGGAGGCACCGGGAAAAGGTTGTTTTTGATGATGTGTAAGTCATCAATAAAATGCAACACTTTGGTTTGTGCGCCGCCACTGCAATGCACCATGCCATGTATCTGACTGCGGTAGCCGTCAAGCATTTTT
>JABDDX010000112.1:0-5353 GCA_013287375.1 Bacteroidota bacterium | reverse complement strand
ATTTTTTTGATGATAGGGGCATAGGTGCGTGTCGGGGATAATACCAACTTACCCGCGGTTATAAACTGGCCGTTGCCAATATCAACCATATCGGTTAGTTTTTTACTGCCGGAGAATACCAAATCAAATGGTACCGCCGCATCATAGCTTTCGGGATATTTTTCGGCTATCGATTTATTAAAAACATCGTGCCTTGCCGAGGTAAGGCCGTTTGAACCCATACCGCCATTATATTCCTTTTCGTAGGTAGCCTGTCCGTAGGAGGTAAGACCAACAATCACATCACCGGGTTTAATATTATGGTTTGATATTACCTCATCACGCTTCATGCGGCAGGTAACCGTGGAATCCACAATAATGGTGCGAACCAAATCGCCCACATCAGCCGTTTCGCCACCGGTTGAATAAATACCTATGCCGGCATCTCTCAACTCAGCCAAAATCTCTTCTGTGCCGTTAATAATTGCAGCAATAACATCACCCGGAATCAGGTTTTTGTTTCTGCCGATGGTTGATGATAGCAAAATATTATCAATAGCACCCACACAAAGCAGGTCATCTAAATTCATAATAATAGCATCCTGTGCTATGCCGCGCCATACGGATATATCACCGGTCTCTTTCCAGTAAGTATAGGCCAGTGACGATTTTGTACCCGCCCCATCAGCATGCATAATATTGCAATACGCGTCGTCGTTGGTTAATATATCAGGCACTATTTTGCAAAAGGCTTTCGGAAAAATACCCTTATCGATATTTTTAATTGCATTATGTACATCATCTTTTGATGCGGATACGCCTCGGAGATCATATCTTTGCGAAGAAATCATGGGCAAATATAGTGCTTATTAATTTTTATCAAACTCAAATCAACTACTTTGCAGTATCCGGGGTACATTAAGTTAGCAAAAAGGATCGCCAACAAAATAAATAAATGGCGTTTAAAAAGGAACATACAGCGTAATTTTTTAATTTATTGTAGTGTTGTAGTTGGCCTTTTAGGTGGTTTAGCCGCTATTCTATTAAAGTATGTGGTAGGTTTAATGGAAGAACTGAGCAAAGATATTGCCGCCCATCTGTATTATCATTTAGCTTTTGCATTTTTACCGGCGCTAGGTATCCTGCTCACTGTTTTTTACCAGCACGTCATCAACCGCGATCATATCGAAAAAGGCATTGGCCGTGTTATCATCAATATAAAACGTAACCGTTCAAATATTAAAATAAATAATGTTTATGCCCATCTGGCAACAAGTTCACTAACGGTTGGTTTCGGCGGCTCATCAGGGTTGGAAGCGCCAATTGTAGTAATGGGTGCAGCATTGGGCTCAAACACAGGTAAATTTTTCAATCTAAGCCCATACGAAAAAACAGTTTTAATAGCTGCGGGTGCTTCGGCAGGTATTGCCGCGGTGTTTAACAGCCCTATTGCAGGGGTATTGTTTTCATTAGAGATATTGATAGGCGAGATAACTATCCCCACATTTATTCCCTTATTAATAGCCTCGGCAACAGGCGTGGTGGTATCTAAATTATTGTATTCGGGCCAGCTTTTTCACCTGGTAACAGGTGGCTGGGTTTTAAATGCAATACCATTTTATGTAATACTTGGTTTATTCAGCGGGTGGATCTCCGTATATATATCTAAGGTAGCCGGTAAATTAGAGCACGGTATATTTAAAAAATATAACCGCTATCAAAGGGCATTAGCAGGCGGCTTAATATTAGGTGTTATAATTATGATATTCCCGGCCTTGTTTGGCGAGGGGTATAGCCACTTGCAAGGCATATTAAATGGTAATATTGACGCCTTAAAAAACGAAACATTGTTTACCAGGTGGTTAGATTATCCATTGGTAATGTTGTTGTTTATAGCCGGGTTGGTATTTATGAAAATTGTGGCTGCCGGCATTACAATCGGGTCTGGTGGTAATGGTGGTACATTTGCCCCAACAATGTTTACGGGGGCTTTTTTAGGATTATTTGTAGCCTTTGCAGTAAACCAAACAGGTTTGGTGCATTTAAGTGTAAGTAATTTTATAGCGGTAGGCATGGCAGGCGCATTAAGCGGTGTAATGCATGCCCCACTAACCGCTATATTCCTTATTGCCGAAATAACGGGCGGTTATGTATTGTTTATTCCGTTGATGATCGTTTCAGCAATCTCTTATGTTATATCCCGCATATACAATCCATACAATATGTACTGGAAGGAATTGATCCACGAGCAAAAGCTGTACCCCGACCATGATTTTAATATGCTTGATGCCATTAGGTTAGATAGCATTATTAATAAAAGCTCTAATGTGTTAAACAAATCAATGTTAATCAGCGATTTTTATCATATCCTGTCCAATACCGATGCGAATATTTTTGCTGTTTTGGATGATGAAGGGGAGATGGAGGGTGTGATCCTGATGGATCAGATCCGTAAGCAATTATTCAACCAACGGGCGTCTTCCGCCACGATTGAAGAGATCATGACCCCTCCGCCTACTATAATTGATTATAACCAACCGGTAAGCAGCATTATGGAAGTTTTTGATGCGCTGGATGCCTGGCAGCTTCCGGTAGTTAAAGATGGTGTGTTTTTAGGTTTTATATCTAAATCAGCTCTGCTTTCCAAATACCGCGATCTGATTATCAAGCAACATAAAGAAACAGATCTTTTCGCTAAGATATAGTCTGAAGCAGGAGTAAACAACGGATTTATAGGATAAATCTATTGGGCAGCAACGACCTAACCGCATAAGACTTTATTTGAAATTACTGCTTTTGCTGCATCGTCAACAGTATCTTCAGCATCTATTTTTGAGGGATGATCAGCAATTCTCTTTAAAGCTTCTACTAATGACGGTGAAAGTTTATTCGGTGATCGAGCGATCAAAATATTAATAATACAATACTTCCACATGCTGTCCTCTCCATCAAAAATAAATAGCAAATCTTGTGCTATTTCATTAACATGTGGGAGTAAATATTTGGCGATACCCTCAGCCACATACCAATGTCCATCCTGTAACCACTCCAACAATGCCGGAATATCTTTCCTGACAGATTCAAACGGTAAACGCTTGAGACGGTCAACAGCTGCAACATCACCATAGTTTTTTGGGATATAATCTTCGCTATTCATATTCATTTGTTTCCGCAGAGTCTTCTGAAAAAGACCCTGCGGCGTTTGAACATCCTTGTGATCAAATTAATCCTGGTCAGACTTATATAAACAACAACTCCCTAAACTTAGGCAGCGGCCAAACCGAATCATCAACCAATTGCTCCAGCTTATCTACATGGTAGCGTATCGGCGCGAAATAGGCTTTTACCTTTTCATCATAAGCGATAGCCTTATCACGTAAATTCTCAATGTTATTGGCTTTTTTACGTTCCTGAACCATGTTATCTACATCAGTTCGTATCTCGTTGATATGTTCCGATATTCTGGTGATAATATCCAGCTGTGTTTTGTATAACTCTGCCGATAAGCCAAGTTCTTTTAATCCCTTAACATTTTCAATCAGTTTGGTTTGGTAGGATAGTGCCGCCGGTAAAATAACATTATTGGCAAGCTCACCCATCACACGGGCTTCTATCTGTAGTTTTTTGTAGAAACTTTCCAGTAAAATTTCATGGCGGGCATGCGCTTCGCGAGATGTGAATAAACCCGTTTCTTTGAACAAAATCTCTGATTTTTCCGAGATCATTACATCAAGCGCTTTAGGCGTGGTTTTGATGTTTGATAAACCTCTTTCTTCAGCAAGCTTCTCCCAGTCGTCGCTATAACCATTACCCTCAAAACGGATCTTTTTTGATTCCTTAATGTAGCGTTTGATGATAGTTAATATCGCCACATCCTTTTTCTCACCCTTTTTTAGCAGTTTATCAACGTCAACTTTAAACTTTTTAAGCTGATCAGCCACAATAAGGTTAAGCGTAGTCATTGGTGCTGCCGAGTTAGCCGATGAACCCACCGCGCGGAACTCAAACTTATTTCCTGTAAACGCAAATGGCGAGGTACGGTTCCTGTCGGTATTATCCTTTAATATCTGTGGTATCTTAGGGATGCCTTGCCATAATAAAGCATCGTCCTTAATTATTTTGCTGATCCTTGATGTTTCTATCTCATCCAGTACTTCGCTCAATTGACTTCCTAAGAATATCGACATGATAGCAGGCGGCGCTTCACTCGCCCCTAAACGATGATCATTATTAACCGATGCGATGGATGCCCTCAGTAAATCCGCGTGCTCATATACCGCCCTGATGGTATTTACAAAGAAGGTAAGGAACATTAGGTTGTTTTTCGGCGTTTTGCCCGGCGATAACAAGTTTTTACCGGTATTGGTAATCAACGACCAGTTATTATGCTTGCCCGAGCCGTTGATGCCTGCATAAGGCTTCTCGTGTAGTAATACTTTAAAGTTATGACGTTTTGCTACCCTGTCCATCAAATCCATCAATAGTTGGTTGTGGTCGATGGCTAAATTTATCTCTTCATATATAGGTGCGCATTCAAACTGCGATGGGGCAACCTCGTTATGGCGTGTTTTAAGCGGTATACCTAATAATAAAGCTTCGGTTTCCATATCCTGCATAAAGGCGTAAACCCGTTCAGGTATCGATCCAAAGTAATGATCCTCTAACTGCTGGTTTTTAGCCGACATATGCCCGAATAACGTACGGCCGGTTAAATGCAGATCGGGGCGAGCATTATATAAGGCTATATCAACCAAAAAATACTCCTGCTCAATACCTAATGACGCGTTTACTTTTTCGATGCTTTTATCGAAGTAATGGCAAACATCAATAGCCGCTTTATCTAAAACACTTAATGCCTTTAATAATGGTACCTTATAATCAAGCGCTTCACCAGTGTAGGATACAAACACAGTTGGTATACATAAGGTACGCGCCATTATAAATGCAGGGGATGATGGGTCCCAGGCAGTATAGCCACGTGCTTCAAAAGTATTGCGTATCCCCCCGCTTGGAAAGCTGGATGCATCCGGTTCTTGTTGTGCTAAAGCATCGCCCGAAAACTTTTCAATTCCGGTACCATCTTCTGATGGCTCAAAAAAAGCGTCATGCTTCTCGGCCGTAGTGCCGGTGAGTGGTTGAAACCAGTGTGTATAATGTGTAGCGCCCTTGCCTAATGCCCATGATTTCATAGCCGATGCTACTTGCTCAGCCATATCCCGGGGGATGGGCTCACCTTTTTCTATTGAATTGATAATTCCCTGGTAAGCATCTGTTGAAAGATACTCCTTCATTTTCTTTTTATCGAAAACATTGGCACCAAAAAAATCAGAGATTTTTTGAAAAGGTATTTTTACTTCAGGTATCGTCCTGCTCT
>JABDDX010000111.1:654-9521 GCA_013287375.1 Bacteroidota bacterium | reverse complement strand
TCCACCAAAGCGGCACCACGATGTGTTGATTCATTTATCCCACCACAAATGCTCGCCGAAAAGAACACGAACATGGGGCGTATCTGCTTGCCTTTACGCTTTACAATATAATGGGTAATGCGATCAAGAAGCGGTACTGAGCTATACATGGAATTTTTGAAGGTATCTTCAAAAACATCAATCTCCGCGGCTATGGGTTTTTTAATTTCGTTAATGCTCAGCATCTAAAACTAAACAGTTTTTATAAGTAAATGTCGCCTTATTGGCAAACTGAAACAAACATAAGCTAAAAATAGCTATCCCGGTTATCTGCTTAAATATTTTGACGAATATTAAACCATTAATGATATATATCATCTATATATTATACATACACAATAATAAATAAGACGATAGTTTTTTGATTTCAGTGTTTCTTAATTTCAGAAAGCGGACCGGTAATACGGGCCGCTTTTTTTGTGTTACAGGCTTGCCGTTACCCTATTTGCAATTGAGCACAATTAAGTTAAATTTGGCTTTATAACTGACCCAAACAAATGAAATTTAAACACATTACACTAATGCTGGCTATCTCCGTAGCCACGTTTACCACAAAAGCCCAGGACAACCTGGTAAACTCAGTAAAAAATAACCAAAGCGCCGACAGCAAATCGGGCTTTACTTTCACTACGGTTATTGATCTGGCAAACACTTCAATCAAAAATCAAGGCTCATCGGGTACCTGCTGGAGTTATTCTACCAACTCTTTTCTGGAGTCTGAAATGATTCGCGAAGGCAAAAAACCCCTTGATCTTTCTCAAATATACTCTGCCCGTTGCGCATACATCGAAAATAACGACTTTAAATTACTGCGCATAGTGAGCGAGGCTGTGCGCCAAATGAGTGAGGGTGAATTGTTGCAGATTGAAAAGGTGCGTCGCATGGATATTGATGAGCCTATCTATTATGAGGTCATCAGGCAAAAAACGGCATCGCTTATCGCTTCCTGCTGTGCTTGCGGGGCTGCATCCGCCGGGGCGAGTGATGAAGTGATAGAGAAAATGCGCTTATTTGGCGAGAAGATTGGCATCGCTTTCCAGATCAAGGATGATATGTTTGATTTTGGCACAGATGATGTAGGGAAACCGTTGGGAATCGATATAAAAGAAAAAAAGGTAACGCTGCCGTTGATCTATTCGCTAAGTACTTGCAGTAAGGCTGATAAAAAACGGATGATAAACCTAGTGAAGAACCATAATGACGAGGCTGAAAAGATTGGCCAGATCATTAAGTTTGTTAAGGATACCGGTGGCTTGGAATATGCCGAAACCCAGATGAAAAAGTACCAGGATGAAGCCTTCGAGATTTTGAATACCTTCCCCGAAGGCGAATCGAGATTGGGGTTGGAACAACTGGTGCGCTTTACCACTGAACGAAATAAATAATGCCGAACGAGCTGATATTCATATTAGGCTTCTTAGTTTTTATTGTTGCAATGCTGTCGATAGACCTGGGCCTGTTTTCTAAAGCAGACCGCCCGGTTACTTTAACACGCGCAGCCATCATGAGCGCCATCTGGATTGCGTTGGCCGTATCCTTCTACTTATTGCTTTTACGCTACGGCGATCTGCTGCATCATATTGATAGTTTTGCCGCGTTGCAACGGGTTAACATTGAAAATTTTCATGATCTTAAATTAAATCCGAATGATTTAGCGGGAGGTTTGCAGCTATACCGTAAAAACCTCGGATTGGAATTTATTACCGGCTATACGGTGGAGTACGCGCTATCGGTAGATAATATTTTTATTATGGTGCTGATATTTACCGCTTTTGCTGTAGAACCTAAATATTATCACAAGGTATTATTATGGGGGATAATAGGGGCGGTATTAATGCGCTTTACCTTCATTTTTGTAGGCTCGGCGTTGATTATTAAGTTTCATTGGATCTTATATTTATTTGGAGCATTTTTAGTTTATACGGGGATAAATATGTTTGTTACCCGTAATAAAGAGGCGGAGATCGACCCGGATAACCACCCGGTGGTGAAATTCGCTTCGAGATACTTCGCGGTGCATCCTAAATTTGAAAAAGGTAAGTTTTTTGTGAAGATAAATGGCAAGAGCCTCATCACACCGCTGTTATTGGTGTTGCTGATTATCGAGGTCACCGACCTGGTTTTCGCAGTGGATTCTATCCCGGCTGTGTTCTCTATCACTAAAGATCCTTATATCGTTTTCTTTTCTAACATATTCGCCATTCTGGGTCTGCGGTCCATGTTTTTTTTGCTGGTAAATATTATTGATAAGTTCCATTACCTTAAAGTTGGTTTGGCCACGCTGCTAACTTTTATCGGCCTGAAAATGCTGGCAGGAGAGTATGTAGAGCAAATCGGTTTGACCACTACAATCTCCTTGTTTATTATATTGGGGATATTGGTGGTGAGTATAGGGGCTTCGTTGTTGTTTCCGAAGAAGGTGAATCAACCTAACTAATTACTCACCCGACTACGCTGCGCTGGTCACCCTCTCTACGCCTGCGGCGCAAAGAGTGAAAAACACTGGCTTCAGTCTGTGACTGAAGCTAACAGATCTAGAAAGTTTATAACTTTCTAGCTTTTATTCTTACGCCAGTTGGATATCGTCAGTCACAGACTGACTCTATTTGTGGGCTTCAGCTATAAACTGAAGCCAGTGCAACATGTAGGTGTAATCTGCCAATGTAGAATTAAAAACCGTCTGAATAATATCATTATTTTTAATCAATTGAGGCTTTAACAGGAAAATCTTACCTTAGTAAAATGCAGTCCCTCAATTTTAGCTTCCTCAAGGTTACACCGCTAAACGTGTTGGATATAATATTGGTAGCGTTCATTATCTACCAGTTATATAACCTGATACGCGGTACCATAGCGGCCAATATTTTTATTGGTTTTGTGATTATTTACCTGGCCTATTTTGTGGTAAAGGCATTGCAAATGCAATTGCTTACGGTAATACTGGGCAAGTTTGTGGATGTGGGGCCCATAGCGCTCATTGTTATCTTTTGGCAGGAGATACGGCGATTTCTGCTGTTGGTGGGTAAAAATGCTTCGTTACAACGAAATAAAGCCTGGTGGCAATACTTTTTTGGCAAGGCTGAGGCGGAGAAAAATAACTTCGCGCGAATAAAGCCAATCATCGATGCCTGTAAAAGTTTAAAACAATCGCGCACGGGTGCGTTAATAGTATTTACAAAGTATTACGACGAACAGTTTTACCAAAACAGCTGCGAGGTGATTGAAGCAAAGATTTCGAAACGATTATTGGAGAGTATATTCCAGAAGACCAGTCCGCTGCATGATGGAGCGGTGGTAATATCTGAAAATAAAATAAAATCGGCCAGCTGTATTCTACCGCTTACCGATAAAACCGACCTGCCCCCGCAATTTGGTTTGCGCCACCGTGCAGGTATTGGTGTAACGGAAGCGAATGAAGCTACGGCCATCATCGTATCGGAAGAAACAGGCGAAATATCATACGCCAAACAAGGCCGTGTAAAAATGAATATCAGCTTTGCTGAATTGGAGAAACTGCTGAACAAGGATTTTTAATGTTTTTGATTTAATTTTGCGGCATGGGAGAGGGGAACACATTATGGTACTTGATAGGCTACATATTTTTAGGTCTGGCCGTGATGTACACTATTTTCGCGGGATTTGCTTACCTGTTTTTGTACAAATGGCGCGGTAAGTTTTACTGGGCATCCAAAATACAGCAATATTACCCTGAGCGCAAACATATAATGCGCGAGATCTGGCTATCTGTAAGTACCCTGGTTATTTTTGGTGTGGTGCTGCTAGGCGTTGCCTGGGCAAATTACCATGGCTATACCCAGGCTTATCATCCGGCGGATAAATATGGTTACTGGTATTACGCGTTTAGTATTGTGATCATGGTATTTATACACGACGCTTATTTTTACTGGGCGCATCGTTTGCTGCACTGGAAGCCGTTATTTAAAACAGTGCATGTACAACATCATTTATCTATCAATCCAACACCTTTCGCGGCGCTGGCTTTTCATCCGATGGAGGCTGTGAGCGAGATATTGGTGGTGCCTTTGGTGGCGTTTACCATTCCGCATTATCCAACTGCCATGCAAATCGTGTTTATTTACTCGTTATTGGTGAATATAGGCGGACATATGGGTTACGAAACAGTGCCTAAAGAATTTGTGCGCCATTGGATATTTAAGTGGCATAATACATCTACCCATCATAATATGCACCATCGCCTGGTTAAATGCAATTACGGGCTTTATTTTAATATTTGGGACAGGCTAATGGGCACCAATCATCCCGACTACGAAAAGCATTTTGAAGAAGTAGTTGACCGCCGCGACAAAGAGCGTTTGGCCAAACTCAACAAAAAGGTGTGGGCCAAGAAGAACAAACAGAAATCTGTTAAGGGATCAGTTGGCCCAAGGGCTGTTCAGCAGGGTTAATTACCTTTTCCTTTTTTATAAGCATGGTATAGTTTACACCGTTTTTCCCGAGCGGGGCAATGGGCATTTTATCTGTACTTGATACTTTCGCTACAGGCATACAGCTGTAAACCATTGCGGTATTAGCTGCCATTGGTTGGGTTAGCAACGTTTGTGGCAACGGATCGGTTTTTGGGTTGAATGCATTTTGCAAGCCGTTATTTAATTTAAGGTTAGGCTGGGTTTGCAATAATTGCTGGGTCTTTAGCTGGGTCGATGCTGCTATCAGCAATAAAAAAACTGCTATCTTTTTCATAACCGGTTAATTGTTAGTACTAAATTAATATATACTATCGTAAAAAGGTGTTAAAAAATTATTTTTACAAAAAAAGCCGGACTAGTTGGTCCGGCTTTTTTGATTATTTAACAGATTATTACTTAGCAGCCTGTAGTTCCTGAATACTTGCATCAATTAATTTAACTGATGCGTCATCATTCTGAGCTACGCGGCCCGGTTTTACTACGCTATTGAACTGACTAATAATAAATTGGTCGGCACCATACACTTTGTACTGTATACCCATCGCTTTTAATTCCAATATGCCTTGTTGTGCATCAGCAGAATTATCAATGCGTGCGGTCATTGCTGCAACTTTCCTGGACAGGCTAAATTTCATCTGGATGTGAGCCTCGTGGAATTGTTTGTAGACGAAAGGCCATTCAGCAGCGTTACCGTTAACAGCATAAACGCCAACCATTGCTGTGGTCAGGTCGTCCATATTATCAGCTTCAAAACCATGAGCCAATTTTAATGCCTTTGGTCCATCAAGTTGGCTGATAGCAGTTAAAGCTGCCCCTTGTACGGCATACGAACGGCTTTTTAAAGCCGCTGTGAATATATCCATATTGCCTGATGCTTTGAGGTTGCCCAAAGCAGTGATTGCTGCAGCCTGCACTAAAGTATTAGGATCGGTTTGCGCTAATGAAGCTAAAATTGGCAGTGCCGCGTTGCGGATGGCATCATTCTTAATATCCAAAGCTTTGATGGCTTTGATTTGCAGGCGGTAGTATTTATCGTGCAGTGCAGAGATCAATACCTTTTGCGCGCCTTTATCGTCCTGTTGCTTGGTTGCCGCGGTAATAGCTTCGGTGCGGTCAACATATAGCGGTGCATTAAAATATTGGAATACAAATTGATCTAATGGCTTGTTATCTGTCTTTTTAACTAACAGCACTTTATCTCCATCAACGTTAACCAAATCAGGTTTAAACTCGCTGTCGAATGTTAATGTGTCAGTTTTGTCCTGCATCCATACGTTGTGGCGTATTTTTTTGCCACCTGCATAAATATCAACGGCGAAAGGTAAAATAAATGGCTTACCATCCTGGGTTTGTTGCAGGTAGACGGTTTCTTTTTTAGCGGCATCATCCCATTTGTAGCTGATGCTTAAATCTGGGTTGCCTGCGCCGTAATACCATTGGTTAAAGTACCAGTTAAGGTCAAGTCCGCTGGCTTCTTCTAAAGCTAAGCGTAGTTGTTGTGCTTCGCCAGCTTTAAATGCGTTGGTAGTAAGATAGATCTTTAAGCCTTTAAAAAACGCGGCATCGCCCAAATAGGTGCGCAGCATATTTAAAATACGGCCGCCTTTTTGGTAGCTCACTAAATCAAATACATCTTCCTTATCGTTATAATGGAAACGAACAAGATCTTTGGTTAGGTTGGCAGGATCTTGTAAATATTCGTTCATATCTACATAATTCTGATAACCGGCTTCATCTTTACCATATTTATGCTCGGCCCAAAGCATTTCGCTGAAATCAGCAAATGATTCGTTCATGGTGATGTTAGTCCAGTTTTCGCAGGTTACATAATCACCAAACCATTGGTGGAATAATTCGTGAGCGATATCTACGCGGCTATCGTTATAATAAGCATCTAATAACTGGCGATCGGTTAATTGCACTTGTTCGCCATGCAGGGTTGCGGTAGTGTTTTCCATCGCGCCGCTCACGTAATCACGTACCACGATCTGTGCGTATTTGTTCCATGGGTAATCAACGCCCAAAGTAGTTGAGTAAAATTCCATTAACTCCGGTGTCATGCCGAAAATCTGTTTGGCGTATGGGGCGTATTTGGGTTCCAGGTAGTAATCTACATCTTTGCCACGCCATTTGTCATGATAGATTTTAAAGTCGCCCACGGCCATCATAAACAGGTATGGCGAGTGTGGCAGGTCCATCTTCCAGGTATCAGTACGGGTGCCATCACCATTTACTTTTTGTGTAGCTAAACGACCATTTGATAAGGTCACATATTTAGCCGGAACGGTCATGGTGATCTCGTCGGTAGTTTTTTGTTGAGGCTGATCGATGGTTGGGAACCAGGCTGATGAGCTTTCAGTTTCGCCTTGCGTCCATATCTGGATTGGTTTATCCGGGTCTTTGCCATCAGGGTTTATAAAGTATAAACCCTTGGCATCATTAATAGCGGCGCTGCCATGTTCCTTTAACTGGTTTGGTTTTGAAGTATAGGAGATATAAATTGTATAATTTTCGTTGTTATGATAAACCCTGTCTAAACGTATAGACAACGATAGGCTGTCCTGGTAAACATATTTAAGCGGGATATTTTTACCGTTTTGTACGATGGATATATTATGAATATCCATGCCTTTCGCATCCAATCTTAAAGTATCGGTTGGATAAAAGTGGGGTTTTAAGGTAACCCATTCTTTACCATACATAAAGCACTTTTTATAATCAAAGCGCACATCTAATTTGGTGTTGATCAAATCGTTTACTCTGGCAGGAGTAGCCCGGTAAATATCAATTGCCGGTACATTGTGTGGGATTGGCGGTTCTATTTGCGCCTGCGCTGTATTAAGCGCGGCTACAGCCACAAAAAGGCTGCATAATAAGCCCGCGGAAAGGGTTTTTTTCATGATAATGAGTAATGATGTTCAGTTATAAGACGAAAATAGGATTTGCTTAGGAAAATTAGACAATTGACGGTGAGAAATGTTACAAGGGAGGTGATTTTGTTTGGGGGGGGTGGTGTTGGAGGAGGAGAGGGTGCCGGGAATGGGCTTACTTTCAAAAACTTGTCATTCTGAACATAGTGAAGAATCTTCTTCGATAAGCATGGCAAACTCTGCAGGGCGAAGAAGATTCTTCGTTCCTCAGAATGACAAAGGAGAGAAAACAAGAAAGGCCTCAGTAATACCGAGGCCTTTCTTGTCCGTCATCCCGAACTTGTTTCGGAATCTCACATGCTAAGTAATCGTTATGGTGGTAACCTTGCACGTGGGATGCTGAAATAAATTCAGCATGACAATTTTAAAAGTATATTATTCAATAACGCTTACTTTAAGCATATTGGTTTTGCCTTTTTTAAATAAAGGAACAGAAGCGGTATTAATTACCACATCGCCAATTTGTACTAAACCATCTGCTTTAAGGGTGTTGTTTACATCCTCAATAGTTTGATCGGTACTTTCAGTTTTATCATAGTAGAATGAACGTACGCCCCAAACCAGGCTTAATGCATTAAGCAATTGCTTGTTTGGTGTGAAGATGTAGGTGCTCGCTTTAGGGCGGTAGCTTGATATTTCAAAAGCGGTGTAACCTGATGATGTCATCGAAACGATACCAACGGCATTGGTGTGCTCAGCTAAATATACTGCTGATCCGCAAACGGCATCGCTCAGGTTGCTGGTTTCATCCTGCGTTCTAACCGGTTCTTCTTTGGCATTGTATGGGTAGCCTAATTCTTCAACGTTACGAACAATTTTAGCCATTGTTTCAATAACTATAACCGGGAACTCGCCAACTGAAGTTTCGCCGCTAAGCATTACCGCGTCGGCGCCATCCAGTACAGAGTTTGCAACGTCATTTACTTCGGCACGTGTTGGGCGCGGGGTGGTGATCATTGATTCCAGCATCTGCGTAGCAACAATAACCGGTTTTGATGCCGCGCGACATTTGCGGGCGATCATTTTTTGTAGCAACGGCACTTCTTCCATCGGCATTTCAACACCAAGATCGCCACGTGCAACCATTACACCATCTGTTACGGCAATAATTTCGTCGATATTGTCGATAGCTTCCGGTTTTTCAATTTTAGCGATTACGCGGGCCGAACTGCCATGCTCAGCGATAATGTGTTTTAACTGTACAATATCCTCAGCATTACGAACGAATGATAAGCCGATCCACTCTACATCAAATTGCAGAACAAATTTTAGGTTTATTAAATCTTCTTCAGTTAAACTTGGGATAGATACTTTAGTATTTGGCAGGTTAACGCCTTTACGTGAAGTAAGGATACCTCCATGTACAATTTCGCAAACTACAGTATCAACACGGTTGGTTTCAATAACACGCATCTGGATTTTTCCATCGTCCAATAAAATAATTTCATTG
>JABDDX010000111.1:0-644 GCA_013287375.1 Bacteroidota bacterium | reverse complement strand
ATCATAAGTAATGTATATCTGGTTGTCGTCACCAATACATTCGTGGGTAGTTATATTAATACGTGTGCCATTTATTAAATGTATACCACCATCTTTTACTAAACCAATGCGGATTTTTGGTCCCTGCAAATCGGCAAGTATGCCAATGTTAGTTTTGTACTGCTCATTTATTTCGCGAATTGTGTCGATAACTTTTTTGTGATCTTCAGCTTTTCCGTGCGAAAAATTAAGGCGGCAAACGTTCACGCCAGCCTTTATCATGGCTAAAAGGGTTTCTTTAGGGGCCGAGGCAGGGCCCATGGTGGCAACTATCTTGGTACGGTTATAATACAATTTCATAAATTATAAGTTTAAATCTGGCTTACCGAGTATACAAAGTGTAAAACGGACACGTTCTAAATTTTGCGCTAAAATAGTAGATTTTCCCGTGATTTTATTTTTTTTGGATCAATCTTTACCGCGGCCACTATTTCGGGTATGCGATTAAGGGATGATACCAGGTTATCGAGGTCATAATCATCGATATAATTCTTTATCATTAAAAAATAATCTGTTTTGCGCATTTCGGGTATTAAATAACCATCAGAACCTTTATTGGCTATAAAATAAAAATTAGTATCACTAGCTTCCCAATGGTGCGTATA
>JABDDX010000110.1 GCA_013287375.1 Bacteroidota bacterium | reverse complement strand
AAAATTAAACAAAACAGGCGAAACCTATGTTTTTTCTACCGCGTTATTTCTTAGCCCTTTATCTTCATAATTTTAGTACTACACATGAATAACTTATTTTCTAATTCAAAAGAAGAGATTAAAAGCAGGATGCTTAAGCATGCTATGGACTTTTGGGGTACTCTTAATGTTAACGATATTGACCCAATTGTTAAGCTGTTGGTTGAAGCACTTAGCACAGAATTATTCAATCTGTCGAACGATGTAAAAAATCTTGAAAACAGGGTCTTAAATAAAATATCGCGCATACTTGCTTCCGATTATCTTACAGCTCCACTGCCCGCGCACGCTATTTTAAAGGGCACCCCGATTGAGATAATAGAAACGCTTAATGTAAAAAATCATTTTTATTACCGTAAAAATATTACACCTGATACTGCTAAAACGCCTGATGAACCCATTGATATTTTTTTTACCCCGATTGGGGAAAATAAAGTTTTTAATGCCGAGATTAAGTATACATTGATTGAACGGCAGCTTTTTGAACACACTTCGCCCACATTAAAAAATCAAATTAATACTATTACCCCCAATGTAATGATTGAGAACAATACCTTGTGGGTGGGTATTGAAACATCTCCAAAACTTAACTCCCTTAAAGATGCAGGGATTTATTTTGAATGGCCGGGCTATACTACCAACAATAATTTTTATAACCTTTTGCAGGTGGCTAAATATTATTTAGACGGACAGGAAATAGAAATAACGCAGGGCCTGGTATACCAGGAAGATAATGACATTTTAAACAAACCTATATTCTATGATCAGGACATTATAAATCTTATCACTCGGGATATTAAAGCTTATTACCACAACCGTTTTATTTCATTAACTGATGATAAGTTCGAAAACCTCTCAAATATTAGAAAAAATCACCCCGATCAGTTTCTAAATTTGTTTAACCCAGCCGACGTTGGAAGACTTAAACCTTGTGTTTGGATAAAAATCGTTTTTCCGGCGATGATCTCTATTGACGTCATTCGCGAGCTGCAGTTAAGTTTAAATTGTTTCCCTGTTATTAACCGAAAATTGCACGAGCAGAAATTCAGAATCAAGGAATTAAATAATATTATTCCTATTAAGCCCGCCGCTCAAGACAGTTTCTTATCTGTATATAAGTTGCACGATGATTTGAATATGAGCTATAACGAAATACCTTATAGCCAGGCCGGGCAAAATTTTGAAGGTAGTTATTCGATAAGAAACGGTGGAGCCGAACGATTCGACTCGCGTAACGCGCAACAAATAATTGAATACCTGTTTGAATTACTGCGCGATGAAAAGGCGGCATTCGCTGCTTTTGGAAATGATTTTTTAACCAGTACCTTAAAAACACTTGAACAAAATATCGCCCTTATTGAAAAAAAATCAAACCTGACAAAACATAACCATGAATTGATAAACTATCTGATCTTAAAACCCCAAAACAAAGCAAGCATGTTATACCTGCAGTTTTGGACCACACTATCAAACATGGCCAATAATGTACGAAAGGGATCGAGGCTACAACAATTTGAAATGGTAAAATTAAAAGCCGATAGTTTACGCCTGGTCACCACTTCTATTGGTGGCAGAAACAGCCTTGGAGCTACAGAGCGCATACAGGCTTATAAATATGGAATGACCACTAAGGACAGGATTGTTACCAAAGCCGACCTGGTTAGTTTTTGCCAATATGAATTGGGTGCAAAATTGAAAAATATACGGATAAGCAAAGGTGTTACCATATCGCCCGACCCTAAGGAGGGTTTTAGAAAAACAACCGACATTTATTTTAAACCCGATACTGACAACAAACTTTCTGTTAGCGAATGGGATACTTTATTAGGGCTTTTGGAAACAAAATTACAAGCAAGAAGCATAATTAATGCCAACTATCGCTTATTTATTGAGTAGTAATTAGTTGCCCAGGAAAGTTGTATAACCCAGTATTGCATTTGCTTGTTTACTGCCAATCACTAATTTTTGTGAATCTGTATTTGAAATCAAGTTTAATTGTGTACCCATTTGCATAGGTATAAAATACGATAACAAAACATCAATTGCAGTAACGGCAGTGCTTCCCGGCAAAAACTTCACCATTTCGGCTGCGCTAACGGGCCCGATATTTATCTGCAAACACTCTTCAGGCTCTGCTAAATTACCTGCAATAAAATTCACACCTAATATTTTGCCTCCCGCCGGAGTATCCGTTTTAGTTTTATCCGATTTTTCTTTAGCATAACCAATTTTATAAGCGAGCTCTACAGGTGTTTTAAACATCATACTTAAAACTTTGCTTACAAAATCAATGTTATTTCTTTGTTCATGTATTATTGGTAATACATGTATTAAGATGAGCATTTGCTTATTAGTAAAACATGCAAATTCGCTCCATTCCTTTAAAAATATGTTTATCAATTCGTCATATTCATTCTTTTTATCAACCCTGTTTTCGTAAAGTTCAATCGTGGTCTTTAAATAATTAATTTCAGCTTCAAAGGGGGCAAAAAAGCGCCGGGCCTGCTTTTCTTCGGCCCGTCTTTCTTTAATATCCTTTATCATATCCTCTTCAGTGATCATTACACTTGAGGCCGGCGCTTTATGAAATAAACCTTCGGGAAGCATATCATAAATTCCGTCGCGGTTTACATTTATGTAAGTGATGAGCCTGTCATTACTATCAGATCGTTTTACAGTAATACCTGCAATTTCCTTGTCATAAGCACGTTTTTGAGGGCCAACGGGCAATACTAACAACTCGTTAATCGCAATCGAATCATTTTCAATTAATTCCGCAGCAATTGTTACTGCTTTAAAGTCTGTATCAATTTTGTTGGGACTTTTATTCTTCATATTCGTGTAAATTGCTTGCCATAATAAAACAATAACCCTAATTATTCGTAATTGATTATGATATATCAAAATATATTTTGAACACTACCAAAACCGAACTTACTTTTGACTCATGGACGTAAAATCGTTTTTTATACGTTATCTTATTTTCCCTATAATTTTTGTTATTGCCACAGCAATAATGAGCATTATTAATAAGAAGAATAAACTTTTAAGCAATGCCCGCCTTATAGTTATTGTACTTTTAACAGCTATAGCATTAGGCATACCCGGGCTATTGGGTTTTTTAGACATCCAGTTTATGCCCTGGGGATACCTGTTTTGCCAGTTTATATACCTTATTTTGGGCATAGTGTATGTTTGGCTCGCCGGTAAATATTACGAGAATGAGCTTATTAATAAAAAAGCGCTGTTCTTGTTTTGCAGTTTAATCTCGTGTTTACTAGGGTTTTACCTATTTAAACTCGGGTTTGATTGGTTAAACAACCTTAAATATGGATTATGGGCAGCCAGTAGCATGTTTATATTTTTATTGCCGATGTTTTTTTGGTGGGCCTACATTGCATTTTTAAGCATCCCCGTTGAAATATATAAAGTTTGGCAATACCCAACTATTGCAGAGGATATAAGCATGGAACATTTAGACTTTGACAAGCTTTTAGTATTGGAGATAGACCTTTACAAAAACACCAAGGATAGCGAACCATTAAAAGTTAAAGCCAAGGCACCGGCTAATATGAACTTTGGCTTATGGGTACAAAAGTTTATTGATGATTATAATCTAAAATTTCCTAATTCGCAGATACAATATAAGATTGATGAGATTGAAAATTATCAGTGGATATTTTATATAAAATCTTCCTTTTTTAAACAAAGGCAATTTATTGATCCGGATTTAAGTATTGAGGAGAATAATATTATTGAGGCAAACACTATATATGCTAAACGTGTTTCAGAGATTGTGAGTGAGCCCGAATACTCCGCCGACCATGCCGTATATTTATAAAACATTGCTAATTAAATGATATGCTTAATCCATTAAAACATAAACCGGTAAACTGGATTGATGGGATGAAAATTTCCAGTGACCATTTTATCAACACAGATAATTTTATTCAGGATATTGTAAGGGACGGAAACTCGCTGCAATTAAATAATAATAATTTCGGCTTACTCCCACCTGTTTATAATGAAACTACTTCGCTTGATATACAAATTACCGAAAGGGCATCAAGTTATGTTGAAGTGAGGATAAACAAATGCAATGCTATTACAGCAGAAGGCTTAAGGATAGATATTAGCCAACCAGACCAGGCTATCACATTTAACCATTATTTTAACCAGACCACTGCGGTAGAAAATTCAGAAACCTATTATGTTTTATTAACCGTTAATCCGTTTGAACGTGTTACATCTGGCATGCCTGATCCTGAAGAAACACCAATAAGGCATCCGAATGTTGATAAGCATTACCAGATAACCATATCTCCTGCATCGCAGATCAATAATAACAATTCACAGTTTATGGAAGTGGGCAAATTTATACGCAATGGCGCTTCTCTACAAACTGATATCAACTATATCCCGCCTTGTACGGCAATAGTAAGCCACCCTGAACTTATTAAATATTATGAAAATTTTAGCAATCAACTAAACAACCTTCAATTGCTATCATTCCGCATTATCGACAAAATAACCTCTAAGGATTCTGTTTCAACTATCGGGAAAAACGTAAAAATACTATGCGAAAAATTGCTTGATTATATAGCAAGGATATACTTTTCTTACAGAAATATTGTTTACCAACAACCGCCAATAAATCTTGTCGGATGCTTTTCAGAAATGGCTCATATATTTTTTAGCGCTGTAAAAAGTATTCCGGGAGCCGAACGTGAGGAATTACTAAAGTATTTTTATGAATGGAAGGACGTAACACCAGGGAATTTTGAAGAACTTTTAGCCCGATTAATTGAAATAGTTTACAACCATCATGATATACGTTCATCAATGCTTACTGTTGAAGAATTTTTAAGAGTAATAAATGCATTATGGAACAAGTTAAGCTCGTTGGAATATATTGGCCAACGGAAGGAAAATATTGTGGTAGCGGAGCAGCAAGTAATTCAAACGGTACAGGCCAAAAGAACCTGGACGTTGTTGGATTAGTTATTTAAACTCAGTTATATCACAACCTTAAGAGTATCAATATGTGATTTTATCTCCAGCTACCGCAAGTGTCCCGCTTGCGGTAGCTGGAGATAAAATCCCGAAAATATATCGAACCGATACCCCTAATAAAAACAATTAATGATAATAACTTTTCGGGGGACCAAGGTACGATGGCCGCTCTGTACCTGTATCGATCACTATCTTTTGTAAAACAACCGCGGGATTAACCATCCAGTATTTTAAAACATGCGCGCCGCTTTTAGCAATGTGAAATTTAGATTCCATTATCTTGATATTGTCACTCACATCTTTGCTCCACGCTTTTGTTGATTCATCGGCATTAATATTAATTATTTGCGGCTTTTCATTATCTATGGATAGTGCAAAAAGCAATCCGTTGGAATTCGTAAAGTCGAGCGTTGGCGATATATAGGCTTTTACGTTTACCCACCCTGTATCAATCATATTTATTATATATTCCAAATGCGGACTATTGCCAGCCGGAAACTGCGTTTTTGCGGTAACTGGTGCAGGCATTACGCCAGATAATGTTCGACCATAATCAGGAATTACCTGCCATTTAATGTTATCCGAGTTGATCACTTTACTATAATGTGCTGCTTCAATACTCACATAACCATTATTTTCATTAAACCCTATGCCATTTAATGGCAACACATTATTGATGATCGCATGGATGGTAACCTTGCTATTATCCGACCCGGTAATAATGATTGGCACATCCTTAACACCTTTAGGTACTTTGGCCCAGTTTACATTTACCCATATGCGTTGCTGTAGGCTAACATTTCCTTTTTGCGGTGCGACAGTGATGTATGGCGATGTACTTGTCACTGTAAAATTAAATTCCCCTTGTCCACGGTTAAACACTTCGATGTAATGGTCGTCGCAACCCGGATAAAATCCCGGCAGAATCGCTTTGGATTGCTCTTGTGGCCACCATGCTTCGGAACCCTCAATTGCTACCCCCATTTGAGGTTGGACGGGTAGCTGAATATTTTGCACCACTGGCATCTTATTAACCCGGGGTTCCTGCCAGTACGTATAGCCAATATGTGTCTGATCCATCATATGATCCCACTTACCATTAGCCATTATCTTATCATAATAATGCGATATGGCAGAATCTTTTTTAAACAACTCTTTTACGTCAGTCGCCATTAAATTGGTTGCGGCCCTACCCTGTGCGGCATATAATTTATTCTTGGCTGCATCAAAATACAATTCATTCAAATTAGCACATGCCTCAATGGGATGAAGCACTAGCTGGTAATAGGCATCCTCATATTGTTGCGGAATGGCTTCATATAATCGTTTTGCTTTTATCTCCAATTGATTATAATCATTTACTACGCGCTCAAATTCGCGGTAATTAGTTAAACTATAAGTATTTTGATCTAGTTGTTCTGGCTTACGGCGGCCATTATATTTGGTATATGCCGTTAAAATATCCGCGATCTCAGCAGCGTGGGCATTTCCAAATTGCTGCGCTGCCCATTGGCGTGTATATTCATCCAATCGACTTGCAGGCCATTTATCCGGCGACCATGCATAATCCAGGAAGAAACTAATCGGGAACTCCATCGGTTTCAAATCGCCTACATTCACTATCCAAACTTGCCTGGCATCGTATTCATAGGCCAGGTGCATTTGCTCCCATGTTTTACTAATAGGGTTTGTATTTAACCATTTATAATTCCGCGGATCACCTACATAATCAAAATGATAATAAATACCATAACCACCTTTTCGGGCAGGTTCATTTAACTTAGGTAGTTTGCGAATGTTACCCCAGTTATCGTCACATAATAATAAAGTCACATCATCAGGTACACGCATGCCCTTATCATAATAATCCTGAACCTCTTTATACAAGGCCCACATTTGCGGCGTTTGCGAGGCATCTTTATGCGTTACATCAGCAATTATCGTACGCTGATCGGCTACAATTTTTTCCAGCAGGGTGATATTGCTACCCTCCGTCATGGGTTTATCGCCATCGCCGCGCATACCAACGGTTACTATGGTTTCCTTGTTACCCATATGCTCAATCCCTTTTCGCCAGAAACTGCGCAGGGTATCAGCATTTGTTTCGTAATTCCACGGGCCTGAGCCGTATCGTTTCCATTCCTGCTGCGCCCTGTCCATTGGTTCATGGTGCGACGTTCCCATCACAACCCCATATTCATCAGCCAGTATTGGGTCAAGCTTATCATCGTCATTAAAAGCATTCCCCCACATGGCCGGCCACAAGTAATTGCCTTTTAACCTTAGAATAAGCTCGAACATTTTGGTGTATACTAAATGATTAACACCGCCGAACTTTTCCTTAGCCCAACCAGAAAATGACGGCGCCTCATCATTTATAAAAATACCACGGTACTTTACCGCAGGTCCGCCATCCACGTATCTTCCGGGGCTCACATACAAATTTTGCTGTTGTTTTACCGGCACATCGGCCCACCAATACCAGGGCGACACACCTATTTGCGCCGAGAGATCGTATATCCCATAAATTGTACCCCGTTTATCGCTGCCCACAATTACAAGCGCCTGCTTAACTCCCGGAAAGGGATCATCTATCACTTGCGTTATATGCGCCTCCCATTTACCCTTAATATTGCTAACGTCCAGCTTTTTTTCGCTGATAAGCCGATCTATCAATTCATTTTTACCCAGGGTACCGATAAGGATAATGTTTTTTGCTTGAGTGATATGACCTGTTAATAACAAAGCTGAATCACCAGTAACTTTCTTAATATCCGCTTGCAGACTTTTCGAGGCAATGATCACACCTGGATAATCGGTACCGGCAGTATATATAGGTACTACCTTGCCTTTTACCGCCAACGGAAAATAGCCGTTGCCATTATTCGTAGATATATAGATTTTGTCGCCCGGTGCCTGGGCAAAACAGATACAGGGTATTATTAATACACCGAATATTACCACAAGCCGGCCGAAAGAACTTTTTATATTACTACGATTCATATAACTGTATATTATTGTTTAAAGTCGACAACACTCCAATAAGCTTTCTTACGCTGAAGCTGCTGATCAAATAATAACGGATAGTTTTTGCGTCCCTCAACCGGGTAATCGTCAAGCCAGGTACGCTTGTCGGAGATATTCCAGAACGTAACACCGGAGATCACATTTTTATAATCCCTGAAAACCTTAAATACCTCCGCGTACTTTTCATCCTGCTTTTTCTCCAGTTCAGGTGTATAAGCATCTGTTTCTCCCGGTCTTAAAGTTCTTTTATTTTTTTCCCATGGGTAGATAGATATATCCAGTTCGGTTACCTGAACCTTTAAACCTAATGATGAGAATTTCTTTATTGTAGCGATCAGATCCTGTTGCGATGGTTCATCTAATGACCAATGCGCCTGGATCCCCACCCCATTTATAGGTACTCCAGCATTAACAAGCTTTTTTAGTAAACGATAAACACGTGCCCGTTTTTCCGGTCGCTCGGTGTTATAGTCGTTGTAAAATAAAATGGCTTTAGGGTCGGCCTCGTGCGCATACTCAAATGCTTTGGCAATAAAATCCTCCCCGCATATCTGGTACCATAACGAGTTACGTAAAAACTTAGTGCTATCATCATCTATGGCTTCGTTTACCACATCCCATGCATATATTTTCCCTTTATACCTATTAACTACTGTAGTAATATGATCTTTCAATCTTTTCAACAAAACATCTTTAGTAACCTGTTTACCATCTGCGCCTTTAAATAGCCAGGGAGGCGTTTGTTCGTGCCAGCAAAGGTTATGCCCCCTTACCCGCAAACCATTTGCCTGGGCAAATGTCACAATAGCATCAGCGTCTTTCCAGTAATACCTGTTTTCTTCGGGATGTATGGGGGCCATTTTCATCGCATTTTCAGGCGTAAGACTATTAAACTCATGTAATATAAGTTTAACTTCTGCGGTATCCTTAATATCATGCGCCGAAACCGCTACACCAATAGGGAAATAGTTTTTATAATAATCTTTCAAACCCTCGGCCGACTTTGATTGCGCCTTTAACTGGATCACACTGCATAATTGCAGTATTAAAAAAAACCATAATTGTTTCTTTAACATACTAATGCTTTAAATAAATTGATAACAAGCGGTATTATAATGGCAGCTAAAATCGAACAATACAATTTAAGCAATCGATTACAAATATATGAGAATATTTTTTGAAATATTTTGATAAAAATGATGCGTAGCACATATTTACCATCCAATAAAATTAATTAAACCCTTGATATTTGCCTGAATCATCCGCAGATTATTTATCTTTTATAAAAGACCTCATATTACAAATACAGCTATAAATACAATATTATCAAATATTTATACCATTTTTTAAAAAACAAAGCATCAAAACATCCTACAAATAAAAATTACGCAACCTGTTAAATAGGCTGAAACATTTTTATTTGAAAAATTAAAAAAATCATTGCAATCGATTG
>JABDDX010000109.1:382-9535 GCA_013287375.1 Bacteroidota bacterium | reverse complement strand
TGAAGCCGCTGCTTGCCTGTATAAACGGCATCAATAAAGATAGTAACTGTCCCGACTTTCCAATTATTTTGATGATCGATATAAAGTCGGGTCCTAATGAAACTTACCTTGCGCTGAAGCAATTACTCGAAAAATACCGTCCTATGCTATCTGTTTATGAAGACGGTGTATATAAGCAGGGCAAAATTACTATTGTGCTTACTGGGCACAAACCTGTTGATCTGTTAAAGGCCGAAAGAAATAGGCTGGCCTTTGTAGATGAGGACCTGTTGCAGGTAAAGAAAGATACGCTTGATCAAAGGTTTTACCAAACAGCAAGTTGTAAGTATTCACAAATCCTTAATTGGAGAGGTGAGGGGCCTATTCCGGCTATTGAACAACAGCGTTTATGTACTTATGTATCCGAAGCACACCGTTACGGTAAAAAAGTTAGGTTATGGGCTTCTCCTGAAAACAGTGTGGTTTGGAGGAAGTTGCTGGATTGTGGTGTCGATCTGATCAACACCGACCAATTGGAAAAGCTCAAAAACTTTTTGCAATATAACGGTCATATTTACGCAAAAGCCAATTAATGTTAACTCATTAAATACAATACTTTAAGGTGGTTAATAATTTGATAATATTAACTTCTCATTAGCTAAAAGTCATTCGAATAGATTAGCTTTTATTAAATAATAATATATCATCATATTATTTAATAAATATAAAGCTATCTACATCATAACTACCCCTGAATGCAGAAAATTTTATTCATCACCGGTTCACTGAACCAAACCTCACAAATGCACCAGATAGCCAATGAGCTACCTGATTTTGATTGCTGGTTTAGCCAGGTATTTACGGATTCGCCGTTCATGAAATTTCTTATTAGTAATACCCGGTTGCTTGATACAACGGCATTTGCCGGGCAGTTCAGGCACAATTCAGAAAACTATTTGAAAGCGCACGGGCTGCAGCTTGACTATGCTGCCCGCTTGAACGAATATGATCTGATTGTGTATTGTACGGACATGATAGTTCCTGCCCGTATGCGCAACTACAAAACGCTTTGGGTGCAGGAAGGAATGACCGATAAATTTACGTTAATGACATATATTGTTAAAGCGTTTAAACTACCCGGCTTTTTATGTGGTAATACATCGCTTAACGGTTCGTCAAATATATGTGATGTTTATTGTGCAGCATCAGAAGGCTACAAGCAGTACTTTGGAAAGAACGGTACGCAGGCAGATAAGATCATAGTAACCGGGATGCCTAATTATGATAACCTGGCACACTTTAGCAACAATGATTTTCCGCATAAAAATTATGTGATGGTTGCCACCACCGATATGCGGGAAACCTATCGATACGAAAATAGGCGCGCGTTTATTAAGGAGACGGTGAGAATAGCCGCAGGCAGGCAGTTATTATTTAAGCTGCATCCCAATGAAAATTTCGAAAGGGCTGAAAATGAGATCCGCAAATATGCCCCGGTTGGTACATTGATATTCAAGAGTGGTAATACCAACCAAATGATAGCTAACTGCAGCGAACTTATTACCCAATACTCTACTGTAGTATATACCGGCATCGCCCTTGGCAAAAAAGTGCATTCATGGTTTGATGTTGACGAATTGTATAAGCTGCAGCCACTGCAAAATGGCGGAACATCAGCAAAAACAATTGCGGGTGTGTGCCGCGACTATGCTTTATATAACGGAAGTAAACAGCGTTTTACAGCTAAGTACCAATTTAACCAGCAAGTTAACGAAGCATATACCGGCGATTTTGAACCAGCATTAATTTAAAAAGCATATGGAAAAAGTAGTTGTCATAGTTCAGGCACGTATGTCATCCAGTAGGTTGCCGGGAAAAGTAATGATGCCTTTGCTGGGTAAAAGCCTACTTGCCAGAATGATAGAGCGTTTGCAAATGATCAGGCACGAAGTTGTGATCATTATTGCCACATCAGTTAATGCGGAAGATGATATAATTGAACAGGAAGCGGCAATGCTCGGATTGCAATGTTATAGAGGGAGCAGCGATAACGTATTGGAAAGGCATTATATGGCCGCTATTAAACATAATGCGGATGTGGTGCTTAAAATACCTTCCGACTGCCCATTAATAGATCCCCGTATCATAGATGAAACACTTGATCTCTTTTTTGAAAAACGTGGTGTGTATGACTATGTGAGCAACCTACACCCGGCGAGCTGGCCTGATGGTAACGACGTGGAGATAATGACGATGCCGTGCCTTGAAAAAACCTGGCGGTTGGCGGAACGGGCACTGGAACTGGAACACACCACTCCATATATATGGGAAAATCCCCTGCAGTTTAACATCGGCAATGTGAGTTGGAATTCAGGCTTGGATTATTCCATGTCGCACCGTTTTACGATAGATTATAAGGAGGATTATGATTTTATAGCGCGTGTTTATGAAGAGTTGTACCCTAATAACCCCGGTTTTTCATGCGATGATATTCTAAACTTATTAATTGAAAAGCCTGAAATATATGAATTGAATGCTGCCTATGCGGGTGTAAACTGGTACCGGCATCATTTGAATGAATTGAATACCATTTCTCCCCAACAAACCAAAATTATTAGCCCTAATTAAGCAACGGATGCAACACTTTACAACTGATAATAAGAACCTGGAGGCCATAGCGCTAAATGTTCGCGAGCATATTTTAAAAATGTCAACGGGTGGGGGCTGTTTCACCGGGGCATCTTTATCGGCAGTGGATATGATCGTTTATCTGTATGCGGAATATTTAAACCTGCACCAGGATAACTTAAACGACCCAAATCGCGACTACCTATTCCTTTCCAAAGGTCATGATGTACCTGCACTGTACGGAACCTTTGCTGAGCTTGGACTGATACCAAAGGAAAGATTGGCCAATCATCTGTCTATAAACGATCACGTTTACTGGCATCCCAATACGCACATACCGGGAATCGAATTCCATTCGGGCTCGCTTGGCCATCTGCCATCTGTGGCTATAGGTGTTGCAATGGATATAAAAATACGCGGGGGTGAAAATAAAGTAATATGCATTATGGGCGATGGTGAATTGAACGAAGGCTCATGCTGGGAAGCAGTATTGGTGGCCAACGCCTATCAACTCGACAACCTCATATTTGTGATTGACAGGAATAACTTCCAGGCTAATATGGCTACGGAAGACCTGATACCGCTGGAGCCTTTACACGATAAATTTACCGCTTTTGGCGCTGCTGTAAGCCGCATTAACGGGCATGATTTTAACCAATTACGCAACATTTTTAAAACAATCCCCTTTGCTCAAGGGAAACTAAATGTGGTAATAGCCGATACAGTTAGAGGTAAAGGGCTACCTAGCATTGAAGCACGTGCCGACCGCTGGTTCTGCAATTTTTCGGCCGATGAAGTGGCGCAACTTTTACAGGAGCTGCACGGCGAACATCAAACTCAATTAACATCAGAAACTTTAGTGGTCAGATAATATGTCACACGAAGAATTACTTACTGAATTGTCGCTGGCTGATGAACGCTTTATCGTTATGACTGCCGAAAACCGTGCTCTTATACGCAACCTGCCCAAATTGGTGGGCAAACGTTTTATTGACACTGGCATAACTGAACAAACCATGATAGGCGCAGCAGCGGGGCTCGCCCTACGCGGACGCATACCTGTTGTACATGCTTTAGCATCCTTTTTATCAATGCGGGCATTTGAATTTATCCGTACCGATGCCGGGATACCTTCGTTGCCCATAAAATTAAGCGCATTTATACCGGGTTTACTATCAGATGCTAATGGCCCGACTCATCAGGCTATAGAAGATATTTCCATAATGCGGGGCATACCAAATATGACCGTATTTGCACCTGCCGATGAGGATGATATGGTAAAAATGATGCCGCTTATTTGGGCATCGGCTAAACCTGCTTATACCCGCATCAATACCCGGGCAACGGCTTATGTGCATGCGCCATTTGAGCCAGGTAAAGCCGAAATAATTGAAATAGGAACCGACGTGACCATTCTAACCTATGGGTTACTGTTTGAGCAGGCGCTTATCACGGTTGAAATATTAAGAGGCGAAGGGCTATCAGTAGGGTTAGTTAACATGCGCAGCCTGAAACCGGTTGATGAGCAGGCTATATTGGAGGTTGTTGACAGTTGTGACCTTATTGTAACGCTCGAAGATCATTTTTTGACGGGAGGTTTATACACCATTATTGCCGAAGTGTTATTGAAACATCAAAAAACCGCCAAAGTATTGCCATTCGCCTTAAATGAAAAATGGTTTAAACCTGCATTGTTGCCCGCCGTAATTGAGAACGAAGGTTTCAGTGGTAAACAGGTTGCTGAAACCATATTAGGCTACCAAACAAGCCATAATCAACCTGAGATTTTAACGCCGCAATTCTCTGAATAAATAAAAATTATAATTATGCCAAACAAAATAGCTTTTAACGATAATTATCCTAGCATCAGTCAATCCGATGAATGGTATATGCGTGCTCTTAAAGTACAAAAACCTGTTACACAAACCCTGGCAAAAGGCCCCGGTCAGTTTAGTAAAGGAGTATCGCCTAAATACCTGGTAAAAGGTAAAGGATCGCATGTATGGGATGTGGATGGTAATGAATATATTGATTTTAACGCTGCCATTGGTCCACTATCATTAGGCTATGCGTATCCGGCTGTTGACAATGCTATAAAAGCACAATTGGAAGACGGGATCTCCTTTTCACTGATGCACCCGTTTGAAGTTGAGCTGGCCGAACTGATACAACAGGTCATCCCCAACGCTGAGGCGGTTAAAATCGCTAAAACCGGTGCCGATGTATGTTCGGCAGCTGTTCGTGTTGCCAGGGCATTCACCGGGCGCAATAAGATATTTTGCTGTGGTTATCATGGCTGGCACGATTGGTATATCGGTATTACCAGCCGCAATGCAGGTGTACCCGAAGCTATACAGGACATGACCTACACCTTTGAATATAATGATATAGAAGCCATAAGAGCAGCACTTGATGATACCGTAGCGGCTTTGATACTGGAACCATTTATTTTCCAGGAGCCGGCCCCCGGCTTTTTACAGGAATTAGCTACTGTATGTAAAGAAAATGGCACCTTATTGATCTTTGATGAAATGTGGACAGGCTTTCGTATTGCAATAGGAGGCGCACAGGAATATTTTAATGTGAAACCCGACCTGGCTGTTTACTCCAAAGCCTGTGCCAATGGTATGCCTATAGCGTTACTCACCGGCAGGGCCGATGTAATGGAGTTATTTAATTCGGAAGTATTTAGTTATACAACATTCGGAGGTGAAGCCTTATCGCTGGCGGCATGTATAGCTACTATCAATGAATTGATAGACAAAAATGTGCCGCAATATCTTGCTGAAAAAGGAGCATTATTGAAAGATGGTTATAACCGCTTAGCTATTGAATTTGGTATGGATAAATATACCGCTTGCATTGGCTTTAACTGCCGCACCATGGTCACTTTTACGCCGGAAGCAGGTAATGGCCTTGAAGTTAAAACCTTAATGCAGCAGGAAATGATAAAACGCGGCATATTGTGGGCGGGCTTTCATAATATGTGCTACAGCCATACCGACGAGGATATTAACTATACGCTTTCTGCTTATCGCGATGTAATGCCTATCATGAAGGAAGCCATTGAAAGCGGCGATATTAAATCTTATCTGAAAGGTGAAGTACTGGAGGCTGTTTTTCGCAAGGTGAGCAACTATAACATCAAACCTAAAAATACTTTGGCCAATTAATATGGATTTGTTTTCATTACATGGAAAAACGGCTATAGTTACCGGTGCGCTTGGGCTCATCGGTCAAAAACATTGCGAAGCATTAGCTATGGCAGGTGCAAATGTTGTGGTTGCCGATATGGATGAACAACGGTCGCAGGATTTTGCATTGCAATTAGGTGGTCAGCATCTGGGTATAGGTATTAATGTTACAGACAAAGCATCTGTTACAAAAGCATTAACTACAGTGATTAACAAATATGGTTCTGTTGATATACTGGTTAACAATGCCGCTATAAATGATATGTTCGAGAACCCGGCACTTGCTAAAGACCTTTCGGCATTTGAAAATTACCCGCTGGATGTTTTCCAAAAATCATTAGATGTAAATATAACAGGCGTATTCCTATGCTCACAGGTTTTTGGCTCGGCAATGGCCGAACAAGGCAGCGGCAGTATTATCAATATTGCTTCAACATACGGTATGGTTGGTCCCGATCAAAGTATTTACCGTAGTGAGTGCGGGGAACAAACTTTTTATAAATCGGCAGCTTACCCGGTAACCAAGGGCGCTGTTATCAACTTCACCCGTTTCCTGGCTGCTTATTGGGGCGAAAAAGGAGTACGGGTAAATACGCTTTCACCAGGTGGGGTTGAGAATGGGCAGAATGAGTTTTTTATACATAATTATTCAGCGAAAACATTACTCGGCCATATGGCCAAAGCAAACGATTACCAGGGCGCGCTTATTTTTTTGGCGAGTGAAGCTTCAGCTTACATGACCGGGGCCAACCTTGTAGTAGACGGTGGCTGGACAGCAATTTAAAATCATTAAATCATGAAAGATATTTTAAAAGAAAAAGCATCACGCGTTAAATTATTGATCACAGACTGTGACGGTGTATTGACTGATGGCGGCGTTTATTATGGTGAAGATGGGGAGCAGTTAAAAAAGTTCAATATACAGGATGGTATGGGCGTTGAACGCCTGCGCAAGCTTAACGGCATTGAAACAGCCATTATAACCGGCGAGGCATCGCCGTCGTTAGTTAAACGCGCTGAAAAGCTACAGATCGCCGAATTGCATTTGCTGGCTAAAGATAAGCCTGCCGTATTAAGGGAAATGCTTTCGCGTCTGCAGTTAACAGGCGAACAAATAGCCTATATAGGTGATGATTATAACGACCTGGAGATCATGAAAATGGTTGGTTTTACAGCAAGTCCATCTAATGCATTGCCTGGAATAAAGGCACATGTAGACTACGTTTGTGAAAGCAAGGGTGGTGAGGGTTGTTTTCGCGAATTTGCAGAGCTTATCATTGAATTAAAAAACGAGTCAATTGAGCCCGTTGATAAAGTAATTACCCTGAACAACGGCCGCAAGATAGGTAAGGGGCAGCCATGCTATATTATTGCTGAGATCGGAATTAATCATAACGGTTCATTGGAAATCACCAAAAAACTGATCGACGAAGCCGTTGCTGCAAAAGCCGACGCTGTAAAATTTCAAAAACGTACACCCGAAATATGCGTACCGAAAGATCAGTGGGAAGTAATGCGCGATACACCATGGGGCAGAATGACTTATATTGACTATAAACGCAAAACGGAGTTTGGTATAACCGAATACGCGACTATCGATCAATATTGCAAAAAATCAGGCATTGATTGGTTCGTATCTACCTGGGATGTGCCATCGGTTGATTTTATGGAGCAGTTTGACACAGTTATGTACAAACTGGCATCGGCTTCACTAACAGATCTTGAATTAATAGAACGCATATTGGAAACCGGCCGGCCGCTGATGCTTTCAACCGGCATGTCAACAATGAAGGAGATCGAGAATGCACTGGCATTTATTAACGCCTTCAGCCCAAATTATCCGTTATTTATAGCGCACTCTACATCGGCTTATCCATGCAAGCCCGAAGAGCTTAACCTAAGGATGATCCAAACACTTGAAAATAAATTCCCGGGCATACCTATTGGCTATTCAGGCCATGAAACAGGCCTTGCTACCACTGTAGGTGCCGTAGCGATGGGTGCCACCTTTGTGGAACGCCATTTTACGCTCGACCGTGCTATGTGGGGGTCCGATCATGCCGCTTCCGTAGAACCGCAGGGCCTGCAACGCCTGGTGCGTGACATTCGTGATGTAGAAACTGCTGCCGGCGATGGTGTAAAAAAAGTGTATGAATCGGAGATGGGCCCAATGAAAAGGCTAAGGGTGAATATTGGCGATGAGTATAAAGAAAAACCTTTGGTTAGTTAAATGTCGCAGGAAAAAGTAGTTGTTATAACCACGCTGATACTGGGTTGCTGGGCGATTTTTATTATTGCCTGGGAACGTATTGCGCCATACCGGAAAGGGCTACCATTTTTCAGGGAAGGGTTTTGGACCGACCTGGTATGGTATACTATTATACAGAGTTATTTTTTAAAGATTCTGATATTTGATTATATCATTGGTCCGGTACAAAAAAGCTTTGACTGGTCGGGTATACAGTTTGTGGCGCACTGGCCGGTTGCGGTACAGGTGTTATTTTTTTTGGTGACACACGATCTTTATATTTATTTGTTTCATAGGTTCCAGCACTCTAGTAAGTTTTTTTGGCGAACACATGAGGCCCATCATTCCGGCAAGCAAATTGACTTTTTGTCGGGATCGAGATCGCATATTGTGGAGATTATTATCAATCAAACCATTGAATTTGCGCCGATTATTATTTTAGGTGCCGACCCTGTTGTAATACCCATAAAGGCAATGCTTGATGCCATGTTCGGCATGTTCATTCATGCCAACATCAGCGTAAAATTAGGTAAGTTGAAATATTTTCTTAATTCTCCCGAACTGCATTTATGGCATCACGCTAACTACCGGGAGGTTTTTCACGCTAATTTCTCTACCAAATTTTCTATATGGGATTATTTGTTCGGTACTGTTTACGACCCTGGTTTTGCACCCGGAAATGAACCAGAAAACTGGGGCTTGCACTATGATTACCCGAAAGATTACTTTTTGCAACATGCTTTTTCTGTAAAACGCTTCGACGAAAAAAAAATGCTGCGCTATAGCTGGTTCAGAAAATACTATAAGTTAAGACCATTGCTTGCAAATAGTATTGTGCGTTTACTTAGCCGGAGGCGAGATAGGCGACCTCAAGAGGTTAGTAGCCATATTGTTAATGGATAGGGAAGTGGTTGTTATAACTAATTGATTTTCAAAATTGGTACTTGTTTGTTACTCAAAAGCACCGTTCGCTTCTCGCTTTTTAACCCCCGACAAAGTCATTGTAACTATTGGTTACTATCTGATGCTAACCACCACTAAAAGTAGGGGAAGTTACAATAAGGTCACAACTGTCAACAACCTCCAATATAGCCTGCTCATCAA
>JABDDX010000109.1:0-372 GCA_013287375.1 Bacteroidota bacterium | reverse complement strand
GTAGGGGAAGTTACAAGGGATATCCAACACATAATTTTCATATGTTAAATGTTTAATTCTGATTACATTTTGAAAATTTAATACACACGAGTTCAACCTTCACGATTCAAAGAAAATGTGTGCATTGTAAAAAAACATTTGAATTCAAACGGATACCTGCTTATAACTAATTAATGATAACTAATTAATGATGCCCGGTATGGTGACAGGAACTAATCTGACCCAATGGAATAGTCAGGTGAGTTGGCCAATGGGGCGACACAAAAACAGTTACATCAAATGATATCCCAAGTCAACCCGAACGGACATGGCGCAATGCAGCATCGGCTGACCGGCGATTAAGAGCAGGTGTGGCGAAATGGACATCTATTT
>JABDDX010000108.1 GCA_013287375.1 Bacteroidota bacterium | reverse complement strand
TTTTATCGGCCTTAAATTCGCCTTTTGTGTATTTGATGATGTTATCTACTGCCGCATTTAATCCGCCATAATAATCGCCTTGTTTAAAGCGTGGGGTTATATCGTCTCGGATGATTACGTGGGTAATCACATCTGGCACAGCTCCTTCAAGTCCGTAGCCAACCTGTATAGTCACTTTATGCTGGTCCATAGCTGCCAGTATCAACAAGCCGTTGTTTTTACCTTTTTGGCCTATGCCCCATTTACGACCAAGCGCCGCGGCGTATTGGTCAATGTCGTAATCGCCCACTGATTTCATTAGCACGATAGCTATTTGTGTTGATGAGGTATCATCAAAGGCCACCAGTTTATTTTCAAGCAATTGCTGATCGCCGGGAGATAAGGTATTGGTGTAATCGGTTACCAGCGCATTGGGTTTAGGCGGAAAATCCTGTGAGAAAGCGGTAAAACCACTTACCAGCAGAACAAAAAAGAGTATGAGTTTTTTAAACATGATGTTTGTTTTTATTCGCCGTCCATAAAGGCAATGTCATCGGATAATTCGTTAGTATCATCGGCATTATGCGGGAAAAATTTCTGTAGGTGATCACCGGCTATTTTAAGGCCGGTAACAATACCTTCCACCAAATCGCCTAGTTTAAAATGCTCCAACATATCTTCTTTGGTGCTATCCCAAAAATCGGCAGGAACAACTTTGTTTATGCCGGCATCGCCTATAATGGCAAATTTACGGTCGACTGTAGCCACATATACCAATACCCCGTTACGGTGTTTGGTTTTATGCATATCCAGCTTATGGAAATATTTTGCTGCGCGATCAAGTACATTTTCACTACAGGTCTTCTCGATGCAAACCCGAATCTGCCCTGAGGTATGTTTTTCGGCATTCTCAATCGCGATACGTATGCGGCGTTGCTCTTCTTCGGTAAATAAAGCCATGGGTTTATTAATTATAGATTGGAGATTAGAGGTTAGGGCCTGAAGTTAAAATCTCCAGTATCTAACCTCTAATCACTAAATTAAAATTGTACAGTAGGCACTTTGCTTGCTCCGGCCTCTGCCTGGAAATAACCTTTTTCGGTAAAGCCGAACATTTTGGCGGTTATGTTTGCCGGGAATGAACGGATCTTGCTATTATACTCCTGCACGGCGCTGTTAAAATCTAAACGGGCTATGTTGATGCGGTTTTCTGTACCTTCTAACTGTGCCTGTAAAGCGGTAAAATTATCATTGGCCTTCAATTCAGGGTAATGTTCAGAGGCTACCAATAACCTGCTTAACGCGCCACCCAGTTCACCTTGTGCTGTCTGGTATTTCTGGATATTTTCAGGAGTAAGCTTGGTTGGGTCAACTTGTATTGAGGTTGCCCTTGCACGCGCATTGGTTACATCAACCAAAGTACTTTTTTCGAAGTTGGCTACGCCTTTTACGGTGTTTACTAAGTTCGGTATCAAATCAGCACGGCGTTGGTATTGGCTTTCAACGGCGCCCCATTTGGCTTTTACGTTTTCGTCCATTTGCACCATACTGTTGTAACTGCATGAGCTTAAACCCATAACAGACATTACTAATAATATTGCTGTGAATAGCTTTTTCATTGTTTTTGTAGATTGGTTAATTATTGTTTGGTTTTTAGAGTACAAAACGTATACCGTTGTTACAATTTGGCCGCTAAATGCCATATTGGCAAGGTATTAATTGGTTTGCCGGATAAATATAGTTAAACGGATTGATTAACAGGCTATCAGTGTGATTGCCGACACATTCAAATTTCGGGAATTAGAATGGGAATTGTGCTGACAGTGTTTTGTCAGTAGATTAATTATTGCATAAAATCTCGCAGCGAAATATTTGCTTCTGCAATTTCGTCTTCATTATCCTTTATGATATTTTTTATATTATTCGATAATTGTTTGTTCTCTTCCCAAAAACGCTTATCTACTTTTAAAATACTGCTCAATAAATCTCCCCGATATAGGTCTCCTTCAGCAAGTATATTTTCCTTTAATTTTTCTATCGCAAGCGGAATAAGATAGATTAAGCCAAAATCTTGACTTATCATAACTCTTAAATCTTCGTTAGTAAAATCGGCAATTGGGATTTTGGTTAACTGTATGCAACGCTTGGTTAAAGCAGTTGGGGCATTATCCGGATCGCCCCATTTTCTGTTTTCAAGCTGTTGAAGAGAATACATATCTTAAAAATCGTACACCTTAGTATAAGGCGCAAACATGTGTTTGTAATACATGTATATGACAACCATAACCACCAAACCAATTACAACGGCAAGGCCTATCCTGCCCTTTTTTTTATCCTGGCGAACCAGCCATACTAAAAAGGCTATTAAAGGGATTACGAAAATTATCCAGAAAATGTAAGCGGCTGCGTTCATGGCTGCAAAGGTAGTTTTTTAGTCGGAAAATGTAGAAGTGGCAAAATCATATCATTGTAGAATATCACTTACAACGGCATTCTCGCCAATGGCGCTACATCCTGCCCCACAAATTCGCCTTTGAGGTATTTGTGGTAACCAGCGATGGCTATCATAGCGGCATTATCGGTACAATACTCCAATTTGGGGATGAAGCAATTCCAGCCATTTTTATTTCCCATGGCTAACAGGCCTTCGCGCAGGCCGGTATTGGCTGATACACCTCCCGCAAGGGCAATATCTTTAATGCTATACTCATCTGCTGCTCGCTTTAATTTATTGAGAAGGATGGTGGCTATGCGTTTTTCTACCGAGGCGCAAATATCGTTCAGGTTTTCCTCAATAAAGTTGGGGTTAAGCTTAACGTTGTTTTGGATGAAGTATAGGATTGACGTTTTTAACCCGCTAAAGCTAAAATCCAATCCGGGTATCTGCGGCTCAGGGAATTTATAGGCATCAGGATTACCTGAACGCGCGTGTTTATCAATCAACGGTCCGCCGGGATATGGCAGGCCTAAAATCTTGCTGGTTTTATCCATGGCTTCGCCAGCTGCATCATCGGTAGTTTGGCCGATGACCTGCATATCGAAATAATCTTTCACCAAAACGATTTGGGTATGGCCGCCTGAAACCGTCAGACATAAAAAAGGAAACGAGGGCTTTGGATCACCTATAAAATGGGCCAAAACGTGGGCCTGCATGTGGTTAACTTCTATAAGCGGCAGTTTTTTTGCCAGCGCAAAAGCCTTAGCAAATGACACTCCAACTAAAAGTGAACCTAAAAGTCCAGGGCCACGGGTAAAAGCTACCGCAGTAACATCATTTTTACTTACTTTTGCGGCAAGTAATGCTTGCTGAACCGCAGGGACAATGTTTTGCTGATGAACACGCGAAGCAAGTTCGGGCACAACGCCGCCATAAGCCTGGTGAATGGTTTGATTAGCAATAACATTGCTCAATATCATACCATCGGCACAAATGGCTGCAGAGGTATCGTCGCAAGAGGATTCAATGGCAAGTATTATGGGCATGGGACAAAAAAGTTAAAAGTCAAAAAGTTAAAAGTCAAAAGTTGGGATGACATTGCCGTAGTGATAAAACTTTATTTTGAACATTGGGTTAAAATAAAGTCAAAACATCTGCGTATAAGCTTCAAAAGTTTTGATTTTTTTACTTTTAATTTTTGAATTAAATACAAAGTTATTAAAAAAGTACTCAAAATAGCGTTAGGATTGGTGTTGGTCGTTTTTTTGACGCTGAGCATACTGTTACTTGTTTTTCAATATAAACCCGTGCAAACCTGGGCCGCCAGGAAGGGTGCCGCCTATTTATCTGAAAAATTGCATACCAAGGTTAGCATAGGGAGCCTTTACCTGGAGCCATTTACATCCATAGTACTTGAAGATTTTTATGTGCTGGACCAGAAAAAAGACACGCTGGTTAACATGTCGAAATTAACAGTCGACATTAACGGGTTCTCCGTTTTAAGCAGTATAAAAAAGCACACTATCGATCTAAGCCTGGTAAAACTGGATAACAGTTCTGTTTATTTAAAAGAATATAAGGACAGCACCAGCAACGTTAAATTTATTGTTGACTTTTTCAGCTCTCCCGATACTTCAAAATCAACCGGCAAACCCTGGAATGTGATTTTTGGAAAAGTAGCCGTCAACAACCTGCATTTCCGCTACAAGAATTATTTGGTTGACACCCTTATAAACGGGGTAAACTTTGATGATGTTGATGTTAAAAAGTTCAGCACGGTGATTGACAGTATGGATGTTATCCACCACTTGTTTAAGGGTTATATACACCACCTTACCCTGCACGAAAAAAGTGGGGCCCATATTAAAAACCTTACCGCTGACGCTACGGTTGATACCAACCTGATACTCACCAAGCACCTGTTTTTGCAAACAGCCAACTCCATGGTTAGGGATTATTTCAGGATGAAATTTAAATCCTTTGATGATTTTGCTGATATTGAGGACAAGGTTATGATGGATGCCGATTTTAAATCATCGCGTGTATCATCAAAAGACATCGCTTTTTTTACCAGCGGGCTGGAAAAGGTAAGATTTGATTTAGGCGTTGATGGCAAAATACATGGCATGGTACGCCACCTGACCGCTAAAAATTTATTGATAACCGGCGGACAAGCCACATATATTCGCGGGGATTTTAGTTTGAGAGGCTTACCTGATTGGGATAATACCTTTTTGGAGTTGAAATTCGACCAGCTATCAACCAATAAAAAAGACCTGGATTATTTATACAGCAATTTCACTGGAACTAAAGACGCTAAAGTGCCTGACATGATAGGCAAGTTCGGCAATATCAACTTTACAGGCAGGTTCACCGGTTTACAGAATGATTTTGTTGCTTTCGGTACATTTAAAACTAAGCTGGGTCGTTTCGATCCGGATATTAACCTGAAGATCGACAAAAAAGGTATACCTGCATATAGCGGCAAAATAAGCACCTCAGACTTTGATTTGGGCGGTTTACTTGACAATGATGCCATTGGACGAGCTACTTTATCCGCCAATGTTAAAGGAAGCGGTGACGAGCTTAAAAATTTAACCGAAAACTTAGACGCGCAGATAGGTTATATAAACTATAATGGTTACGATTACCATAACCTGAATGTAAAAGGCACTTTCATAAAGAAAATTGCTGATGCTAAAATCAGTATTAATGATAATAATGTTAAGCTAAATATGGCAGGAACAGTGGATCTGAACCCTGCATTAACCGCATATGATTTTACCGCGGATATTAAAGACGCGCACCTGCATACGCTTAAATTACTGAAGGATACCATCACTTTAACAACGGTACTTAAAACCAAATTCAGCGGGAATAGTCTTGAGAATTTACAGGGGCATATTGAGCTTACCCCTATCAGGATAATTGACCCGAGAAATAATTACGTGGTGGATTCTATTGATCTTTCGGCACATGGCAAGGGTGACAACCGTATACTCGCGCTAAAATCAGACATCGCGGAGGCTAATATTCATGGTTCGTTTGACCTGGCTACGCTCCCATCTTATTTTAAACAAATCGCTAAGAAATATATCCCATCGTTAAACATAGCCACCGTTACGCCTAAACCGCAGCACTTTGAATTTAATTTGGGACTTAAAAATATGGGGCCGCTTCTGGCGCTTTTTGATCCGGACTTAAAAATACCTGACCAGGGGACTTTTGTGGGTGAGTTTGACTCATCAAATGAAACAGCTACCCTAAACGGATATGTTAAAACCATCCAATACGGTACAACTGTGTTCCATGACCTTATTGTGGACGAGAGTACAACCAATGGTCAACTAGGCCTGAACATTTCTTTAAGCAAGATAAACATTACAGATAGCCTGTTCATCAAAAACATTGATATATCAAATGCACTTAGAAGAGACAGCCTTAATTTCAACATAAAGCTTGCCGATAAAGACGCGACTAACCAGCTGGATCTTTACGGTTTGGTTGAATTTGGGCGGGACACCACTGCTAAATTAAAACTGCTTCCATCGGATGTTATTTTGGAGCACCAGGATTGGAAACTGACTGACCAGGTGAGGATAAAATTTTTGGATGGCAAAACCGAAATTAATGGTTTCCAGCTATCAAACGGTGCGCAAAAGGTTAAAATAAATGGGCTTATATCCAGCAATCCGGAGGATAAACTGAAACTGGAGTTCGAGAAATTCAACATGAATACGTTTGACCAGTTAACCAAAGTTTCGGGAGTGGCCTTAAAAGGATCGCTTAATGGGAATGTGATATTTAGTTCTATTTCCAATACACCGGGGATAGATGCGCATTTAAATATCGACTCGCTAAATATGAATAAAACATTGGTTGGCGATGTAAAAATTGAATCGACATTGGGTAATGACAGGAAAGAGGCTGATGTAAAGATGAGCATCAACAATAATGGTACTGAAACCATGAATATTACCGGAGCATACAATCTTACCAAAGAAGACGAGGCTAATGCGCTTAACTTTAAAGTAAAGATGGATCATGTGCAAACAGTGATATTTGATCCTTTTATCCGCGACCTGGTATCAGATCCTAAAGGTACGGTATCAAGTGATCTATCGCTTACCGGCCCGGCATCTAAACCACAAATGAATGGTACAGTTACTCTGGATAATACCGGCGTTACAGTTAATTACCTTAAAACCGCATTCACGGTTAGTGATAAGCTAACGGTGACCAATAGTGTTATTGATGTTGATGGGATGATACTAAAAGATGCTTATGGTGGTACCGGAGAAGTTAAAGGTAAAGTTGATTTGAATAACCTGGATAATCCAGATATAGAGGCAACTGTAACCGCCAAAAACCTGCTGGCTTTAAACACCGCATTCAAGGATAATCACCTTTACTATGGCAAGGCTTTTGGCACAGGCACATTCGCATTCAATGGCCCGGTTAACACCATGAATATTAATATTAAGGCCCATACACTTGCAGGTACGGTGTTTAACATACCGCTGAACACTTCAACAACCGCCGGAGATTATGATTTTATAAGATTTGTAAGCCATAAAGACAGCACCAAGGTAGTAGTACCCAAAAGCGCTTTTGATGGGGTAACACTTAACCTTGACCTTACCGTTGATGAAAAAACTGTAGTTAAAATAACTACGGATTACGGTGTTTTGGAGGGAAGCGGCACAACCAATAACCTAAACCTGAATATTAACAGCCTGGGTGATTTTAACATGTATGGCGACTTTTTAATATCGACAGGTAAGTTTGAGTTTACGGCTAAAAACTTCATTAGTAAAAACTTTACAGTAAACCAGGGCGGTACCATACGCTGGACGGGCGACCCATCAAATGCTGACATTAACCTGAATGCCATCTATGAGGTGCGTACAGATATTTCGCCGCTTTACCAGGCGGCGGGTTTGGCATCACCAAAAGGAGCGGAAAACGTACTGGTACAGGCTGAGCTGATTATCACCAAATCGTTATTACACCCAACTATCGACTTTGACTTTAACTTCCCTACAGATCCATCCATTAAAGATGATTTGGGAACTTATTTAACCGATTATAATAACCGTAGCCAGCAGGCATTAAGTATTATTGTGCGCCGGAATTTTGCATCAGGAACACCAAATAGTTTAACTAACCAGGTATTTAGTACAGCCGGCGAAGCGGTGAGCGAGTTCGCGTTTAATAAATTAAACACCTTTATCTCACAATCAAACATCAAGAATTTCGATTTAAACCTGCGCTCATTTAATGACGCGAGCGCATCATTAAAATTATTTAACAGCAGGCTGGTATTTAACGGGAGTTTATTTACCACCACCGGCAGTAATGACCTGTTTAACAACTCTACACAAAACAGTTTATTCAACTCAAATTTTAATAGCCTAACCAAAGATTTTGAAGCACAATACTTGTTGCGCCAGAGCGGAGACTTAACGGCCAAGTACTCTTACCGGGTATTAAATACCACCACCTTAAATACTATTGACCAGTTAAGCGTTCAATATGTAAACGGTGTGGGCCTTACCTATCAACGTGATTTCGACACCTTCGGGGAGTTTTTCAGAAACCTCTTTAGAAAAAGCAGCGGCAATAAAAGTAAGAGTAAAATACCTACTCCAATACCGCCCAAGACAGATACTCCCACCTTAACTGAACCAACCAGCCCGGGTTCAAACAACAACGAAAAATCCGACGGGGATGATAATTAGTGATCGCGCAGTATGGCGTGGTTCATTTTATCTCTTTTAGTTAACAGGTAAGCCTCGTTATGTGGGTTAGGCGCTATCTCTATCGGTAAATTCTCAACAACCTCTAAACCATAACCAATTAAACCAGCACGTTTTTTAGGATTGTTTGATAACAAACGCATTTTTGATACACCCAAGCTGCGCAATATTTGCGCGCCGATACCATAATCGCGCTCATCCATTTTAAAGCCTAATTTGATGTTGGCATCAACGGTATCAAAACCGTTTTCCTGCAAATGATATGCTTTTAGTTTGTTTATAAGCCCAATGCCACGGCCTTCCTGGTTCATGTATACAATAACGCCTTTACCTTCTTTTTGGATAATCTCCATCGCTTTATGCAACTGCGGCCCGCAATCACACCTGCATGAGCCAAAAATATCCCCTGTAACACATGAACTATGCACGCGCACTAATACAGGTTCATCAGGCTCCCAGGTGCCTTTAACAAGCGCCAGATGATTTTCACCGGTATCAATTTGAGTATAGGCTATCATATCAAAATCGCCCCACTGGGTTGGCATTTTCACAGCTACCTCACGGGTAACCATTGATTCTGTAGCTAAACGGTATTCTATCAGGTCCTTTATCGATACTATTTTAAGATCATGTTCCTTAGCGATAATCAATAGTTCGGGCAGACGGGCCATTTCGCCGTCTTCCTTCATAATTTCGCATATCACACCGGCAGGCTCAAATCCGGCTAAAACAGCAAGGTCGATAGCCGCTTCGGTATGGCCTGTACGGCGCAACACACCACCATCTTTTGCTATCAGCGGGAATATATGACCCGGGCGGCCCAAATCCTCAGGCGTAACAGCAGGATCAATCAAAGCCAATACTGTTTTTGAACGATCAGAAGCAGAAATACCGGTAGTACATCCCTCCAGCACATCAACCGAAACGGTAAAATTAGTTTCGTGCGATGTGGTATTGTGGCTCACCATAGGCTCCAGATCAAGCTCACGGGCACGTTGGCGGGTAATAGGCGCGCAAACCAAACCACGGCCATATTTTACCATAAAGTTTATAGTCTCGGGTGTTGCATTACGTGCGGCAGTTAAAAAATCGCCCTCGTTTTCTCTATTTTCATCATCAACAACTATTATGGTTTTACCGGCTTTTATAGCCTCTATTGCTTCAGGTATTGTATTTAACATGGTTGTACAGTTACGTATGGGCAAGCTGCAATGGTTGCCTTTGTATTAAATTTGAACAAAGTTACAGGATAATAAAGTTAATAGGGTCGGTGCTTTGTAAAATATATCAGGCCTCTGTTCGGCGAAATACCCGCTTAAAAAACTTTTTATAAGAGTCGGCATCAAATATAGCTGAATCGGTTATGGCTTTGTATGATAGAAAAAGCCCTATAG
>JABDDX010000107.1:95-9573 GCA_013287375.1 Bacteroidota bacterium | reverse complement strand
TACCTGGCTTTCAGAAAATGGGGCTTTATTTACTGATTCACATGGCGTAACACACCCGAGTCAACCTAATTATTTGGCTTTATTTTCAGGCGATGTTCAAGGCATCGTGGATGATAAATGCTTAATGAGCGAAACGCCCTACACTACACCGAATTTAGGCGCAGCATTAATAGATAACGGCTTTACTTTTAAAGGATATGCCGAAACCATGCCATCGGTAGGGTATCTGCCTTGTTATTATCAAAGAAGCACCCTGACTGGTAGTTATTTGTATGGACGTAAACATGCGCCATGGGTAAACTGGATCGGTACTACAAAGAATAATTTCCCGGCTTCGCTTAGTTTGCCGATGACTGACTTCCCTACGGATTATAACAAATTGCCTACTGTGGCTTTTGTTATCCCGAATATGGATAATGATATGCATAATATTGGCGCACCAGGTGATGATGCTGCCATTCAGCGAGGAGATAAATGGCTGAAGGAGTACATCAGCAAATATGCAGAGTGGGCCAAAAAGCACGATAGCTTGCTGATTATTACTTTTGACGAGGACGATAGTCGTACAGCCGTAAACCAGATACCAACCATATTTTATGGCGCCCATGTTAAAACAGGTAAATACAATGAGCACATTACCCATTACAACGTGTTGCACACGCTTGAGGCTATGTACAAGTTGCCCGCCGATGATAAGCAAAGCGCAGGTGTGATTGGTGATGTATGGAAATAAGTTTTGCTTTTGTTTATGAAGAATGTATTTAAAGTTGCTTGTCTGTTCGTTTTATTGTTTGCTATATGGTCGTGCAATGCCAGTGCTCCCAAAACGGCTGTAGCACCTAAAATAGAATTAAATTTAAGTCCTAAAACTGCTGCGGATAGTAATAAGAACGATAGCATAGCCATAGCGCAGGTCACCGCCTTGCCCGAATTTAACAATATACTAAAGTGGTTTCAAAAGAATAATAAGGATACTACCAACCATATCGGTGTGATTATTGGCCAGGAGCCGGTAAAAGGATTTGATTATTACTGGGTTAAGGTTGGAGTAGATCATCCTGACCATTTTGAAGATCTTGAACATTTTTATGTTAACGCCAAAAATCAGTCGGTTCATTATTTGGATATAAAGACAGATTCATTGATGAGTTTAGGCCAATGGCGGGGTAGTGGGAAGGATAGTTGGAAGTAATGATAATATAAACGTCATTGCGAGGAACGAAGCAATCTCTACATAGGCATATCGCTCTGTAAAGTTCGCGATTGCTTCGTTCCTTGCAATGACGTGGTGGAAGTATGAAGTAGAAGATTACACCGTCAACTTCTTATATTTAATCGGTTTCGGTGCAATATCGCCTAAGCGTTTTTTGCGATTTTCTTCGTAATCGGAATAATTACCTTCGAAGAAGTAAACCTGTGAGTTGCCTTCAAATGCCAGGATGTGTGTACATATCCTATCTAAAAACCAACGGTCGTGACTAATAACTACCGCGCAACCACCGAAATCTTCTAAGGCTTCTTCCAGTGCACGTAAGGTATTTACGTCAATATCATTGGTTGGCTCATCCAGCAATAAAACATTGGAACCTTTTTTTAGGGTGATGGATAAATGCACACGGTTACGCTCTCCGCCGGATAATACGCCAACTTTCTTCTGCTGATCGGCACCGTTAAAGTTAAAGCGCGATACATAAGCCCTTGAATTTAGTGGACGGTTGCCTACCATAATGGTTTCTAAACCGCCGGTAACATTTTCCCAAACCGATTTATTTGGATCGAGATCATCATGCATCTGGTCGACATAACCTAAGGCTACGGTTTCACCTACACGGAAAGTACCTGAGTCCGGTTTGTCCTGACCTGTTATCAACCTAAATAAAGTGGTTTTACCTGCACCATTCGGGCCGATGATCCCAACTATACCCGCCGGCGGTAAGGAGAAGTTCAGGTTATCAAACAATAATTTATCACCGTATGATTTGCTTACGCCATTGGCTTCAATCACCACATTACCCAAACGCGGGCCCGGTGGAATAAATAGCTCCAATTTTTCTTCGCGATCTTTTGTTTCTTCAGACGCTAATTTGTCATAGTTGGATAAACGAGCTTTTGATTTGGTATGCCTGCCTTTGGGCCCCATGCGCACCCATTCCAGCTCGCGCTCCAATGCTTTTTGGCGTTTGCTTTCGGTTTTATCCTCCTGCGCCAAACGTTTCGCTTTTTGATCCAGCCATGAGGAATAATTTCCCTTCCATGGAATACCTTCGCCACGGTCAAGCTCCAAAATCCAACCGGCAACATTATCCAGGAAATAACGATCGTGGGTTACGGCTATAACGGTTCCTTTATATTGTTTTAGGTGTTGTTCCAGCCAATCGATGGATTCTGCATCCAGGTGGTTGGTAGGCTCATCAAGCAATAAAACATCAGGTTCTTTCAACAACAGGCGACAAAGCGCCACCCTGCGGCGCTCACCACCTGACAATACCGAGATTTTGGTATCCGGTTCAGGGCAACGCAGGGCATCCATAGCTCTTTCAAGCTTGGTATCCAGTTCCCAGGCATTTACGGCATCAATTTTATCCTGAAGTTCACCCTGGCGGGTCATCAGCTTATCCATTTTATCGGCATCGCTGTAATACTCCTCTAAACCAAATTTTTCGTTGATCTCTTCGTATTCTTTAAGCAGCGCGGTTATTTCGCTAACACCTTCCTCAACTACTTCACGTACTGTTTTTTCAGGATCAAGCTCAGGCTCCTGACTCAGGTAGCCTACTGTGTATCCAGGGGAAAATACTACCTCACCAATATTGGTTTTATCAATACCGGCTATAATTTTTAATAGTGATGATTTACCTGATCCGTTTAAACCTATCACGCCAATCTTGGCGCCGTAGAAAAAGGAGAGGTATATATTTTTTAAAACTGTTTTCTGCGGGGGATATACCTTGCTCACCCCGGCCATTGAAAATATGATCTTTTCGTCTGCCATGTATTTGTATCAATAATATAGAGGCAAATATGAATGAAAATTGATGGAATACCTAAATCAAACTGGTAATTAAGTTTCCGAAAAATAAAATATCCGCTGATTTGATGGGGCAACAAATCAGCGGATATGCAGGGTGGTGATTGTTATTTTCTTTCTAAAAGGTATCGCCATACAACCGCGCTTAATACGCTGCCAAGTATAGGGGCCAAAATAAATAACCATAGCTGGCTTATAGCTGTGCCGCCAACCAACAAGGCAGGGCCAATGCTTCGGGCCGGGTTTACCGATACCCCTGTAACAGGTATACCTACAATGTGTATAAGTACTAAACTTAAGCCTATTGCTAAGCCGGCAAAACCACCATGTATATTTTTTGTAGAGGTAGAACCGAAAATAACCAGCAAGAAAATAAATGTAAATACGGTTTCGGCAACAAAGCCCGATAATAAATTATAGCCACCCGGCGATGCCGCGGCATAACCATCCTGCCCAAGGCCATTTGCTGCTACCGAATATCCATCTTTACCTGATGCAATAAGAAAAAGCAGGGCTGCACCCGCAATTGCGCCTAATATCTGTGCAATAACATAAGCGGCAGCCTCTTTTGCCGGCATACGACCGGCTACCACCATGCCTATTGAAATTGCCGGATTAATATGACAACCAGATATGTGCCCAATTGCGTAAGCCATTGCCACAACTGACAAGCCAAAAGCAAATGCTATGCCTAAAATGCCCACGCCCGTAGTTCCGTTTGCCCCTGCAATTACCGCGCTGCCGCATCCCATTAAAACAAGTACCAGTGTGCCGAAAAACTCGGCAGAGAATTTTGTGAAAAGTTTAGTTTCCATAATTGGTTAAATTGGAGTGAAAGGATTTAAGAATTGTTTGATTAAATTTAAGAATTATGATTTTTATATTTATACAACAAACATTATAATATGTTTGGTCCAATCAACATATAATGTTTTTACGTATATTTAGTAATAATGGGCAACCATAGCACGTTTGTATGTCGTAATGTCATAAATAAGGTGCCGTATATTCCATATTTGTCATAATTAGGGAATAGAAAGCATTAATATATTAAACTATTTACGCTGACGGGGATCTAAAAATTATTAACAATTGATATACTGTCATTTATAGCTAATAATATCAATTTTTATAAATAAAATTCTTTGTGTAATGGGTAAATTAATAGATTGCACATCATAACAATGTCTGTTTTTAAACGGTTTAAAAACTTGGCAATAATATTGTTGATAAGTGTAAAAAGAACTTGTTCCTTTTGAGAAAAACAATTTTTAAATTAGGAACGTACAAACTTAGAAAGGTATAATATGGAAGCTAAATTTTCGCCACGGGTTAAGGATGTTATACAATATAGCAGAGAAGAGGCGTTACGCCTTGGCCATGATTATATTGGTACAGAACACCTTCTACTCGGATTAATTCGCGACGGGGACGGAGTAGCTATTAAATTACTTAAAGAGCTTACTGTTGATACCGCCAAATTGCGCCGTGCCGTTGAGGATGCCGTAAAAGGTACCGTTGGCACTAATGTACACATAGGCAGCATTCCTTTAACTAAACAAGCAGAAAAAGTATTGAAGATAACTTACCTTGAAGCTAAAATATTTAAAAGTGATGTAATTGGTACAGAGCATTTACTGCTATCGATTTTACGTGATGAGGATAATATCGCATCGCAGATATTAATGCAGTTTAATGTTAACTACGAGATATTTAAAGGCGAAGTTGAATCACATAAAAATGATGTGACCGACGAGATGCCGGGATCACCAACTGGTGGTGAGGATGAATTTAAAGATGATGACTCTTTTAGTCAACCTAAAAAAGTATCTGACATAAAATCAAAAACACCGGTGCTTGATAACTTTGGCCGCGATTTAACTAAAGCAGCTGAAGATGGCCGCCTTGATCCGATCGTTGGTCGTGAAAAAGAAATTGAGCGCGTTTCGCAGATCTTATCACGTCGTAAAAAGAATAACCCTATTTTAATAGGTGAGCCAGGTGTAGGTAAATCAGCGATTGCTGAAGGGCTTGCATTGCGTATAGTTCAACGTAAAGTATCACGTGTGTTGTTTAACAAACGCGTGGTAACACTTGATCTGGCTTCATTGGTGGCAGGTACTAAATACCGTGGCCAGTTTGAGGAGCGCATGAAAGCGGTGATGAATGAGCTGGAAAAATCTCCGGATGTGATTTTATTTATTGATGAGATACACACTATAGTTGGTGCAGGTGGCGCTTCGGGTTCGCTTGATGCTTCGAATATGTTTAAACCGGCTTTGGCACGTGGAGAGATCCAATGCATTGGCGCGACAACATTAGATGAATATCGCCAGTACATTGAAAAAGATGGCGCTTTAGACCGTCGTTTCCAAAAAGTAATGGTTGAGCCTGCTACTCCTGATGAAACCATCGAGATATTAAACAGGATTAAAGAGAAATACGAAGAGCACCACGGCGTAACTTACACTCCGGAAGCTATTAACGCTTGCGTTGCATTAACCACCCGTTATATCACCGACAGGTTTTTACCGGACAAGGCTATTGACGCTTTGGATGAATCAGGCTCACGTGTTCACTTGACCAATATCCATGTTCCACAGAATATTTTGGATATTGAGCAAAAGATAGAGCTGATTAAGGTTGAAAAGAATAAAGTAGTTCGCAGCCAGAAATATGAGGAAGCAGCTAAGCTTCGCGATACTGAAAAACATCTGTTAGAAGAACTTGACCAGGCAAAATCAGTATGGGAAGCGGAAACAAAATCAAAACGTTACACTGTAACCGAAGATAATGTTGCCGAGGTTGTTTCAATGATGACCGGTATCCCTGTGCAAAAGGTTGGGCAAGCCGACAGCTTAAAGCTGTTGAACATGTCTGATACTATTGCCGGTAAGATTATTGGTCAGGATGACGCGATTAAAAAATTAACCCGCGCTATACAGCGTACCCGTGCCGGACTTAAAGATCCTAAAAAACCAATTGGTTCATTTATTTTCTTAGGCCCAACAGGTGTTGGTAAAACTGAGCTTGCTAAGGAGCTTGCCCGTTTTATGTTTGATACTGAAGACGCGCTGATACAGATTGATATGAGCGAGTACATGGAGAAATTCGCGGTATCTCGTTTAGTAGGAGCGCCTCCGGGCTATGTTGGTTACGAAGAAGGTGGACAGTTGACTGAAAAAGTGCGCCGTAAACCATATGCAGTAGTATTATTGGATGAGATTGAAAAAGCTCACCCGGATGTATTTAACATATTGTTACAGGTATTAGATGAAGGCCAGTTGACTGATTCATTAGGCCGTAAGGTTGATTTCAGGAATACGATTATCATCATGACCTCTAATATCGGCGCACGCCAGTTGAAAGATTTCGGTCAGGGTGTAGGTTTCAGTACCAATGCAAAAACTACCCAGGCAGATTCACACTCACGTGGTGTAATTGAAAACGCGTTAAAACGTGCATTTGCTCCTGAGTTCCTGAACCGTGTTGATGATGTGATCGTGTTTAACTCTTTGGGTAAAGACGAGATCTTCAAAATTATCGATATTGAATTGGCTTCGTTATTTGGCCGTGTAAACAGCTTAGGTTACAAAATTGAGCTTACGCTTGCTGCCAAAGAATTCATCGCCGAAAAAGGATATGATTCACAATTTGGTGCACGCCCTTTAAAACGTGCTATCCAGAAATATTTGGAAGACCCAATTGCTGAAGAAATATTGAAAGGCGAATTGAGCGAAGGTGATACAATGGAAGTTGATTTCGATAAAGAAGCCAATGAAATTAAAATCATTGACCGTAAAGGCGAAAACAAAAAGCCCGAAGAAGAAGAGCAGAAATAATTCTTAGAGATAATGTATAAAAAGCCCCGGCATTTTTGCCGGGGCTTTTTATTTATAAGGGATTGTAATCTGAGGGTAGTTCCGTCGCAAGACGTGTTTGCTCTGAAAAGAAACCAGTATATTTTACACTCCTTGGGTTGAGTATTCTACCATTATTATCAAATATAGTATATGGCTTATTGAATGTGATGAAAGTAACTGTTGAGTGCCATATCCACGGAACATGCACCGACTTATTGCCAGAAATTGGAACAACGTCGGCAATATGTTCAATATACAAACTATTATTACTGGTACTATCTCTTACTCCGGCCAGGCCAAACAGATTTTTGTCGCTGGTTGTAAGCAACAGTTCTTTTTTATGCAAAGTGCCGTTTGATATTTTATCGTCAAATATGGTATTGCCCGAATCGCCATTAATGTCAACAGCGTTATCTAAATCATAAGGATCAACCTGTAACCCGCTAGGGTTATAATAAGGGTTATCCTTTCTCATCGCCCTTTTTACGCGGTAGCCATTTTGTTTTATGCTGTCGGCAATTATTGATCTTAGCAATTGCATTACTGAACCCTGATAGCATTCCAGCCGGTTTTTTTTCCAATCGCGTTCTTCTCCTGGTGATCCCTTCATTTCCTCAAAGTATGACTCTCCGCTAAAATAAACACTGTTGGTATTGCTATCCTTAATGAAGTAATTAAGCAGGAATTTGACTTTATACCCCAATGCATCGTTTTCTACCTCGATAAATTTATTTGAGCGGGCGCTAAAACCACCGCGAGGATCAGTGTCATAAAATTGAACATCATAAGGGTTAAGTATTTTGCATTGCCTTGCAAAAAGTGTGGAGCCTAAAAACTCTTTTTGGAAAGAATAATAATATGGTGATAATTTGGGTTTTGCTTTCACTGTTACTTCGGCCAACGCCTCAATTGCCGGCTTTAGCTCAATGGTCTTTAAATCTACATTACCTGTTACATTAAGGAGTACCTGGTAGGGCTGATAGCCAATTATGGTTATCAAAAATCTACATCGGCCTGCCGGCACATTATGTAAGGCGAAACTGCCATCATTATTAGTAGTGGTGGAAATGCCTGTGTTATTTATAAAAGCTACTGCTAAATACAATGGAGTTTTATCAGTTGTATTTATAACCTTGCCGGTAATAGTATATTGTGCGTTACTGTTAAAGGATATAAATATTAAGAAGACTGTAAGGTATTTAAACATAGACAAGTGGGGTTTTTATTGCTATCGACAATTTTGGGTTTAGTAATATAAAGCTAAGGAATATTGTAAAGCTCTTTTAGCGCGTATAAAGATTTTTACAATTGATGGGTATATAGTATCGCAATAAATTATTAATTCCTACAATAAATGTGTGCTTTTTTTGTTAAAGAATGTTAAAGAGGCATCTTTAAATGTCTTTTGAAGAAAAATTTACATTTACTTTAAACCTTTTTACGGAACTTTGGTCTATATAAAAAAGTAACATCTTGCATTATGAAAAAAATCTTATTTTTATTAGTTATCGGCGGTGCGTTATTTACCGCTTCTTGTACAAAAAGGTATGACGTTGTTCAACCTAATCAAACAGTTTATGCTGATATTAAGACTACCGATTGGGGTACAGCAAATGGCGGCATAACAGATACTGTATTGATCAATACACCTCAAATCACCAGTTACATTAGGGATAATGGGTTAGTTGCTGTAGCGTTAACATTTGATGGCGGTACAACTTACGAACCAATTCCTTACGTGTACGATAATGTAAACTATAGCTTTATTTATGGCAAAGGTGGTCTTGAGCTTTATGCGCAATCAGCAGATGGTACGCAAGTTATTACCACTCCGCCAGCATTGACTGCTAAAATTACTTTGGTGCCTGCTAACTAGTGATTAGAGAATTAGTGATTGCAGATTAGGTTTTAACAACTCTGAAAAACTAAAAAGCCTTCGATATTATCGAAGGCTTTCTTTTTATATACTTGGCTGTGATGAAACTAATCACCATTCACTAGTCAACTATTTTTCCATCTGCTCAATAACAGCTTGTGAAACGCCGGTGAACGAGAATCCGCCATCATGGAAAAGGTTTTGCATGGTAACCATTTTGGTTAGGTCGGAGAATAAGCTTACGCAGTAATCAGCGCACTCGTCTGCTGTTGCATTACCAAGTGGACTCATTTTTTCGGCATAGCTGATAAAACCATCAAATCCTTTAACTCCTGAACCTGCTGTGGTGCGGGTTGGTGATTGAGATACAGTATTGATACGCACCTTTTTTTCTACTCCATAAAAATAACCGAAGTTGCGGGCAATACTTTCCAGCATTGCTTTTCCGTCGGCCATATCATTATAGCTTGGGAATACACGCTGACCTGCGATGTAAGTAAGGGCTACAACAGATCCCCACTCGTTGATCGCATCTTCTTTCATAGCTATCTGTAATACACGGTGTAAGCTGATCGCGGAAATATCAAGACCTTTATGGGTGAAATCGTAGTTATTCTCAGTATAAGGTATGTTTTTACGCACGTTAATGCTCATGCCTATTGAATGCAGGATAAAATCTACACCGCGTATTACAGATAGCTATGAAAGAAG
>JABDDX010000107.1:0-85 GCA_013287375.1 Bacteroidota bacterium | reverse complement strand
AATCTACACCGCCGCCAAAATGTTCTTTGGTTTTAACAAATAGGTTGGTAATATCTTCGGCACTGGTAACATCAGCCGGGATAAC
>JABDDX010000106.1 GCA_013287375.1 Bacteroidota bacterium | reverse complement strand
CTATCCCTTTTTTATTACTGGGAAAGTTGGTCGCGGCGATCAGATTGGCCGTACCATTGGCTACCCTACAGCTAACATCATGATAGAGGAAAGCTATAAATTAATACCTGATGATGGTATTTTTTCGGCCAAAGTAATTATTGGTGATGTAAGTCATAAAGGTATGGCCTATATTGGTTCGCGCCCCACAATAAATGGAATCACCCGCAATATTGAGGTTAATATTTTTGATTTTGATACCGAAATTTATGGCGAAGAGATCAGCATGCAGTTTTTTAACTACGTACGTGGCGATGTAAAGTTTGACGGCCTTGATGCGCTGAAAACACAATTAGCTAAAGACAGAGACGATGTTTTGGCGCTGCTGAGAGATCAATAATTAAATTGCAGGATGATGCTTAAAAAATATCAGGTAAATTTGCTTTACTATATGGTATGCCGCGAAAGCAAAGAATAATACGGCAATTGCCGTATTAATAAACCTGGTGCTAAGGGCAAACTTACTCTGTATGTATTTGGCAAAGCGGGCATATAAAAACAAGCATAAAAAAGCGCCGGCTGCAGATCCTATACTAAATATCACCAGATCAATCCTGCTAATAACTATCCATTGGTGGGTTATTAAATAGGTGCCGGTAATCATCCAGAATGGTATCTGCATCGGGTTTAAAAAACCTAACAGGATGCCATATCGGATACTATCCCGGTCAGAATAGGTAGTTTCAGGTGGTTTATTTCGGTGTAACCAGGTAATAACGCCTAATACTGTAAATAAAATAACCATCACCCAATCAATAGCAACGTCCAGATTTACCTGGGCTGAAAGCCATTCGGCGGCATTCATGATAAAATAGGTAAAGAAAAATTCAACACAGGAAAAAGCGATAATAAACTGTACTGCTTGTTTCAATCCGCGGTTTATGGTTATCTGTACTAATGTAAGATTGATATTTCCTGGCGGGATATAACCAACAAAATTCGCGATAAGGCCTATAAAAAACGTTAAAATTATCATTCGTGCAAAGATAGGTTTTGGATGCGTAGATATGCAAGTTTCAAATGTGCAGATGAAATTAGCAAAATATTAAGTTTAAACGAGCATCATTTTAAAGTGACTTCATCATTAACACTAAAAATCCGCACATTTGTACATTGCTCATGAATAATAAAAGAATAATATCCCTGCTGCCTGCCGCTACCGAAATAGTTTGCGCCCTTGGGCTCGAACATAATTTGGTTGGCCGCTCGCACGAATGTGATTTCCCGGAATCGGTAAAAAGCCTGCCGGTATGCTCTGAAGCAAATTTCGCGGATGATTTGAGCAGTTTGGAGATAGATATTAAAGTTAAAGAAATTCTTACCGAAGCTCTATCGATTTATACCGTTAAGCGCGAAGTAATAAAAGAGCTTGCCCCGGACGTAGTAATTACCCAGGCACAATGCGAGGTTTGCGCGGTATCATTAAAAGATGTGGAAGAAGCCTTAGATAATTACCTGGATAAAGAATCGCGTATCGTATCGCTGCAACCCAATAAACTGGATGATATTTTTGAGGATATTAAAACCGTTGCCCAGGCTTTAGATGTAACTGATGCGGGTAATGTTTTGGTAGAGGATTTGCAGGAACGCGTTGATATTATTCGCCATAAATTAAAATATGTAGAAAGCCGGCCAACTGTTGCCTGTATTGAATGGCTGGAACCTTTAATGGTATCGGGGAATTGGATACCGGAGGTGGTGAGTACAGCAGGCGGCAGCTGTATTTTAGCCGAGGCCGGCAAACATTCGCCGTTTGTGAAATGGGAGAATATTCAGCAAGCTAATCCTGATGTGATTGTGGTAATGCCCTGCGGTTTCTCCATAGAACGCACGATGAAAGAGATGAATATTTTGTTGGAATTACCCGGTTTTGCAGAGCTATCAGCCGTAAAAAATAATCGCCTTTACATAACAGATGGGAACCAGTATTTTAATCGCCCGGGACCAAGAATTGTTGATTCCATTGAGGTTATTGCGGAAATAATCCATCCTAAATTATTTAATTTTGGCTATGAGGGTAATGGATGGATTAAATTTTCTTTTTAAAATATTTTAGAAAGTATTGTATTGATCTTAAAAATTGTATTTTAGTTTTTTGATAAACTAATTCCAATTAAAATGCGCCGTTTACTAACCTTATTTTTTGCCACGATATTTACCCTGCAGGCATTTGCCCAAGCTGATAATTCAAAGTTTGATGCTCATGCCATCGCTATCACCTGGGATGTGGTACAGAACAATTATCTCAACAAGAACCAATCGTTAAGCGCGCTAATAATTACCAATAATGGCAAGCAAACATTGCCTGCATCGGGTTGGAAATTTTATTTTAACTCAGCCCGTGATATTGCACCCAATACCGTAAGCGGCAATGCAACATTTGCTCAAATAAACGGTGATCTGTTTACCCTAACGCCAACCGCGACGTTTCCTGAATTAAAACCCGGCGCTTCTGTACGGGTAGAATTTACCGGTGACCCGGTTGTTAATTTTACAGATTCTCCCGATGGTTTTTATTTAGTTTGGGATGCGCAACCAACCCAAGGATATACTTTAGGCAATTTTAAAATTAATCCTTTTAACCCGTCATATGCGGGTTTGGTTACCCCGGCTATTATCTACAATCAAAATAAAGTTATAACAGATGTACCGGAAGCACAGTTAACAAAAATATTCCCTACACCGCTTAGCTATACCGAAACAGGTGGTTATCTGAATTTGACAGATAAAGTACTTATTCTGAAATGGGCGGCCAATGGTGATAATATAAATAGTGATGCTGAATACCTATATACTGAATTAGGGAAATTATTTGGCAAAAAAATAGGCCAGGATCCTATTCATCAAGGCTCATACAAAACTATTATTACAATTAATAAAGTTCCTGATCTTGCACCAGAGGGCTATAGTTTGAGTGTTACCACAAAAGGTATTACTATTAGTGCATCTACTTCAGCAGGTATATTCTACGGCATCCAATCTTTAAGAACATTAATACCGGCCTCGGCTTATGCGCATCCTCAAAAGGTAATACAAATACCGTGTGTTGAAGTAAAAGATGAGCCACGTTTCCCATACCGTGCATTTGTACTGGATGTAGCGCGTGACTTTCAAACTAAACAACAGGTGATGAAATTTTTGGATGCAATGGCTTTGTATAAGCTGAATGTATTGCACTTTCACTTAACTGATGACGAAGGCTGGCGCATCGCATTACCATCTTTACCCGAACTGACGGAAGTAAGCTCCGAACGCGGACATACCTTAGATAACAAACATTTTTTACAGCCATCGCATGGTTCAGGCCCCGATACTGGCAAACTTGCAGGCAGCGGCCATTATTCCCGTGCCGATTATATCGAGATATTAAAATATGCCACTGCAAGGCACATTGTAGTAATGCCTGAGATTGAAACTCCCGGTCATGCCCGTTCGGCTATTAAAGCAATGGATGCGCGTTATAACCGTTTAATGGCAGAAGGCAAACAGGCTGAAGCCTCAAAATACTTGCTGCGCGATTTGAATGATAAGTCGGTTTATAGCTCGGTGCAAGATTGGACTGATAACGTGATTGATGTATCATTGCCATCAACCTATACATTTTTTGCCACGGTGATTGATGATTTGGTAGGCATTTATAAAGAAGCTGGTGCGCCATTAACCACCATCCATTTCGGAGGTGATGAAGTGCCTCCACATGTTTGGGAAAAATCACCGGCGTATTTGGCTTTAAAAGCTACTCATCCTGAAATTACGAATACAGGCGACTTGTGGTATTACTTTTATGGTAACATTAACCAGTTACTTAAAGCCCGCGGTTTAACCCTTGCGGGTTGGGAAGAAATGGGCCTGCGTAAAACCCTTACTGACGGCAAGCCGGATTATGTACCAAACCCAGATTTTACCCCATACCATTTACAAACCGAGGTTTGGAACAACGCTATCGGCAGCGGACAGGAAGACCTGGCTTTTAAACTGGCAAACGCAGGTTATAAGGTGGTATTATCATCAGTAACCAATCTTTATTTTGATATGGCGCATTACAAATCATTTGATGAGCCGGGCTATTACTGGGGTGCTTTTGTTGATATTGATAAACCGTTCTCTTTTATACCTTACGATTACTTTAAGAATACGAAGGTCAACAGAGACGGCCTGCCGATAAACAAAAGTATATTCATAGGCAAACAACGCCTTACTGATTATGGTAAAACCAACATTGCAGGCTTACAAGGCTGTTTATGGGGCGAAAATATTAAAACACCTGAGCGTATGGAGTACATGATATTCCCATCCATATTAGGGTTAGCTGAACGCGCATGGGCGCAAAATCCGCAATGGGCAACAGAGCCCGATACTACTAAAAGCGAAGTCATGTATCAACAAGCATGGTCGAATTTTGTGAATGTGCTGGGTAAAAATGAACTACCGCGTTTAACTTATTTAAATGGTGGTTATGGCTACCGCATACCTAAACCGGGTGTTATTTTGCAGGATGGTAAGTATTTGGTTAACATGCAATTCCCGGGTTTTATAATACGATATACCACAAATGGTAAAGACCCTGATGCCAAAAGCAAAATTTATAACGATGCTGTTACTCTGCCGCCAAATGGTGTAAAGTTCCGCGCGTTTGATAATAAAGGGCGGGGCAGCAACGTTTCTGAAACAGTAACACCCAAGCAATAAGCATATCTTTATCGCGAGATATGCTTATTGCTAAACCACATCTCACGATAAAGTATTCCATTTTATTCTTGTCATTTTTTTTCCTTGTCATTTCGACCGGAGGGAGAAATCTTCTTCGACCTGCATTTACGCTACGCATATTGTATAAGATTTCTCCCTCCGGTCGAAATGACAAACAGTGTCTGCTTATTAGACTTATGACATTTCAAAAAGTTCTACTTCTTTATAAGCTTAAACAAATATGCCATGCTTCCCTCTGTTCAAAATGACAATTGAAAGGCTTTATATCAGCAACAACACCATAAAAAACACAAACTGCACCAATAAAAATACTGGTGCAACAATACCCTGTTTTCTAAAACCAAACTTTTCAAAAACAAAAAGCATTACTACGCTAACCAAAAACCAGCAAACATAATTTTTAAGCGGAACAGTACTATTCGCCCAATGCCAATAATCAAAGTGTTGTGCTACAGGCTCAATAATTAAATCCAGCAGCACCAAAATAAGGGCACCCACAATTACTCTTATTAATATACTCCTGATTCTTGTCCGCTGCATCAATACCCCTGCGGAGTAGATCAATAAAAGCCAGTTTACGCCAATAATTAAAGGTATTTCAGCTGTTTTAATGCCCAACGTTTGCCCGTAACTATAATCGCCGAAAATCCAGTGCTTATGCACGCCCAGCCATTCCACAATAATGCTGCTGATAAATATCAGTAGGGCAAACAATATAAATTTACCTTCCATTGGGCGGTGACTGCACACAATCACTACTAACATCAATAATATATGCCAGGGTACTATCTGTAAAAAAAGCGGGCGCATGGTTGGAACCGCGAACCCAATCAAGCCAACTACATGAAATATAATAATAACTAAAATAAGCAAGGCTTGCTCTCTTCGGGTAGATTCGTGTGGGTTTAGCTTCAAACCTGGCGGCCCTTCCACACCGTTGTTTTGGTTAGATGTTTTTGTATCGCCATAAATGCGATAATAGTTAGGTTGATCATTTGCAGCGGATGAAGCAATACGTTTAACCAGGCATTCTGGCTTGCGGATAGTGAGATCATAATACGGGTGAGTATAATTAGGCCGATCATAAATGTGATCAGTTGCAAATTCAGGGTCATCATAACAATCATCGGTCCGCCAATAATAATAATCAGGTAAACGAGCAGCGTAATAATGCTATAATTAAAACCTGCCAAAAAATTCTTGCTGAAACCATTCACCGCCTCAATGTAACTTTTATACATGCGGCAGCTGATCATGCCATTAGCCAGCAAAGCCTCACCGTTATAGCCCAACGATTTTACAATTCGCATAATTTCTACATCCTCAACCACCCGATCCTTAACTTGTTTGTGCCATACGTTTTTTCGATAGATTTCAGCATCAAACAACATAAACTGCCCGCTGGCTGCTGCTACCGTACTGTTTTTAACCAGGTAAACCAGCCTAAGCGGCAACAAGTTCAGTAAAATATAATGCATTAACGGCACTACCGATTTTTCACCAAAAGTATCCATCTGCTGGTTGGTAAACAGGCTCAGCAAGCCAAGGTTGTATAAGCGCATGCGATGAATAGCGCTGTTCAATAAGCTATCGTTAACCTTCTCATCAGCATCTAAAAATAAAAAGTAATCGCCTTTGGCTTCCTCAGCCAATTGGTGGCAGGCATAATTTTTACCCAGCCAGTCGTGTGGTAACTTTTTACCCTTAATAATACGGAACTTATGATGCTTTGATGCGAATTGTTCGCAGATACTATACGTATTATCGTCTGAACCATCATCCAGAATAATCACTTCGTAATCGATGTAATCCTGATCATAAATTGATTGTAACAAGCCTAAAATATTGTCCTGCTCATTACGAACCGGTATCAGAATAGATATTAAAGTAGTGTAAGGCCTTTTTACATGGGGTAATTTGGGGTTCGACATAAAATTGAACAGCGTAACCGTGAACCGTAATACAATAAAAATAAAAGTTATAAAAATGGCTACTATCACTGTTCAATATCTATTTCGGTTTGCAGCAGCTTTGATGCCGTGTAATGCTGCTGGTAAGCCTGTTGTAAATCATTAATGGTTTTATCGGCATAATTTACCGTTTCTTGTTTTAAATAAACGGTTGCGGTAGGCTTTTTGTGTTTAAAGTACTGAACAAATGTTGCGGCAAACACCAATAGTACATCCGGTTTTGCTTTTTGGATGATGTTTAACACACCTTTTTCAAAATGTATATACTCTACAAAATTGGAGTATAATTTACCCTGCGGAAACATGAGCACCACATTCCCCGGCTCATTTAACAGCCCGGCGGCATAGTTAAGTGATTCAATTATATCCTTTGGTTTTTTTCCTACCGAAAACGCCCTGCCATATTTTAAGAAACGATCCTTGCGCATGGTCTCCTCTAAAACCATTACGTACGCCTTTTTTTTGAACAGGCGCTCATTCACGCAAAATAGAATCAGCGAATCCCAAAAACTAAAGTGGTTGGCTATTAAAAGGATGGATTTTGAAGGATCAAGACTAATTTCGTCAAAAATTATTTTATCAAAATTCCAGCTAACTATCCGTTTTACATACCATTTAAAAAGCCCAAATAGGGCGCTGTTTTGCTTTGGGTAGATCATAACCGATTATAAATGTATATGATCCGCGATTGTTTTCGTAGCCCCGGTATTTTGTTTCACATAATCCTTCACCACCTGGCAAGTTTCATTATAGCGCTGTATGTCTTCAGTAATATAAGCTACGGTAGCTTTTAACTCCGGTTCATCATTAATACTATAACCACCTTTAATGCTGATCAAATCCTTAGCCTCCTTAAACTTATCATAATTTGGCCCGAATATCACCGGTAAACCAAATGCCGCAGCCTCTAAAGTATTATGTATTCCCACACCAAAACCGCCGCCTATAAAAGCCACATCAGCATATTGATATAATGATGACAGCATCCCAATATTATCAATAATCAACGTCTGGTAATTATTAAGCGATATTTGATTTGTCTCGATTTGCGAATACCTGATTACCGAATTTAAAGGCAGCAAACTAATCAGCTTTTCAATTTTATCCTCGCCAATTTCATGCGGCGCGAAAATGAATTTCCAATCCGCGTAATCTTTTACCAGCGTGGCTACCAAGGCTTCATCATCAGGCCAGGTACTGCCGGCTATAAATAATTTATGATTGTTTTTAAATTGATTGATTACGGGTAGCTCAGTAGGATGCTGTGCATTTGCCCAAACCCTGTCGAAGCGGGTATCACCGCTAACTTCCACATTAGTTATGCCAAGGGTTTGCAATAATTCTTTCGATGAGGTATCCTGAACAAAAAAGTAAGTTACAAAACCCAGCATCTTGCGGTGCAAGCCACCGTACCACTTAAAAAATACCTGATCGGGTCTGAATATCCCTGAAATAACATAAAGCGGGATTTCTTTTTGATGCAGCTCATTAAAATAATGATACCAATATTCGTACTTAGTAAATATGGCTGCGGATGGTTTTATAGCTTCAATAAATTTACGTGCATTAGCTGCCGTATCAAGTGGTAAATAGTACACGGCATCTGCAAGGGGCATGTTCTTCCTGATCTCGTAACCCGATGGAGAAAAGAACGTTACAACGATTTTTATTTCAGGTTGATTCTTTCTTGCCTGTTCCAGCAAGGGCCGACCCTGCTCAAACTCGCCCAACGAGGCAAAATGAAACCATAAACTTTTTTCAAACTTTTTGTAAATAACGTTGTTCCGACCTGTGAGCCAGAGTTTGGCTTTCTTATTGAAAAATGAGGCAACGTATATAGCGCAGAAGTATAAACCGATACCTATATTATATATTAGCAGCATTATTTTGATTTGATTATCTTCGTCGCTATAAAAGTATAACAATAATTACAATACATCTTTATGAAAATAGCTGTTGTAGGAACAGGTTACGTTGGGTTAGTTACAGGCACTTGTTTAGCAGAAACAGGCAACCAGGTAACCTGCGTTGATATAAACGAACAAAAGGTTAAAATGATGAAAGAAGGCCAGTTGCCCATATATGAGCCCGGCCTCGAGATTCTTTTTCATCGTAACATAAGTGAAAACAGGTTGCAGTTTACAACCAACCTTGCCGATGCGATAGCTGATGCCAAGATCATTTTTCTTGCGCTTCCAACGCCTCCGGGTGGTGATGGATCTGCCGATTTAAGCTATGTATTAGGCGCGGCAAAAGATATTGCCATGCTGGTTACAGATTATAAAGTTATTGTAACCAAATCAACCGTACCGGTTGGCACTGCCGATAAAGTTAAAGCGGTATTGCAAGCAAACACAACAGTTGATTGCGCGGTAGTATCAAACCCTGAGTTTTTACGCGAAGGCGTTGCCGTTGAGGATTTCATGAAGCCTGACCGTGTGGTAGTTGGTACTATGGACGAACGTGCCCGCAAGCTTATGGCAGAGCTTTATGCTCCATATGTTCGCCAGGGTAACCCGGTTATTTTTATGGACGAGCGCTCTTCCGAACTTACTAAATATGCTGCCAACTCATTCCTGGCTACCAAAATATCATTCATGAACGAGGTTGCTAACCTGTGCGAATTGGTGGGTGCCGATGTGGATATGGTAAGGCGTGGTATTGGTGCCGATGACCGTATCGGTAAACGTTTCCTATTCTCGGGTATTGGTTATGGCGGCAGCTGCTTCCCTAAGGATGTACAGGCGCTGGCAAAATCAGCCGAAGAGAATAAATATGATTTCAAGATCCTGAACGCTGTAATGGATGTTAACGAGATCCAGAAAAAAGTATTGGTTGAAAAACTAAGGGATTATTATAAAGATGGCTTAAAAGAGGCCTTAGTAGCAAAAGGCCATGTTTTTAAGAGTGATACTGATACCGAGGTTTTAATCCATTTGGTTGAGGATATTATTCATGAAACCGGCTTAGATTTACAGGAGGCTGTTCGTATTGCTTTAAATAGAGTAATAGGTGCTTATGCTATTGTGATAATGAGTGCCG
>JABDDX010000105.1 GCA_013287375.1 Bacteroidota bacterium | reverse complement strand
GGCAGCCATACTATCTGCCGTAGGCGAACAAAGACCAAAAATGGCCTGGGACCTGAACATGACCGGGCTGATACATGTGTTGGATTTCGCGGTTGAGTTTAAGGTAGCTAAAGTCTTCTGGCCGAGTTCGATTGCGGTATTCGGTCCGCATTCGCCGCAATTTGATACCCCGCAGTATTGTGTGATGGACCCAAACACGGTGTACGGTTTCAGCAAATTGGCAGGTGAGCGCTGGTGCGAGTATTACTTCAACAAACATGGTTTGGATGTACGCAGCATACGCTATCCAGGATTGATAGGCTGGCGTGCAAACCCGGGAGGTGGCACTACTGATTACGCGGTGCATATATTTCATGAGGCGTTGAAAACAGGCAAGTATGAAAGCTTTCTATCTGCTGAAACCGCTTTGCCAATGATGTATATGGATGATGCCATACGTGCCACGCTTGATTTGATGAACGCGCCCGCAGAAAGCTTGACGATCCGCTCGGCATATAACCTAGCCGGTATTAGTTTTACACCGGTGCAACTTGCTGAGGAGATCAAAAAAATAATGCCGGGTTTTGAAATTAGCTATGCTGAAAGCGACCCGCGGCAAGCGATTGCCGATAGCTGGCCAAAATCAATTGATGATAGTTACGCGCAAAAGGATTGGGGCTGGAAACTGGAATATGACCTGCCTGCGATAACCGCCGATATGCTTACAAACCTGAAAAAGATCATTTAAAAGAAAACAAATATTATATTTATCCGATCTGCAATTATAGGCAGTGACTATTACACCCTGATTGATGCCATTAACCATAGGCTATCAACCATGAAATAAAGAACATATGGGAAGAGCATTTGAATTCCGTAAAGAGAGAAAATTTAAGCGTTGGGCCAAAATGGCCGTTCAGTTTACCCGTTTAGGTAAAGAAATTGTAATGGCTGTTAAAGCAGGTGGTGGCGATATAAACACCAACTCGCGCCTGCGTACTGCCGTGCAAAACTCTAAGGCTGTAAATATGCCTAAGGACCGTGTTGAGGCTGCTATAAAAAGAGCCATAAGCAGGGATGAGAAAGATTATGAAGAGTTAGTATATGAAGGTTATGCGCCTTACGGTGTTGCTGTTTTGGTTGAAACCGCTACTGATAATACCAACCGTACCGTTGCAAATGTACGCAGCTACTTTACTAAATATGGTGGTGCGCTGGGTAAAACCGGATCGTTGGATTTTATTTTTACGCGTAAATCGGTGTTTACATTTATACCCGGCGAGCGTGATTTGGAAGAACTGGAATTTGAATTGATTGATGCCGGTTTGGAGGATCTGTTTGTGGAGGCTGATGAAGAAGGAAACGATATAGGCGTTATTCATACTGCTTTTGAAGATTTCGGCAAAATGCAGAAAACGCTTGAAGAGCTAGGTATCGAAGTAAGATCGGCCAAATTAGAGCGTGTTGCCCAATCATTCCACGAAGTTACCGAGGAGCAGGTTGTTGATATTATGAAGCTGATAGACAGGCTTGAGGAAGATGATGACGTGCAGGCAGTTTATCATAATATGGCGGAGTAAACAGCAATAAATCAAGTTGTCATTGCGGGGAATGAAGCAATCGCAAGGAGACAGACGATCTGCATAGTATGCGATTGCTTCGTTCCTCGCAATGACATAATAAAAATTAATTATGCCACTATTCACATCACGTAAGCAAGGAAAAAAAGTTAAGGTAACATTTGCCGATGGTTTGCTATTTGTTGAAAAAGAAAATGGCAAGCAACAGGCATTCCCTTTAGAGTGGTACCCCGCTTTACAAAACGCGACGGAAGAAGAGTTGCAGGATTGGGATCAAACCGACAAGGGTATCCATTTTAATGCCCTTGATGTGGATATACCATTATAGATGTGAGATTGGAGACGTGAGATTGGAGATTAAAAATTCCATGTCTCACGTCTCCCATCTCATATCTCAAATCTAATAACATGGAATTTGAAGAGTTTTTCAAAAAGAAGAGAATTGACATGGTTGCGCTGAAACAAGTGCAGTCGGCCTTATTTTCTGAATTTGAGACACACTTTAACCAAATGGGCGAAAAGAGCTTTGATCACACCAAAAAATACTGGTTCAATAAATTAAGGCGAGAATTCCCCTTAGCTGTTGAGCCAAAAACCGAGAAGGTTAAAATTGATAACCCACTAGCGGAACAAACCATAACCGAAAGCCTGATTGAGGAAACTGCACCGACACCAAAATTGGGGTTTACACCAAAATTCAGGGGCGCAACTACTCCAAAGCCGACAGTTGAAATACCAGTTGAAGAAAAACCATCGGAAGACACTCCGGTTGCTCCTGCACTTAAATTAGGTTTTACACCTAAATTTAGAGCTGCTACACCACCAAAACCGGCTACAGAACCAGCGGCTGAGGAAAAACCAGCAGAAATAACAAATGCTCCTGCACCAAAATTAGGTTTTACACCTAAGTTTAAAGCATCTGTGCCACCAAAACCGGCTACGGAACCATCGGCAGAAGAAAAGCCTGCTGAAGCAACAAATACTCCTCCACCTAAGTTAGGATTCACACCTAAGTTTAAAGCATCGGCACCGCCAAAATCGGCTACAGAGGAAGGACCTGCGGAGGAAAAACCAAATGAACCAGTTGCTACACCTGCACCAAAGTTAGGATTCACGCCAAAATTTAAGACGGCTAATATGCTTAAGCCGGAGTCGGCTGAAGTTCCATCACCGGAACCAGCTCCAGACGAAAACACCCCGACGCCTACGGCAGAGGAAACAGCGCCAAAACCTGCCTATAAGCCGCGTTTTAAAATGCAGAATCTTCCTAAAAAAGAAGAGGAATAATCATTCATTAGCCCACCCCTGCCATGTTAAGAGAAACGAAGTATCTGTACTGGTGTAAACTAATTTATAGATTCTTCGCTCCGCTCAGAATGAAAATTAATCAATAAAGTCTAAATACTTGCTACTAAAACCTTACTCAGCTTTCTTCACCGCAGCAATCAACTCCGGAATTTTTGGCACTTTATCAAAAGCTTCAACCAACTTACCGTTACGACCATAGATGGCGATATATGGGGTTGTGGCTACAGAATAATAACGTTGAATTTTATAATCAGGATATTCAGTACCCATCAGCACATTAGGCTGGGCGGCGAAAATGTAATCGCGGTGAAATTCCTTCAGCATTTTCAGCATGTTAATCTGGGTGAAGGTTACTAGTACAACTTGGATATTCTTAAAGTCCGCTATATGAGGCTTCAATTCATACATTAGGCGCTGACAGTGGCTGCAATCCGGCGAGAAATAAACGAACATTACTGCTTTGCCTTTTTTAAGATTGGCGTTGGTAATATAAACGCTGTCTTTACTTAAAATATGAAATGCAGGTATATTTTGAATTTTTGGAGATGGGTTTTTCACCGCCGCATCTTGTGCCTGGCTGCAACCTGCTGTGATGATCAGGCTTAAAAAAACTAATATTTTTTTCATTTGATTGATGTTGTTCACGTGTGGATTTAATATGCAGAGCAATTTTACGATATTTTTAATTTTCCAGCAACTCAATTTGCCAGGCAACCTGCTCTTCGGTCACAGGGAATAACGCATTATCGCGTATTGTATGATGCACGGCTTCAAATATATGTTCATAACATCCTTTTTTACCAGCGACTAGCTCGGTAGTTTTGGTGCCATCTACACCAATAGTTACCAATTTACCCTCATTTCCTTCGGGTTCAAAACCATAGGTTGGGTCAGTTGGCAACATGCCCTTATCTAACTGATCTTCCTGTACATCGGTGCGGTTCTTAATAAAACTGCCCACCGTGCCATTAATTACAAAACCAGCCTGCGGTTCAACAGTAAGCATGCTCGATGTTAAATATACATTTAGTTGGTTCGGATAGGTTAAACGGTAGCTGAAATAATCCGGTACTTCCGAGCCTTCACGATGGATGGAGGTCACCCTATCAAACGATAATGGCTTGCCAAACAAGCTAATGGCGTTATCAACCAAATGCGCACCTAAATCATAAACCAAACCCGCAGCAGGCATATCCTTCTTCTCTTTAAATAATTTTGGCCCGATGGCCGCTTTGTATCTATCCAACCTAAAATGCACTTCTATCAGTTCGCCAAGCTTGCCGCTTTCTATCACTTCTTTGGTCGATAAAAAACCGCTGTCGTAACGGCGGTTTTGGTAAACCATAACATGCAGGTTAAGCTTCCTACCCAAATCGTACAATTCCTTCACCTCGGCAACAGTAGCGGCGCAGGGTTTTTCTATCAGCACGTGTTTACCCGCATGCAGGGCTTGCTTCGCATGCTCAAAATGGAGGTAGTTGGGTGTGTTTACGATGATCAGCTCAATCTCTTTGTCATTCAGCAAATCATCAATAGCATCGTAGCTGATGATGCCGGGATACGTCTTTGCTGCTTTCTTTTCGTGGCGCTCTACCACTGCTTTCAATTTAAATGCGGGATTGGTGGCTATAAATGGCGCGTGAAATATCCTGCCGGACATTCCGTAAGCCATAATACCAGTTATAATAGGTTTCGACATGTGTAAATTTTATTGGCTCATACTATCATGTATGGCGTTTATTGCATCAAGGTGTTTTTGTAATACGGGTAATGTTTTTTTTGCGTAAGCCTTAATATCAGGGTCTTGTATTTTGGTTGAGGCTGTGGTGAAATCGCTTACATCATTCTTATGGTCCTCTATCATCATGTTTACATAAGCTTTATCAAAATCGTTACCTGTTTTTTGGGCCAGTTCTGCCAGCATTTTTTGTTCGTCGGCAGCTGGTTTTGTAGGTAAAGTTAACTTTTTAGCGGTTGCCATCGCCATTAATTTGGTATTGGCTTTGCCATGATCCTTAACCATCATCAAACCAAAGTTTTTAACCCTTTTACTCTTACCGTTTTTTATGGCGAGGTTACCCATTTCAATTTCGGCAAGGTTACCTGCGGCAGCTTTCGCTGCAAACAATGAGTCTTCCTCGTCCACAATTAAATTAATTGCTGGTGCGGTAGTATCCGGCGCGGCCTCTGTCGGACTTACGATTGTATCCGAAGTGGCGCTGTCATTATCGGCATCGTTGTTACCTGTTTTGGCTGAATGATTACAAGCTTGCGTTGCCAGGGCAACCGATAAAATAAATAAAACAGTCCTAAAGTTTTTCATGGCTAAGGGGCATTCTTTATAACTAATAATAACATAACTCACCTTGTTAGGTTTTATTCTGTTAATAGAGGCTTAATATATGTTAAATTATTGAAAGTTCGGAAAAGGGGAAAGGCAAAAAGTAAGGTACACAATGCATTGGCGTGTTTACTCACCTGGTTTTCGCTCAGCCGCTTAACCTGCCCTCTGTTTCGCAAGCGGCAAAAAGGGCAAAACTTTTTCCCACCCTCTTTGTCGCGCAGCGAAAGAGAGGGTCGACAAGCGAAGCGATGTCGGGGTGAGTAAACGAAGCGAAAGTGTCTTGAGCGTTGCCTCCGGCCCGTGCTATACGTTCATACTAAACAAGCCTTAGCCACGAGCCGGTATCCACTTCTATCACTAACGCAAAACATCATCTCCACTTTGTCATTCTGAGCGGAGCTAAGAATGACAGGAGCTTTTAAAAAGCGGGCAAAGGCCCGACGGAAAACCGGGCCGGGAGCTGGCCTGTGCGTGGAAGGTTTTTTCCGTCTTGAATTTTTGGTCCTTTTGTTTCAAGACAAAAGAACTAGCCCCCGCGGCAATGAGCGGGCGAGAACACTTCATTTAACGAAAAATATCTTTAAGCCCCCTTTAATAAAGTCGGAGATTGCCACGCTCCGCTCGCAATGACGGTGGGTGATTAATACCCAACTTCACGTTAAATTATTCCATTCAATTAAAGTTTATTATTTTTGGGCACATAAAATAAACAATATGAATTTCCCTGCTGAATTAAAGTACACTAAGGACCACGAGTGGATAAAAGTTGAAGGTAATGTTGCTACCATTGGCATAACCGAATTTGCACAGCGCGAACTGGGCGATATTGTTTATGTTGACATCCCATCGGTAGGTAAAACAATTAATAAAGATGATGTTTTTGGAACAGTTGAAGCTGTTAAAACAGTATCAGATTTATTTATGCCGGTTACCGGAACTGTTGATGAAACAAACCCTGCACTAGATAGCCAACCTGAATTAGTTAACAGCGACCCTTACGGCGCAGGCTGGATGGTTAAGGTTACCGTTAATGCTGCCGACGTAGATGGTTTATTATCTGCCGATGCGTACAAAGCCATTATAGGCGAATAATTAATGCAAGCAAACTTAAAATATTACTGGCCCACAATTTTGTGGGCCTTATTTGTTTTTATCCTTTGTACTATTCACCTGGGTACCATAACGCAATCGCCGTTATTTTTTCCGGGGTTTGATAAGCTGGTGCATTGCGGTTTCTTTTTTGTGTTTGTTATTTTTTACAGTCAGGGGCTGGTTCGGAAACATAAATTAACCCGTTTTCCGTATAAGTATGCGATACTGATTGTGGTAATAGCCATTTTATACGGTTATAGTATTGAGCTACTACAAAAATATGTTTTCACTTGGCGCGACTTTGAATGGAACGATGTATTTGCCGATTCGGTTGGAGCCTGTATGGGGATGTTTAGTGTGTTAATTTTATCGGCAGCGTTTAATCATGAAAAAAAATAGTTTACTCCTTTTTGCGGCTTTATTAGCGGTGGTAAGTTTTTCTTCCTGCGGGATATTTAGCAAGGGATGTGGTTGCCCTACGTTTGGGAAGATAAAGCATTCTTCTTCACCATCGTCATTGCGAGCGATAGCGTGGCAATCCCAAACTGTACAGAGGCAATTGCAAGGCTGATCCGCATAATTGGGTATTGCTAATAATTAGCCTAACCCCATCTGGGTTCAATGTTGGTAGCATAAAAAGCGAATAAACATACCGTGCCGTTAGGTACGGAACGTGGCCGATGTTGTGTACCTAACGGCACGCTAATATCATTTGTCTGATATTTCCTACCGACATGTTACACCTACAGTCATGTTACACCTACAGTGCATTATTTGAATAGTTTTCTTAACTACTTGTCATTGGGAGCGAGACTGTGAAGCAATGACAGGCAGTTAAGAAAAAGCACAGTCTTCAACAAAGTTACATTTCAAATATAAATTCCCATTGTCCTTATTTGGATTTAATTTAAATAAGCGTACATTTGCTTAGTTCATAAGCACAAACATATGAGGCTCTCACAACTTGAAGTAGGCGAAACCGGAATTGTAAAGGAATTTACCGATTTAGAAATGTCGGTAAAGTTGATGGAAATGGGTTGTTTGCCGGGTGAAGAGGTCAGAATTGAACGTATTGCCCCCCTGGGCGATCCGATTGCCATAAATGTTGCAGGTTATCAGTTAAGTTTACGCAAGCGCGAAGCATATACCATAGTGCTTCAATAGTTTTTTAGGCATTGAAAGCTGATATAAGAGTCGCACTTGTAGGGAACCCCAACACCGGAAAATCAACACTTTTTAATGTTTTAACCGGTCTCAATCAAAAAATAGGAAACTTTCCCGGCGTTACCGTTGATAAAAAGGTAGGTTATACCACTTTACCCGATGGCCGCACAGCTGAGATCATCGATCTTCCGGGAACCTACAGCATCTACCCAAAAAGCCAGGATGAATCCATCGTGTTTTCTGTTTTGGCAGATAAACACAATGCGCATACCCCTGATCTGGTGGTGATTATCCTCGACGCATCTAATTTAAAAAGAAATTTACTGCTCTACTCGCAGGTAGCCGACCTTAAAATACCGGTTGTGGTTGCCCTGAATATGATGGATATGGCGAAAAAAGCCGATATCGACATTGATGTAAACCTGTTCGCTAAAAAACTGGGTGTGCCTGTAGTTCCAATATCCGCGAGGAAAAATGAAGGTACCGCAGCGTTGAAAAATGCCATATCCTTCGCCAATAAATTCGCTTTCCAGGAAGATAGCATCGATGTAAATACCATCGCCCCGGAACTGGTGGAGGCCATTGGCCGTGAGTTAAATATAGATAATCCGTATCTTGCTTTACAGCTTGCCCATCAGCACGAAACATTAAAGTTTTTAACGCCTGAGCAAAGCGATAGGATAGAGGAACTGGAAAAAGAACATTCCTTCAACTCGCAAAAAGCACAGGGCGCTGAAACCATTGCCCGCTACGCTTTTATAAACGACTTGCTGTACGACACGGTTAAAAAACCGGTAACCGCGCAAGGGGAGACACACAGCAATAAAATAGATAAAATATTAACACATAAATTCTTTGGCTTCGTGATATTCTTCGCGATCCTGATGTTTATGTTCCAGGCGATCTTCTCCTGGTCGTCATACCCGATGGAGTTAATCGGTGATGCCTTCGTTTGGATACAGGATTCACTGCATCACACATTGCCTCCCGGTCCGCTAACCAGTCTGCTGGCTGATGGTATCATAGCGGGCTTGAGTGGTGTAATGGTTTTCATCCCGCAGATTGCCATACTTTTCGCCTTTATATCCATACTGGAAGATACCGGCTACATGTCGCGCGTTACCTTTATGATGGATAAACTGATGCGTAAGGTTGGTTTGAATGGCAAATCAGTAGTGCCGCTGATCGGTGGTTTTGCCTGCGCCGTGCCATCTATCATGGGCACACGTACCATTGAGAATTGGAAAGACAGGATGATTACCATTATGGTTACGCCACTGGTAACCTGCTCGGCACGTTTACCTATTTATACTTTATTGATAGCACTGGTAGTACCTAATCATAATGTTTGGTGGGTATTTAACATGCAGGGTTTGGCTCTAACGGGTATGTACGTTTTTAGCTTAATCTCAGCCATTGTGGTTGCCTGGGTATTTAAATTTATACTGAAAGGTAAGGAACGCGGCTACTTTATTATGGAGCTACCCGTTTACCGTATGCCACGCTGGAACAACGTTATCTTCTCGATGTACGACAGATCAAAAGCATTTGTTTTCCAGGCAGGTAAGGTGATCATCGCTATATCCATTATCCTTTGGGTACTGGCATCTTATGGCCCCGGCGATCGTTTTGCTAAGATCGACCAAAAATTTAGTACATCACAATATACCCAGCATATGACTCCTGATAGTTTGAGCAGGACAATATCATCAGCCAAATTAGAGAATTCTTATGCAGGTGTTCTAGGTCACACTATTGAGCCGGTTATCCGCCCGCTTGGGTTTGATTGGAAGATCGGTATAGCGCTAATTACCTCCTTTGCTGCCCGCGAAGTTTTTGTTGGCACTATGGCAACCATATACAGCGTAAACGGTAGTGCTGAGAAGATGCAGTCCGTCTACGAAAAAATGAAGGAGGCCAAAAACCCTGATACCGGGCAACCGGTATTCACACTGGCGGTCGCATTCTCACTCATGATGTTTTATGCCTTCGCCATGCAGTGCGCCAGTACGGTGGCCATAGTATTCCGAGAAACCAAAAACTGGCGCTGGCCCGCTATCCAATTCGCCTATATGACGGTGCTGGCTTACGCCGCGAGTTTTATAGCGTATACGTTGTTGAGGTAAACAATTTAAAGCGCAAGCCTTGTGCGATTCCTTCCCCGGGGAAGGAGGAGGAAGGGGTTTAGCATATTTGAAAGCCTGACGTAGAAAACCCTCCCTGCCAATACACTGCCAGCCGCACCCTCCCCCAAGGAGCAATAATGAATTACTTTACACAAAAGGATAAACAAAGTCTAAAAACAAAATTTATGGCTTTTTGGAAATCTAATTTTGCCAAACAAACTCGCAATGACAAACATGTTGCCATATTGGGACAATATATAGACGCACAATCTCAAAAAAATAATATGCACCAGCAGTCAAAGCCGCCACATTTATTAATCCCGTTTTCAATTTGCGAAGCGGATTAGTTTGCCTTTGTATTTCGCCGACAAACCCACCACTTAATAAAAATATTTCTCCAATTAATGTAATGGTATAAATCTTAGGGTCAGCTTTAAAGTTTTCACCATTTCGTATTATATGCCCATCTGAAACACTTCTTAGATATTTATCATTCTCTAATTTG
>JABDDX010000104.1 GCA_013287375.1 Bacteroidota bacterium | reverse complement strand
AACTCTGCAGCTTTACAAATTCATCCCACCCGAAACCTCAATCCTTTGCCCATTAACCCATTTAGCATCCTCGGTGCATAAGAAAGATACCACACCGCCAATATCATCAGGCAAACCAACACGGCCAAGCGATGTTACACCAGCTAAATAATCATTCACTTGTTTATTATCGCGAACCATGCCACCACCAAAGTCGGTTTCAATAGCACCTGGTGCCACAACATTTACAGCTATGCCGCGTGCGCCTAGTTCTTTAGCCATGTACCTACTCAGGGTTTCAATGCCGCCTTTCATTGATGCATAAGCTGCATAACCAGGATTGGAGAAACGTGCCAAACCTGATGACAGGTTCACAATCCTGCCACCATCATTAATCAAAGACAATGCTTTTTGGGTTAAAAAGAAAACACCTTTAAAATGGATATTCATCAACTCATCAAACTGTTCTTCGGTAGTTTCGGCAAAGGAGGCGTGAATACCAATACCTGCATTGTTGATCAAAAAGTCGAATTTATCAGCGCCAAAAGTATCTTTCAAAACTGTTTTCACCTGCGCGAAAAATGCATCAAATGTTTTGGTATCACCCGCGCTTAATTGCAGTGCTGCAGCTTTCTGACCGCCTTTTTCAATCTCGGCAACTACGGCAAGTGCTTCATCTTTTTTGCTGTTGTAGGTTAAAATTACGTTGATCCCTTTTTTGGCGAGGCTTAAGGCCATGTTTTTTCCTAGTCCGCGACTACCGCCGGTTACCAGTGCTATTTTGTTTGTGCTCATAGTATTGTTTTGTGTATTAGATAATTGTTTAATTAAGAATTTGTTTGTGCCAATGATTTTTCGGTGATCTTGCTCAACTGCCCAAATATGATTCCCGGTGCCAGGCGACTTAAAATGTACATAATGCGGGCCAACCCCGGATAGATCTCAAATTTATCTTTCATGATGCCCTTGATGGCTACATCAATCAATTTATCAGGTTCCATAAATGATTTGCTATCCACTTCTCCCGCAAATTGGTCGTTTAATGGCGTATTCGCCCCCGGTGCAACCAGTTCAAATACTTTAACATTTGTATTTTTTAATTGCACACGCAATGATTTGGTATAAGAACGTAACCCTGCTTTGGTAGCACCATAAACAGGCGCTATTGGAAACGGTGTTAAAGACAATCCTGATGTTACATTAATTATCGCTGCCGATGATTTAGTTTTTAAATGAGGCAGAAATGTCTGCACCATGCGAATAGGCCCGGATAGGTTGATTCCAATCTCCCTCACAATATTATCCAGATCAATAGATTCATCCTGTAAATTGATCTTGCGCATCTCACCAGCGTTATTAATGATGATATTAAGCGATGGGAATTGCGTGGTTACATCGGCATAAAGTTGTTTTATAGCGATAGGATCACTAACATCACTTTGAAATGTATGAACCAGCGGTAGTTTTTTCTTTGTCAGGTCGAGTTTTGCCTGATCCCGGCCGGTAATAATTACCGTATTGCCCATATCAATCAGCCTTGAGGCAAATTCATAACCGAAGCCGCTGGTGCCGCCTGTTATAAGTATAGTGTTGTTGGTAAGTTCCATTTTTGTGTCGTTTAATTTAACGATACAAAGATGGGGTGAGATGCAGACATGCAGTTTGCAAACATCAATCCAATGTTTGCAAAATTCAAATCTGGTTGCTTTTAAGATCTAAAAGCAACCGGTGCCAATGAAGTTTGTTTCCTAAAAAAATTCGAAAAATGCGCCACCTGCTCAAAACCCAGGCAGTAAGCTATTTCAGATATATTCCAGTCGGTTTGCTTCAATAATATCTTGGCTTCCTGCACTACGCGACTGGTGATTATATCTGTAGTGGTCTTACCTGTATTTTCTTTAAGTACTTTATTCAAATGGTTTACATGCACTGCTAAACGGTCGGCATAGTCCTTGGCAGTACGTAAAGTCAGTTTTTGATGCGGCGAATCAATCGGGAACTGCCGCTCCAATAACTCAATAAACAAAGACGATACCCTTGCCGATGCGGTGTGCGATGGATAAAGCGCAGTTTCCGGCTGTAGCTTTTGTCCGTAGTGGATCAATTCCATCACATAATTACGCAACAGGTCATATTTATGTGCATAGTCTGATGATAACTCCTTGTACATTTTACTGAAAATGAAGTTAATGTCATGCGCGGCCTCGTCGGTAAGCTGAAATATAGGGTAGCCTCCTGGTTGAAAAATCGGCAACTCATCCAACATCACGCCACTCTTGGAATGCACCAAAAACTCATGCGTAAAAATGCAGAAATAACCATGCTGATTATGATCCTGCGGTAGCCAGTTATAAGGTATTTTAGGCGTGGCGAATAGCAAAGCATTCTTTTCAATATCGATCACCTTATCCGCGTATTCCGCCTTATTCCGTCCGCTGATCAGACTGATTTTATAATACTCGCGCCGGTTATAAGGCATCGGGCTTGCCGGGTTTTTACGAAACTTGGCAGCAATATCATCAACATTAAAAACATTAAAATGGCCAATCTCCTTATTGATCCCTTCGGGGATGAGATTAGCTGTTTCCCTGTAAAACTCAGCGAGTGTTGTTGGTTCCATTGCCGTTGTAAAATTCAAATATAGGTAAATAAGTAAATATTGTTACATAACCGTTTTTGTAGCCAGGTATTTAATATGTATATTAGATTATCCATCTGCCACCAATTATGAACAGGAAACATTTCTTATACCTCGGCGGTACCTCGCTGGCGGGTTTATTATTTGTAAAACAGGTAAACGCTTTTGCCACCGTCCATCAACTCGTCCATCTACCCCAAAAAGTATTTGTTAAGTTGGATGATGGCATCCTCGAGTTACGATCATCCGATAAACAAATATGGACTTATAAAGATATATCGGTTAAGCTCCAATACAACCATGGCGATTTAAGTGCGTCGATTCACTCACCAACCATGGCATTGCATAATGTGCAGTTACAATGGAATTATGCAATACCATCATCCTCCATTGTTTTAGGCGACCATTGGGAGCGCACTTATGGCGATGTTCATTTCCAACCAGCTTTATTTAGCAGAAAACTGCCCTGGTATTTTGTTCAGCATAATGGCGCAATTACAACTTGTTTTGGTGTGAAAACGGGCTGCAATACCATTTGCTATTGGCAAGTTGGTGATGGTAAAATGCAGTTAACTCTGGATACCACCAATGGCGGCTCAGGTGTTAAGCTTGGCGATAGGGTTTTGCATGCCGCTGATATTATCGTCACTAAAAATAAGTCCGATGAAAATACATTTGCTACTGCAAGGCGTTTCTGTGGGATGATGTGCTCAGCTCCACGGTTACCAAAAGCCCCTGTCTATGGTATTAATGATTGGTATTTCGCTTATGGCAATAGTTCCTATGATCTCATTATTCAGCATACCACCTTACTGGCCAATTTGGCTACTGATACCAATAATAAACCTTTTTCGGTTGTAGATGATGGATGGTCGGCGTATACGAATAAGGAGAAAAATTACCGCAACGATTATTCTCAGCCAAATGATAAGTTTAAAGACATGCACAAACTGGCAGGCGATATTAACCAATTAGGCATGCGGGCCGGCCTGTGGACTAGGCCTTTAAGCACCAAACCGGATACTTATCAAAAACTGCTTGCACCTACTATCCCGGGCAGGGATGATGTTAATCTGCCAACACTTGATCCCACCATTGAAGAGAACCTGGATTATATTAAAAGTAATATAACCCTGTATAAACAATGGGGCTATGATTTGGTAAAGCACGATTTTAGCAGCTACGATATTTTTGGCAGATGGGGCGCTACTATGGCCGATGGTTTAACCGTACCCGGCTGGCAGTTTAATGATAATACTAAAACTAACGCCGAAATTATTCTGAACCTATACCGATCCATCCGCGAAGCGGCAGGGGATATGTACTTGATTGGCTGCAATACCATGAGCCATTTATCAGCAGGCATATTTGAGATGAACAGGATTGGTGATGATACCAGCGGCAACGAATGGGCACGTACCCGTAAAATGGGTGTAAATACCCTTGGTTTCCGAATGATACAGCATAACAAATTTTATGCAGTTGATGGTGACTGCGTTGGCCTAACCACCAAAGTGCCCTGGGATAAAAACAAGCAATGGATGACCCTACTAGCCGAAAGCAGCGCACCGCTATTTATATCAGCCCAACCGGATGCTTTGGGCGGGGAGCAGAAACAACATATAAAACATTGCTTCGCATTAGCGGCAAAACCGCAACCGATAGGCGAGCCTTTAGATTGGTTAACCAACCAATGGCCCCAAAAATGGAAGTTGGATGGGGTTGTAAAAGATTTTGACTGGAGTTAGCATATTCTTATTTCTCTTACTCCCTTGTTATTCTGATTTACCCCCTTGTCATTCTGAGCGGAGCGAAGAATCTTCTTCGATATGCATAGCGAACTTGCTTGATGCAGAAGATTCTTCGCTCCGCTCAGAATGACAATTAAGGAATACTACAATGTTATCCTTTGTTAGTGTCCTCACTAACAAACCGCACCCCTTCAATTTGCTAGTGAGGACACTAGCAAAGGGAGGAGAATGACAATCGAAAATATTACAACTTCCCAGTCCTCGATGGAACTGCATCCGTCACATAATTAAAGCTCTGCGTTAATCCGCCAACCATTACCTTAAATTCACCGGCTTCGGTAACTGATTTGCTTACATCATTAATAAACGCCAGATCTTTTGATGTTAGCTTAAATGTAACCGTTTGCATTTCGCCCGGTTTTAAATCTATCTTATCAAAAGCCCTTAAACGTTTGGTATCAGGTGTAATGCTGGCATATTCTTCGCGGCTATATAGTAATACACTCTCTTTTCCCTCACGGTTTCCGGTATTTTTAACATCAACAGTTACGGTTAGCGTTTCGCCCTCTTTTAAAGTTGGCTGACTAACTTTAAGGTTACTATATGCGAAAGTGGTATAACTTAAACCATCACCAAACTCATACAATGGGTTATAACCATGCTTGTCATCGCTATTACCATTCTCAATGTTTTTGCGGTAATAATTTACCAGCGCGTTTGCATCTCGTGGATAAGTATACGGTAACCTGCCCGATGGATTTGCGTCGCCAAATAATATATCTGCCAGCGCATTACCACCTTCGTTACCCGGCAAATAAGCCATGATAGTGGCGGCAGATTTACCCTCAATCGGCGTAATAATCCGTGGGCGACCTTCGGTCATTACCAAAATAATGGGCTTGCCTGTTGCTGCCAAAGCATTAGCCAAATCCATTTGTGCCGATGGCAGATCCAGATTATCAATATTACCAGGATTCTCCGCATAAGAGTTTTCACCCAAACACAATACAATCACATCTGATTTTTTAGCTGCTTTTACCGCCGCATCAATATCTTCAGGGGCATCGTATGATGAACCAGGCTCATAGCTAACATTATCCTTGCCTATTTTTTGTTCGATGGCTTTTAAAATAGTGTTTTTATCTGTGGTGAATTGGTTGGTAACATCACCCTGCCAGGTATAGCTCCAGCCGCCGTTTATGGCACGCATGCTGTTTGCAGCCGGGCCGCTGACAAATACCTTCATATCTTTTTTAAGTGGCAATACGTTATTGGTGTTCTTTAATAAGGTGATAGATTCAACAGCCGATTTTAAACTTACCGCTGCAAACTCTGGCGAACCAAATTTTGGATAATCATCGGGGTTGCCAACAGGGTGCTCAAATATGCCAACCATGTATTTCATCTTTAATATTCTTCTAACCGATTCATCAATGCGACTTACAGGTACTTTACCTTCTTTAACCAATTGCTTCAATAAATCATAAAAAGTATAATCTAACGGCACCATACTCATATCGATACCGGCATTTATGGCTATTAAAACGGCGTCTTTTTGCGTTGCCGCGATGTGGTGCCTGTCATGCAGGTATTTTATATCCATCCAATCGGTTACAATAACACCTTTAAACCCTAATTCTCCCCTCAAAACATCGGTCAATAAATAATGACTTGAATGCACGGGAACACCATTAATCTCAGATGAATTTACCATAACCGACATAGCGCCCGCATTTACAGCGGCCCTAAAAGATGGTAAAAAGTATTCACGCATGTAACGGTCTGGTATCCAAGCCGGTGTGCGGTCTTTGCCATCCAACGGGAAACTATAACCCAAATAATGTTTCATGCACGATGCCACATTGTATTTGCCGCCCGGATCATTACCCTGGTAACCTCGCACTACCGATGCACCCATAGTTTTAGCCAGGTAAGGATCTTCGCCAAAAGTTTCATAAATACGAGGCCAAAGCGGGTTTCTACCTAAATCCAATACCGGCGAAAAATCCCACGGGATATAGCTCGCACGGGTTTCATAAGCAGTAATTGCGCCTTCGCGCTTGGCAAGTTCAGGATTAAAGGTTGCCGCCATGCCTATTTCCTGTGGGAAAAGTGTGCTGCCTTGTACATAGTTTTGCCCGTGCATAGCATCGATACCATAAAGCACCGGTATTTTTAAACGGGTTTGCGCTGCCGCGCTTTGTATGTCACTGATGATCTTATACCAATGTTCGCGGGTATAAGCAGCGCCGCTCACATTTAATATAGAGCCTACATGGTATTTTTCCAGCGCTTCTTTGATTTTATCTGCATCTATCTGGGTTGGTTGAGTAGCTGCGCCGTTAGCGGTTTGTAAAACAACATCCAGGGTAACCTGCGTCATCTGACCAATCTTTTCATCAATGGTCATTTTGGCAAGTAAGGCATCAACTTTTTTGTCGATATCGCTTTCGGTAGTTTTGCGTTGAGCATTGATGTATATTGCGCAAAATAAAATGGCAGCAATCAATACTATTCGTTTCATAAGTTTTGTAAAGTGTATTGGGTTTATAATGCTATTGTAGCAGCTTGCTAATATATGCCGATGTATAAATATTATCAGTAAAATGGTAAAATAGTGTCAACAAATGCGATAAAAATATCGGTCTATAAAAAAGTTTAAATCTATATTTCGACCATACAATAACAGTCTGTTTTAAACATGTATTTTGCTTAAATATAGACTATTACCTTTATATCAATGAAAAAAAATATAATAACCTTACTAACAATTGCTCTTTGCTTTTTCCTTTGTTCAAACCTGTATGCGCAGAAAAATAGTATCACCCAGGTTAAGTTAACCGATTTCGACCTACAGTCGGAATATTTAGTGAACGATGCCGGCAGTATAATATCAACTCCAAACTATAGATCCAGCGTTTACTGGTTCCCGGTTAAAGTGCCATCAACAGTACTTACAGGTCTGGTTGCCAACAAAATATATCCATCGCCATATTTAGGGTTGAATAATATGCTGATACCCGATGCATCCGACAAATTCAATAAAGAATATAACCTGGAGCAATACAGCTTTATCCCGAATCAACCCAATCCATGGAAGAAGCCATACTGGTACCGCACTACATTTAAAGTAGCTGCTAGTGATAGGGGAAAAGTTTTTCAGCTAATATTTAAAGGCATAAATTACCGCGCAGCCGTATGGGTTAACGGTAAACAAATTACCGATTCTACACAAATGGTTGGCATGTTTGCCGAGTACAGTCTTGATGTAAGTAAACAGATTATTGCCGGCGGCGAAAATGCCTTAGCCGTAAAAATATATCCTTTAGATGAACCCGGATTTCCGGATAAAGAACAATTGGAAGCCATGGGCCCATTCTATTTAAACGGAGGCCCTACCGGGGATATTGGTAAAAATGTTACCATGCTATGCTCCGTAGGATGGGATTGGATTCCACCTGTGCGCGACCGTAATATGGGTATCTGGCAGCCGGTTTACCTGCGTACATCAGGCGCGGTAACAATCGGTCACCCCCAATTAAAAACTGACCTGCCTAATTTACCGGATACCAGCATTGCCAAATTAGCATTGAATTTAACGCTAACCAATCATACAGATATTATAAAAAACGGTACGCTTAGCGTAAGCATTAAACCCGAAAATTTTGTGGGTACTGCCGTGCAGTTTAGTAAAGGCGTAGGTGTTAACTCAAACTCTTTTAAACAGGTAGGCTTTACTGCCGATGAAGTAAGCCAGTTAATTATTCACCAACCACGTTTATGGTGGCCAAATGGCTATGGAAGGGCAAACCTGTACCGCATCAACCTAAAATATACTGATAATAATGGCGTAAGCGACGATACCACTTTTGTATTCGGTATACGTACTGTTGGTTCTACTGCAACGGATGTAAATGGTTATGTACGCCGTGATTTTTATGTGAACGGTAAACGTGTGCATTTAGTTGGCGGTGCCTGGGTACCTGATATGATGGTGAACCGTGATTCTGCCCGATACGATTACGAAATGCACTTATGCCGAAATGCTAATGTAAACCTTGTGCGTATATGGGGTGGTGGAGTTACGCCACCGGATGCATTTTGGGATGCGGCTGATCGATACGGTTTAATGGTATGGTCGGACTTCTGGGTTACAGGCGATACACAGGGTGAGTTTAAAGGCTCACCGGATTGGCCGCTTGAGGGAAATGTGTTTGTGAAGAACGTGATCAGCACTATTTACCGTGTGCGCAACCATCCAAGTTTATTGGTGTGGACAGGCGGTAACGAAGGCCATGCCCGTAAAGAATTATATTACGCTATGCGCGATAATGTTATAGCAATGGATGGTACCCGTCCGTTCATTCCATGTTCATCAGGTTTTGCCAAATTGCCTGCAGGATGGGAAGGAGCATACCCTGATAATAAATCATCCGGCGTTTATAGCGGCGGCCCTTATGCCTGGAAAGATCCAAAAGAATATTATAAATTGGCAGATGCCGGTAAAGACTGGGTGTTTAAAGACGAAACCGGTATACCATCGCAACCACCATATAACACCTTGGCAAAGGTGGTTACTAATTTAACATGGGATACCAAGCTACCTTTCCCGCTTAACAATACCTGGGGTTATCATGATGCCTGTACAGGTGCTGCCAAGTATGACGAATACTATAGCGACATGGTGAGTCGTTACGGTCAGCCCACAACAATGGTAGGTTTCTCCGATAAAATGCAGTTGATGAATTATACAGGATATCAAGGAATTTTTGAGGCAGATGGCCACAAGCTAAACGAAACCGGAGGTGTAATGCTTTGGAAACTAAATTCAGCGCTACCAAGTGTAGTATGGCAAATTTACGATTGGTATTTAGAACCTAATGCCGGTTACTATGCCATGCAAAATGCCGTTGAGCCAATCCACATTCAGTTTAACCAGGATGATTCGACGGTGATGGTGATCAACCGCACCTTTAAAGGCACCGGTAATTTAACCGCGCAGGCTGATGTTTATTCGCTTAATAGCAAATCTCTGTATCACCGCTTGGCTAGCGTTAATTTATCATCAACCGGTACAACTTCAGCAATGCCGTTAAAACCAATTTTGGGCGATATTAAAGAATTTTGTTTTGTTGTGCTGAAGTTGACTGACGCATCAGGCAAAGTAGTATCACGCAACACCTATTGGATGGCGCCAAATAACGATTACAAGCCATTAAATAATATGGATAACGCCAACGTCACCACAAAACTAATCAAGACAGAGAAAGGCTATAAAGAGGATAAATACACCCTGCAGATAACCAACAGCAGCAAACGCATCGCATTCTTCGTCCGCCCGCAACTAATGGTTAAAGGTGAGGAAGTAATGCCATCATACTGGTCGGCAAATTATTTCAGCCTAGCACCGGGAGAAAGCACAACAGTAACCGTAAGCGCGCCAACAGCAAAATTAGGTAATGAAAAACCAAGTGCTTTAGTGAGTGGATGGAATGTGAAGGAGCAGGTAATTTCAACATTATAAGTTAAAACAGTATCAAACTTTCCTTTTGTCATTCTGCGCGCAGCGCAGAATGACAAATAGTACTACCAATTCTCCAACCCCTTCAAATACCCCGCCAACTGCTCGGCAATCAACTGATGCTGCGCCATATCCGGATGACTACCACAACCATTATTATACCCTCCGGGAAAAAAGAAATGAGATACTTTTTTATCCCCGCTATTATGCATGTATTGCTCAATGCCAGATATATAATTCTTAAGCATTGCCGTTAACTCAACATTCCCCATAGGGCTATTCAGACAAACAATATTTGCTTTAGGATAATGAGCCCTGATTTGTTTAATAAAATTCACGTAAGCGTTGCAAAAGGCCACAGAATCCTGTTTGCCATCGTTTTGCCCAAGGCAAATGGTAACTACATCGGGAGTATATTTGCTGAAATTCCAT
>JABDDX010000103.1 GCA_013287375.1 Bacteroidota bacterium | reverse complement strand
TGACAGAAAGGTTTGGCAATTCGCTTAACGACAAAAAGCGGATATGGAGCCTTGGGTATTGTTTAGCTTTTAATGTTTTTCGCAAATCATGCGTCATCATTGCTTTATGGCAATCAAAACTTAATACAGCCGGGTTAATGCTCCCGGTAAGGTTAATGCCATTTTCGCCTTTCCAAACCGTTAATGTATCTGCCTGGTCGCAGCTCGCGATATCACAGGAGAATTTATTAACGTTGGTGCTGCCATTTACACTCAGGCTGCTGCTTTCGCTGATGAGCCATTTAGTTTGAGGCCTTGCACCAAGGCTTAGCAGGGTGAGTATGATCATTATCTTGCTGGTCATGACTAAAATCCGATTGAGGCCTCCAATACGGCACCATGAAAGTTGCCACCGTTCAAAATATTAGCAGCAGGGTAACCTTCATAATTTTGGTTTACATACTCAGCTTTGGCCATTATGTTTTTGGTTATGAACCAACCTAATGAACCTGCTTCGCGGTTGATGGTAATATTAGATGTATAACCTTGCAGTAAAGCAGTTACAGTATTATATCTAAAACCAACCCAAAAGTTCTCTTTACCCTGTGGGAAACGGTAGATCAGGTCTGCAGCATATTGCGTTGCTTTACGTTCCTTTACTTCTGTTATCGCGCGCCCTTTAGCATCTTCGGCTGTGCCAAAAAACTCCAGGCCTTTATATTTCAGGAATACGTTACCCATCACTGTGTTTACTTCTTCACTAAAGCCGGGGTTTAACCTGCCTGAAAACGGACTGTAATCATTCTCATCAGATAGCGTGGTGCCATTTGCTATGTTTTGATTCTCCATTACATTGAAATAATGAGAGCCGGTACGGTCGCCACCAAAAAGGGTGCTACTGTTAGCGCTGTGTATGGTATAGCCTGAGCCGGTAATCCTTACCCTAAAATCTTTATTCACCTGTTTATCAAACCCAATTTTTCCGTGAAATGCGGGATCAAATTGATTAGGTTGATGAGTGGCAGAATCTATTTTAGTACCCGCAACAACTGTTGCATCCAGTTCGCCATTGGTCATTCCACCCATTACAAAAAAGCCGGAATTAGTATGGATATAAACCTCGGCACCAATCTCGGTAGCAAACTCATCCATAATGTAGTTTTCTACAAAAGGATTGTAGATGGTGTTACCACCGTCGGATCTCCTGAAATGCTGATCGCCATAATCCACATCGAACTGACCTACTTTGATAGTAATATTTTTCATCAGCATATTAACAATGTCACTTTTCAGAAACAACAGTTTATCAAACTGGATATAACCACCTTTTACCCAAGTGTCTTCATGGTGACGGGATGCCAGGTACATGGTGATGTTCATCCGGATACCATCTGCTAACTGGGCATCAACATTCAGATTAGCCATCGGCAGATCAAAGCCATTTGTCAATTTTTCGAGGCTATTAACATTGCCTGTAAAACCGGTTTTTGTTAATGGAATGGCTGTATTAAAGTTCCGTAACGCCTGGAAGGCCATTTCGAAATTGCCGCCAACTTTTACTTTTAAACCGGTAAATGGAATAGTATCAATTTTTGAGGTTTCGAATACATTAACGCCCTGTTGATTATTTGGACGAAAGAATTGCATTTCCTGTGCTTTAAGGCTTACAGGTAATAATGCCACGACTAATATTATATATAGAATTTTCATGATTACTTTTTGTAAATAAGGTTAAACTGAATAGTAAGGTCATTGGCAACTTTCATAGTGCCTAACATAAAAGTGGGTGGCTTAATGCCGTAATCTGTCAATTGGATTTTCTTGGCTCCAATACATGTTATCGTATTATCAGCACCAGCGGCTGCAGTAACATCCATGCTAATTGACTGGGTGACACCCGCTATGGTTAAGTCACCTTTCGTTTTAATCAGGTACTTGCTCCCACCTACCGATGTAACTACTGCCGAGGTAAGTTTATAGCTGATGTTTGGATACTTGCTAGCGTTAACAGATTTATAAGTTCTGTCATCCATAGAAGCATGATCGCTGTGGAGGCTTTTTACTGCAAGGTGAAAGCTGAAGGTGTGCAGCCCTTGTAGTTTATCGCCAACGAAAGTAAAATCGCCCTGACTTTCCATTGCGGTGGATGTCATAGTCCAATCATGTACGTTTGAAGAACCAAGTACTTTAATGGTTACATCAGGGCTTTGAGCTAATTTGTAGGTCGCTTGTGCAGTTACTAAAGTTGGAACGGCTAAAAAAATGATTGCCGCTATGATAAGCTTGACAGCGGCAAATGAGTGGGTTAATTTTTTCATGGTATGTTTTTGTTTAGGTCAAATGTATTGTTGATGGCACAGGTAATTAGTGATGAGGATTAACTGAAAAGATGATGTAAATCAATTAATTACATATAATGACAATGATCATGACTTACAGTTAAAAAAAATGCCCGCTCTCAATTTTTGAGAACGGGCATCTAAACAAGGTTTACCGTATTAAAATACAGTAAGTGTTTCTTCAACCGTTGAACAAGGAAAAATAAGTAAGGGTTTACCGGGATGCTCGGCTAGTTTTTGGGTTACGCTACGATTGAATACTTTTTGGAAAAGGCTGCGTTTTTGGTGTACCAAAACCAACAGGTCAATATCTGTATGAGCGGTGAGCCATTTTAAGCTTACGGTTACGTTGTCACTTTTAATATTATGATAGATAATTTTAGGATAATTGATTTTTGATGGGATCTGGTTAAAAAATTGCTTAAGCATACTCTCTTCTATTCGGTCGTTTGATCTTTCGTCAGCAATATGTGTAAGCAGAATCTCCGAATCGGAATATTTAGCAAGACCGGATAATGACTCAAGAACATTAATATCGGAGTAATTAACCGCGCTGGCAAAAGCTATCAGCTTATAATCCTTAAACCGCACCTGGTAAGGGATAACCATAACCGGGAAAGTGGCATTTTCAATAATACTCCAGGCATGGTTAGTTCCTAAAAAGTTAGTAAGGTTGTTGGCGCTGTGCATGCTGATTACAGCTAACAATACTTCGTGGTTGGCAGCTAATTCATTTAATTTATTACCTACCAAACCTTCCTCACTACATTGTTCAATATCAGGCTTAAATTTAGTATCTCCTTCCTCGCTGTCTAATTCCGCTTTTAAACGCATGGCAAGATCGCTTAAATCATTTATGCTGTTCTCTTCACAAGCACGCATAGGCCATGCTTTACGGTCTGTATTTTGTTCATCAGCGGGGACTTCGTATATATTGCATAACAACAGGTTGGCTTCTATTTTTTGTGCTAACTTTAAAGCATAGTGTGCAACATAGTCAGCATTTATAGAAAAGTCGGTTAATACTAATATGGTTTTCATGGTGTAAAATTCCTGTTAAAATGCCACCGTGCGAATGATGAGAACCAGTATTTATAATGATATCAATCACTTGCTAAGTCTAAAAAGTGACCACCGTCACTTTTTAGACTGAAATTCATCATTCATTTCAGTCTAACAATGATCATATTTGATTTATGGAAAATGCCGCGCTATTAATTGCCATTATCGAGAATGCTATCGACGGTATAATAACCATTGATGAACGTGGAAAAATTGAAACCATCAATCCGGCAGCATGTAAATTGTTTGAATATATTCCCGAAGAAGTGATCGGTAAAAATGTATCAATGCTGATGCCACCACCCGATAAGGAGCAGCATGACGAATATCTGCATCGTTACCAGCAAACAGGGCATGCGCATATTATAGGTATTGGCCGCGAAGTAAAAGGATTAAAAAAGGATGGTTCGGTATTTCCTTTTCGTTTAGGAATAAGCCAGGTCCAGTATTCTGGTCGAAAAATATACACCGGTTTTATACATGACTTGAGCCGCGAGAAAGAAGCAGAAAACCAGTTAAAAGAATATGCCGCGCATTTGGAAGAATTGGTTGTAGAAAGGACACAATCACTTAATGCTACAGTAGATGCCTTATTAGCGGCAAAAGAGGAAGTGGTTTTATCACTTGAGAAGGAAAAAGAACTGGGTTTGTTAAAAAGCCGGTTCGTGTCGATCGCATCGCATGAGTTTCGGACACCTTTAACATCTATTCAGTTATCTGTATCCTTAATTGAAAAATATGCCGAACCTTTTAACAACATTAACATTGTTAAACATGTAGGCAAAATTAAAAGCGCGGTAGGAAATTTAACATCTATATTGAATGATTTTCTTTCCCTTGAAAAACTGGAGTCAGGCAAACAGGAACCAACGTATCATGATTTTGACCTCGTGAAATTTGCTGAGACCATTACCGAAGAAATGCAGGTACTGGCTAAGCAAAATCAAAATATTATCTATCAACATACGGGTACAAAAAGTACTATAAGGCTGGATCAAAACCTGTTGAAGAACTGTATTGTAAACCTGGTTAATAACGCTATCAAATATTCGGGGGAAAACTCGTTTATCGGGTTCACTACCGAGATCAATGAACGACAATGTGTTATAACAGTTAGCGACAACGGCATTGGTATACCCGAAGCCGACCAAAGACATTTATTTGAAGCATTTTTCCGGGCGCATAATACAGGCACTATTCCTGGTACCGGACTCGGGCTAAACATTGTTGCCCGTTATACCCATTTAATGAACGGTACTATCGCTTTTAAAAGCGAAGTAAATCAAGGCACGCTATTTACTATAACCTTCCCAATATCATGAGTAAAAAAGTACTGATCATTGAAGACAATGACGATATACGCGAAAATGTAATTGAAATACTGGAGCTTGCCGGTTACCAGGTTTCCAGCGCAAGCAATGGCAAAACCGGTGTTGAACTGGCTTTGCAAGACACCCCGGATATTATACTTTGTGATATTATGATGCCCGAGATGGATGGTTATGGTGTTTTATACCTGCTATCCAAACGCCCTGAAACTGTTGCGGTACCGTTCATATTCTTAACAGCCAAAGCTGAGCATTTTGATCGTAGAAAGGGTATGGAAATGGGCGCCGATGACTACCTTACCAAACCTTTTGATGATATGGAGCTCATGAGCGCTATTGAAAGCAGGCTAAAAAAGAAGGAAGGTCAGCAGGCGTTTTATAGTAAGTCATTAGACCGGTTGAACTCATTAGTTGCTAAAAATGGTGGTTTAGATGCTTTAAAAAAGATTATCGAGGAGCGTAAAGCTCGCCCATTCAAAAAAAGTCAGGTAATATATTATGAGGGTGATAAAGGGAATGGCCTCTACCTTGTTATCAGCGGGAAAATAAAAAGTGTTAAACTGGCCGAGGATGGGCGCGAATTGATAACAGGCATTTATTCTGCTGATGATTATTTGGGTATTAATGCAATGCTATCCAACGAGCCATATGCCGATACAGCTACGGCTTTGGAAGATAGTTTGCTATGCTTAATACCACGGGAGCAATTGGAGCAGTTGTTAAACATGTATCCTGAAGTCGCACGGGAATTCATCAAGTTATTAGCAAACGATATTCGTGAAAAGGAAGAACAATTGTTGCAGATGGCCTATCATTCCGTAAGGAAAAAAATGGCAGAAGCATTGTTGAGATTACATCGCCAACCGGACAATAGTGAAGATACATTTAAAGTTGCCCGCGAAGACCTTGCAGCTATGGCTGCCATGGCTACCGAAACGGTTAGCCGTACCCTATCAGACTTTAAAGAAGAGGGTTTGATAGAAAAAAAAGGTAGCACCATTACCATCCTCGACCTGAATAAGCTCACTAAAATGAAAAACTGACAAAAATCATTTCTCGGTTTGACCATGCTCATGGTGCAGGAATGCCTGTAACATTACTATTGCAGCATGAAAGTAGTAGCTTATAGTGTAAAACCTTTTGAAAAGGAACACCTGGCCAAGGCCAATCAAAAAAAACATGATATTACATTAATTTTTAATTCGCTGAGTTTAGAGACGGCGGTTTTTGCCGCTGGTAAGCAGGCGGTCATTGTATTTTCTACTGATGACCTTTCAGCCGAAGTGATCAATAAGCTGGCAGAATTGGGCGTTAAATACATCACCACCCGTTCCGCTATTACCGCTAACATTGACCGGGTTGCTGCAAGCATACATGGCATTAAATTAGCCAATGCTCCCAACGAGCAGGATATAGCAGGCCAGACCATCAGGAACCTGGATATGTGGGAGATGGATAAATGTGTAGGCAAAGCCTGCATTTGCGCCAAGGCTTGTAAGCAATAATCAAGACATAAAAAAAGCCTCTGTACAATTTGTACAGAGGCTTTTTTATAAGGGATATTAAAGAATATAGAGCGCTAACATGGTTAAATTTACCAATACGGTAAACATGAAAAACCCAATCACCATTCTGATGCCTGAACCACCCATACCCACAATAATATTAGCCAGGTACAAGCCAAAGGTTATTGGTAATACAATAATTGGTGCATTGTAATAATACATCAATACCGCAGGTATCGGCAGAAAAAGCACACCCTGAAAAATTAATGAGAACAGGAACCAGATAGTTTTGTGTTCGGCCTGGCTATCTAATTTGGCCATTAAGTTTGCCCATACATTGGTTTCTTTAACAGTTAACCAATTGTGATCTTCTCTTACGATTGATGTGTTTATTGCAGTTTCCATTTTGATTTGTTTTTGTACCACAAATCTCCTGTAAATGAATAGCTTAAAGCATGACGACTATCACTCTAAAAATGATTTTAGACACTAATTAAATGGATTATGAGTTCTATAATAACGCTTAACTTTTATCCTGTAAATATCAGATAGTAAAGTAAACGCCAGGATAAAAAGTGGGATAAAAAAGGCATGAAAACTAAACTAGCGAAACAGATACGCGCCGCACAAAGCGCCGCACATAAAGAAAAAGATAATAGCCGAACGCAATTTGATCCGTGCTTTTAAAGCTGGTTTATCTGTTGTGTTTTGCTGAAATACCTAGCCTAACTCAATCCCAAGATCGGTAAAGGTCCCGGTAAGGTGTGTCGTTCTGACTACTGAGCCCGAAACAATAGATACAAGGGAATTTTGTAGTCCCATAGCAAATAATAAACTGCCTGCGAAGATTTCCTTTGCCACTAGACTATGATTGTATCGATACCCGAACAGAGATACACCGAGCAATACAGTCACTTCAATTAGGATTGGAATAACATAAGAAAAACGCTGGTTTCGGCCTATAAAAGAAACGATTAAACTCGACACAAAAGTTCCTGCCAAAAACAGGAACATCCACAATGCTATCGCTCTCGCTGTTTTCCAATCCTGCATGGCAATACGTTCTGCAAATAGTGCAGCATGCCCGGTTACGTTAGTAGTTAATACCGAAAAACCCAAAAATCCGGCGGCATTCACAAAACCTGCAGCTATACAAAGCAGCGAAGCTAATTTAACATTATGTGCATATGTTCGTTTAGTACCAAGATGCCTTAACATTGATAATTATAACAGTTAAGTTAACAGCGTTTTAGCAGCATCAAACAATACACTTAAATGATTTGTGCCTTTGTATATCGGGGTTGGCTGTTTGTCTAATCCTAATAAGGAATAAACCGCGGTTTGCGCAGTTCTTACTGAATACTCAACGGTAAAAACAACATCCTCGGGCACTTCAGCAAACTGACCGATAAATGCTATGTTGTGGGATACTTCCGGCACTACCAATGGGCGGTCACCTTTTTCACGTACTAAAAACTGGCTAGTGATGTAAGGTAGCATACAAGGAATACAATTACTCGTTTTTAATATTTGATCCGCTACATTATTAAAGTGGAGATGCGATAACAATTCAGTCATGATCTCGGCTCCGGTGCAATCGGCCATTCGTTTTTTCACAAAATTGCCCTCCCTATTAGGGAATAAACCATAACCCCAGAACACCGTTACATCATTTGGCTGGCCAATAAAATACGGCTGATGTGGCAGCACAACCGACATTAGCCAGTTAGTATCTTTAAACGTAACCAAGCCACCTGTACCTGCTATATTACCTGTGAACTTTTCCATCAGGTCGAAAAATTCAGTCCCCCGGCAGGTTACGGTAAACGATTCCCATTTTGATTTGTCAACGTGACTATCAAAAACTCCAGGGTTCCCAAATTGAGCGTTACGTTCAGCAATATTATGCCATAACTTCCAGCTACCTCCTGCTTTATTTAAAATCACATCGGGTGGGGTTTGCATCGACCCCAAACTCGAATCCGCGGTCATAGAGCCAATGGTTACTAATATTAAATCATGCGTACTAAGCTCTAGCTCCTTTTTAGTATTGTTTTGTTTGTAGTGAATGCGCTCAACCCGCTCCTTATCATCCAAACGCCTGAAATCAAGATTCGTTACCTCCGCTCCCATTTCAAATTTAACGCCTTGCTCTTTTAACCAATTTGTCAATGGTTTTACTAATGAATCATATTGATTATACGGCGTGCGATCAACCCCTGCAAGCGTATTTATCCGTTCAAATTCATGAATAAAACGGTGCAGATAGCGTTTAAACTCCACCGCACTATGCCACGGTTGGAATGCGAACATGGTATCCCACATGTACCAAAAATTTGTTTCAAAAAAACGCGGATCAAACCATTCGTCTATTTGCTTTGCCCCCAGGTATTCTTCGCTAACAGCCATCATTTCAACTAAATCTAAACGGTCTTTATAACTAAAATCCATTGAGGTAACATCAACTATATTTCCGTTTGAGATTACCCGTGCATTGGCATGTGTTTTTACTTTTTGGTTGAAAGCGATTATCTCGTCATAAACCGTTACTGCAGAATCCGTAAGTGAGGGAATAAAAGAGAAAAGATCATAAGTACATACATAGCTAAAATTAAGCATACGACCACCTCTTAAAACATAACCATCTTCCGGGCAGCCGGAACCGTCCAAACTACCACCCATAAGCGGCTGTTCTTCAAATATGGTTATTTGATCTCCCGGAATTTTTCCATCCCTGATAAAATATGCGGCGCTGGCTAAAGAGGCTATCCCGCCACCAACCAAATAAATATTACGATAGGGATTTGTTGGGTTTGAAGTTTTCATGGTAGATTTAATTTGAAGGAAAAACAAGTAAGGGGATAGCAATATGCTTAGCTATTTTTTTGGTGTGGCTACCGTTAATAAACTCATTAAAAAAATTATGTGACCGATGAATCATTGCCATTATATCTATGGTTCCATGGTCGCACAGCCAGTCTAATCCCTTATTGGTATGCTTTGCATTAACCACGCGGTAGTAGATGTACGGATAATTGACTTTGTCACTTATGCTAACCATGAATTTATTAACACGATGTTTGAATTCAGCATCAAGCCCACCTTCATCAACTATATGTGTGATCAATATTTCGGCATTTAGCGGCCGGGCAAGCGTTATTAATGTTAAAATACATTTCAGGTCGTGATCCGGGTTTTTAAAATCTGTAGCGAAAGCTATTTTCTTAATCGGAATAATACCGGCTGATGGTGGGATTAATAATAATGGCTTTTTTACAAAGTCGATTATTTTATTGGCATGGTTACCTAATAACAAAGTTCCTAAACCGCTGTTGCCGTGCGTACCTGCTATTACAAGCTCGATACTATGGCTATGGCTTACATTATTAATAACATCGGTTACAGTCCCGGCTTCGCTTATGCAGCTAATAGCGGGATTAAAGCTTATGCTTTCCTCTTTATCTTCAAGGTATCTTTTTAAAATATCCAGTTCATGTTCGCTATCTTTTGCCAGTAGGTCCGACTCTTCCATTGGCCAGCTTACCATTCCGGTTTGCGGAATCTCAGCCGGCTCAATTATGGCGTTACAAATTATAATATTGGCTTTCACTCGCCTGGCAAGGCTATAGCCATAAGCCATTATATGTTTTGCATTGGCTGAGAAGTCGGTGGGAAAAAGGAATGTTTTCATGCTGATACAAAGCTGCATATAGCTGCTTGCCTCAGGAATGATAACCGTCACTTTTTAAAGTGTTTATCATCATTGCCTTGTGTATTGATATTGCAGAGGTTTGATAGCATGTTAGGAGAATTAAATACAGAACAGATTGAGTGTTTATTACAGGAGTTACCTGTTGGCCGCATTGGCTGCCACGCGGATGGTATCACCTACATTGTACCCATAAACTATGCATATGATGGCATTAATATCTATGCCCACTCAGCAAAGGGAACGAAAATAGACATGATGCGTAAAAACCATGAAGTATGTTTCCAGGCAGATGCCATTACCAATTTGCAAAACTGGGAGAGTGTAATTTGCTGGGGTAAATTTGAAGAGATAACCGATATGCTGGAGCGTGAGCATGCCATGCAGAAGATAATTAATAAAGTTATGCCACTAATGCAAGGTGCAGACGCGCAACCTTCGCATGGGTTTACCTCGGCTGCAAGTGATGTGGGTTTTGATTTGGAGTTGATATTGTATAAGATTGTTTTGAG
>JABDDX010000102.1 GCA_013287375.1 Bacteroidota bacterium | reverse complement strand
CAGCGCCTGTCCCTATCGCGCCCGATGGGTTGGAAGAGCAGCTTACCACCGCTTTTAATTCATCTAAAAAGCCATTTATCAAACAGCGGTTACTATTTCAATTGGTGCGCTACTATTATTTTTTTGAAGATACCACAGGCCGCAAAAATCACCTCGTAAATAATCAGGCAGAAATTTTATCACTGTTCAATAAGTATCAGGACAAGTTCCCGCAAAATTTAACCTATTACCGCACCCTGGGCTACGTGGCCGGCTATTACCGCAGCATGCACAATTACGCGCTTGCCAATTATTTATATAGCCGTTGCTACGATTTTTCTTACGAAATGAAGATCCCGAGCAAATTCAGTTTTCACCCACAGGATGAAGCCGACTGGCAGCAAACGCTCAAACTGGCAAAAAATAACGAAGAGAAAATCACACTGTGGCACCTGCTCGGTATGGAATATGATCCGCTGAGGGCCATAAAAGAGATTGTGGCTATCGACCCAAAATCGGATAAAGTAAACCTGTTGTTAAGCCGGGTGATCAACGCCCGGGAAGCCAGCGATAACAGCATCTATTACTTACCCCGCCACAACCAATACGAAACCCAGGATAGCATAAACTCAGTTGAGAATTTGAGAATTTCTACTGACGAGCGAAAGGTAGTAGACTCAATAGCCTTACAAAACAATACCGCCAAACCCTACTTCTGGAATATTGCCGCGGGTTACCTGCATTATATTCACAAAGACTATGCACAAGCCGGTAAGTTTTATGCCAAAGCAAAAGATCAGCTTCCAGCTGATGATAAACTGGTAATGGCGCAATATAAAATGCTTTGTATTTTTCTTGATGTAGATGAACTAAAACACATCGATGCCAAAACCGAAGCGAGATTAGTTGAACCACTAAACTGGCTAAAGGACGTACAGAAGAGTGGCACTATTGAAGGTTTAAGAGTTGGAGATTGTTCATATGCAATAGCTAAGGTATACTTAAAACAACGTGATACCCTGAAATCTGCCTGTTTTACAGATACGATTGTACCTTATGCCAATAACGCTTGGGTGCAAAGGTTAATCAACCTGATAAATAAACCCAATAAAACACCATTTGAGAAAACAATGGTGCGGTATTATCCGCATAGCGTTAATGATCTTTATTATCATCAGGCAGTCATGTACACTTATAAAGAAGACATTGATAAAGCAATAACAATAATGAGTAAGAGGGCTGGCGAAATTATGCGATATGATACATTGCCTGCGAATCCATTCAACATCCATATCCAGGATTGCCACGACTGTGACCAAGCGGCTAAGCAAAAACAAAAATTCACCTCGCTAACGTTTTTAAAAACACTTCGCAATATTAAAACTGATCTGAACGCCGGTAAGGACAGGTACAGGAATGCGCTGTTACTGGCGAATGCTTATTACAACATCAGCTATTATGGAAATAACCGCTGGTTTTATGAATATGATATATTTAATGGGATCGATAAATACTCACAAACGATCTCCCAAAAATACTATCTGTTAGCCCGCGATTATGCCTCAAACAACGAGCAAAAAGCTAAATGTACATTTATGGCCAGCAAATGCGAGCACAATAACTACTACAGCCTGCCCGAGAATGACGTAACCACACCCTGGACAGAAAAATACTTTACAGAGCTAAAAGCCAACTACTCGCAAACCAACTATTACAAGGATGTTTTAAACGAATGCGGATATTTTAAGGATTTTGTGGCTGGTAAATCTCGTACACCGATGAAAAACGCCACACAATATTAAAGTGAAAACCATTATATAAATCCATAATTTTAGCCCCGCTCAATTTTGTAAGCGAAATAACTAATGGAAGCATATTTAAATAGCGTTATTAAGCGTTTTCAATCCTATAAAGCACTTGGCGAAAGTACTTTTAATCAGTTAAAAGATGGAGACCTGCTTTGGCAATATAATCAGCAGAGCAATAGCATCGCTATCATTGTACAGCACATGGCCGGAAATATGCTTTCGCGGTGGACTGATTTTTTAAATACCGATGGCGAAAAAGAATGGCGAAACCGGGACACCGAATTTGAGAGCATCATAACAACCCGGCAGGAACTATTAGCGAAATGGAATAAGGGTTGGGATTGCCTTTTTAATGCCTTAAATTCCATTACCGAAGCCGATTGGCAAAAAACGGTATACATCCGCAACGAGCCGCATAGTGTAGTTGATGCTATAAACAGACAATTAGCACATTACCCCTACCACGTTGGGCAAATTGTATTGATAGGTAAAATGCTTGCTGCTGATTGGACCCCATTATCAATCCCCAAAGGTAAATCTGACGATTTTAACGCCGAGAAATTTAACAAATGAAAAAAAGCATAATCCTATCCATCCTTTCAGGTTTATTATTATGGATAGCCTGGCCACCTACCCCATATACTACCTTCCTGCTATTTATTGGTTTTGTGCCGATGCTGGTAGCGATGGAAAACATCATCCAATCCAACATCACAAAAAAGGGAAAGAAGATCTTTCATATCACTTTTCTAGGCTTCTTCATCTGGAATACGCTTTGTATTTACTGGGTTTATAATTCGCTCAAAACCATTGGTCCGCTGGTGGCTGTGCCTATCACTTTGATTCCCTACTCGCTTGGTCCGCTGTTAATGTCGTCGGCTTGCTGGTTATATTATCGCATGCGCTTAAGTACAAGCAGATGGTTAAGCTTAATTGGCCTGGTTTGTTTTTGGATTGCCTACGAATACCTCCACCAAAGCTGGGATCTGGCTTTCCCATGGATGACCTTGGGTAACGGTTTCGCGGTAAGCCATAAATGGATACAGTGGTATTCCTACACCGGCGTTTACGGCGGTACACTATGGATTTGGATAGTAAATATCCTGATATTCCTGCTTTACACAGGCCTCCGCGAAGCGCAAAGCAAAGCCACAAGATTAAGTTTAATTATAAGTTTTGTGCTGATACTGGCTGTACCACTTGGCTATTCGTACTACACTTATAATACCTACCAGGAGCAATCCGATCCATCAAATATTGTTGTCGCCCAACCAAATATTGATCCTTATGCCAAGGAATCGACCATCCCCGCACAGGAACAAATAGGTATTTTAACCCATCTATCCGATTCAATCGGGCAAGCCAATACTGAATTTTTCATCTGGCCAGAAACCGCCATCGCCGATCAGGTTGATGAAAATAAGATTCACAGTAATAACTACTTTTTACAGATACAGCACTTTTTAAACAAATACAAAAACGGCAACGTTATTACCGGCGCCGAAACCTTTAAAATATATAACTCAAGGCTTACCAAAACTGCCAGCCCGACCGAAAATCCCGGTGAATATTTCGACAGCTTTAACGCGGCCATCAATATCGAAAACTCCGCCGAGGTACAGTTCTATCATAAATCAAAACTGGTACCCGGTGCCGAATCATTACCTTTTGGCAACGCTTTATTCTTTTTAAAACCCGTGTTTGAGCATTTAGGTGGCGCTACAGGCAGTTACGGCAGTCAGCCTACACCAAGTGTATTCTACTCCCAAAGTGGCATAGGCGCCGACCCTGTGATCTGCTACGAATCCATCTGGGGCGAATACGTGGCAACCTCAGTACACATGGGTGCGCAGTTCATCGCTATCATCACTAACGACGGCTGGTGGGGCAACACATCAGGTAAAGACCAGCACCTTGATTATGCCAAATTACGCGCAATCGAAACCCGCCGCTGGGTGTGCCGCTCTGCAAATACCGGCATATCGGCCTTCATCAACCAACGCGGCGATATTGTGCAGCAAACCGGCTGGTGGGTAAAAACAGCCATTAAACAAGATATTAATCTAAATTCAGACCTGACCTTCTACGTCCTGCACGGCGATTATATAGCGCATATAGGCTGTATTTTAGCAGTATTGGGGATTATTTTGGTGTTGGTGAGGAGGAAGAAAAGAATAGTTTTATAAAGCCTATCTTTCTTTCTCCGCCAAGCGTCATTGCGAGCGCAGCGTGGCAATCCCCGACTATGCAGGTTTAAACTTTGCACGTTTACAAACTTTTATTAATTTGCATTATGATTTTCCAACGTGGCGGCTGCGTTTACATCATGACAAATAAAGTTCACTCAGTTCTTTATACGGGTGTAACATCGGACATAATAAGTCGCATCTGGGAACATAAGAATAAAACGTACCCAAACAGCTTCACCGCTAAATACGGCTGCGAGAAGTTGGTTTATTATTTGCCCTACCCACACATTGAAGAAGCGATTGCTGCGGAGAAGCAAATCAAAGCCACAAACAGAAATACAAAAATCAAATTAATCAACGAATTGAATCCAGAATGGAAAGATTTGTATGTGGCTCTAATTGAAGAATAATGTATTGCAATAGTAAATCTCTCTGTAAGTTGGGGATTGCCACGCTGCGCTCGCAATGACGGTATAATAAGAAATTAGGAATAAGGCATCCACCTCATACACCCTTTTCCAACATAAAATCCAGCAAATCATGTATCGGTTGGCGGATAATTTTGCCAACACGTATACCATTAGCCTCGCATTGCACCTTTAGCTCATCAGCGAAAACATGCGATATAGAACCTACAAAATGGCACTTGTATTTATGATACTCGGGGTACGATTTAATATTTGTATCAATAAATTCCTGAAATCCGTCTTTCAATAAAGCTTGCGCATATTCGGTAGTCCTTATTTCAGTAAGAAATTTAGAGAATGCGGCCAGGTAAGAATTACCGCCCGGTTTTTGGTATACATTTTTGATCACATCCTCGCGGGTAAGGTGATAAGCTTTTTCAAATTTGGTGTTGATTTCATCAGGCATATTGCCATATAAAAATCCGGTTACCAGCGCCTTGCCAAACCAGGTTCCTGAGCCTTCATCGCCCAAAACAAAACCTAAGCCATGCTTGCCGGCATGTATCTCCTCACCATCGAAAAACGAAATATTCGAACCCGTACCCAACACACAACATATCCCCTTATCATGCCCGCAGGTGGCATAAGCCGAACCATACAGATCACTATCAACACTAATAAATGCTTTAGGAAAATACTGGCTCAACGCATTCGATACAATCTCGTGCCTGTCGGGGCTTGAACATCCTGCACCAAAAAAATAAATTTCAGAGATTTCGCCGCCCTGCGCAATTAGCTCGGGTACCTGGTCGCGTAAAATCTTGGCTATTTCCTTCTCTGTTAAAAAGTATGGATTTAGTCCCGATGTTCTGAATTGTTGTGTTTCTTGCTGTGGTATGGCCAGCAACCAGTCTGTTTTTGAGGAACCGCTATCAGCAACTAAGATCATTTGAAAATACCTCTTCCAGTGCCTTTTGGGTTACAGGCTTATGAATAAAATTAGTGATATGTTTATTAAGTTCCGACTTTTGCATGTCAGCCGGATCGAGCGACGATGATAGCATATATATTTTTATGTTTTCCTTATTTGGGAATACAAGTTTATCATATTCTTCCAAAAATTCAAAACCGCTCATTAAAGGCATTCTTATATCGAGGAAAATCACATCCGGTGTTATCGTACCCGCAAGTAATGATTCTATAGCTTCATCAGGTGATTGCCTTACAATAATATCTTCAACAAAGTTGCCGCTCTCCAAAATCTTCCTCGTAACGAAATTATCGATGTAATTATCGTCAATGAGTAAACAAGTTTTGTAGCGTGCAGCCGTCATGATTTTTTATTAATTACTAAATAGCGTTTAGGTTTTATACGTATAATATTATTTAAAGATATGGTTTACAAAGTTAATGTATGTAATTTTTTTGATATGCGTGTGAATATAAAGTATTTTATGAATATTAATTACGTTGGCAGCATACTTCATGGTATTTTTATCGCTTATTTTAACAATATTGCTTTTTAAGACAGTTAACTATTTTTATAAATTGCCCTAATGAAAAAATTTCAAGTCACCGCCCTTTTTTCCTTAATACTATTTTTTATGAATATGAATACCAGTAACGCTGCAAGCCCCGCAAAAATTTCATACAACGTTACTTTCCCCCAGGTACAAGCGCATTATGTTGATGTTGAAATGAATATCGAACACCTCAACCAACCAACATTAGTACTAAAAATGCCCGTTTGGACTCCAGGATCATACCTGGTACGTGAGTTTGCCAAAAGCGTAGAAGGCTTTACAGTAAGCGCGAATGGCAAAGAAATCTCCTTTGTAAAAACGCGCAAAAACTGGTGGAGCATTAACACAAAAGGGCTAAATCATGTAACAATCAAATACAAGGTATATTGTTTCGAAGTTTCGGTGCGTACCGCTTTTGTTGATATTTCGCACGCGTTCCTGTCAACATCGGGTATTTTTATGTATCCCGAAGGAATGCTTAACCAACCATCAACCATACACATTGCGCCATTTGGCGGCTGGGATAAAGTATCCACCAGTTTGGATATGGTGAACAACGACCCTTTCACCGTTCACGCCCCCAACTACGATATTTTATTTGATTCGCCTATTGAAGTAGGTAACCAGGATGTTTTTGGTTTTGATGCAGCGGGCGTACATTACCAGGTAGCCATGTACGGCGGCGGCAACTACGATAAAGAAAAGTTAAAAACAGATATAGCCAAAATTGTAGAACAGGAAACCTCGGTTTATGGCGAAAACCCAAATAAGCATTATGTATTTATCGTTCACAATTATTTGCGAGGCGGCGGCGGTTTAGAGCATTTAAGTTCAACTGTTTTAGGCGCTTCGCGCGATGCTTACGGCACGCCGCGTGGTTACCAAAACTTTTTAAGCCTGGTTGCGCACGAGCATTTCCACTTGTGGAACGTAAAACGCCTGCGCCCGATAGCATTAGGTCCGTTTGATTATGATAATGAAAATTACACTACCGACCTGTGGATAGCCGAAGGCTTTACTGCTTATTATGAAGATATTATTTTAAGGCACGCCAATCTTATTGATGCCGACAACTATCTAGGCGTTATGGCGAATGACATTAACCAGGTGGAAAACACGCCGGGCAAAAAATTCCAAAGTATTGCCGATGCCAGCTATGATGCCTGGATAAAAGCTTATCGCCCTACCGAAAACTCAAACAACAGCACCATATCCTATTACAGCAAAGGCTCGGTTGCAGCCATGCTGCTTGATCTGGAAATTATTAATGACAGCCATACCAAATATTCATTGGATGATGTAATGAAATACATGTACCAGGAGTATTATAAAACCCTGAAACGTGGTTATACCGATGCCGAGTTCAAAAAAGGATTAGAAAAGTTCGCCGGTAAGAATCTCGATGATTTCTACAAAAAATACGTGTACGGCGTGGCCGATGTGGATTACAATAAGTATCTGGGCTATGCAGGCTACCAAATTACCGACGAGGCCGCAAATACCAACGACCCTTCATTAGGTATTATGACTGCAAATACTGGAGGCAAAATATTTGTAACAAGCGTGCTGCGCGATGGCACCGCCTGGGTTGACGGTATAAATGTTAACGATGAAATAATATCGGTTGATGGCACACCAGTTACCGATGCAAACAATATACTCGCCAATAAAAAAGTTGGTGATAAACTATCAATAACCATAACCCGCGATGGCTTATCACTGGTGTTGCCTGTTACTTTACTCAAAAACGCATTGGTAAAATACAAGATAGAAACAGTGGCAAACCCATCGGCGCAACAATTAAAAGTGAGGAACAAATGGCTTAAATTATAGCTGGTCGTTAATTAATTTATGAACATTTCATGATAATTAAAACATTCCGTTAAGGAGTAGTGTTATTAATTTCATCTATGAAAATCATTAATTAAATAACATCATCATGAATTCATTACTATATATTATAGCCGTTATATTACTCATAGGCTGGGCATTAGGCGTGTTTCTGTATTCTGCAACAGGCATCATACATGTTTTATTGGTTATAGCTATTATAGCCTTAATTTTAGGCATAATCAGAAGGCCAACAGCAGTATAGGTAAAAAAATATTTATAAAAAAAGCGTTTCATACAACATGAAACGCTTTTTTTATATGCTGATATTGTTTGAACCATAATTTGTAGAATTAAAGAATCTCCCAAATTCTAAACATTCACTAAATTTCAAAAATTCGAGTTCACACAATAATTATATTTGAGTCGATAAACCACCACAATTTTATGAAAATTGATTACGATGTTAATTCTGGCAGTATAGCAATTCCACAAAGCAAAACTAAACTTGTTTTATTATTATTGTCATCCCTGGCCTTTGTGGCCCTGGGTTTATGGGTTATCCACAATGTTTCTTCAACTGAAGACCTGGATAGCTGGCATCGGTGGAAGGGCTTAATCGCTGGTTTTTTATCTATTATTTTTTTTGGTGGATGCTCATTGGTCTTCCTATTCATGCTGTTTAAGAATAACCCGGGTTTACTAGTTGATGATAAAGGGATCACCATAAATCCCGGCATATTTTCAAACAGGTTTATTCCCTGGGATCAAATTGAAAAGTTTAGCGTACAACGGGTGCTACAAACAAAGCTGATAGGTGTACACCTGAAAAATCCTGAAGAATATATCGAACAACAAAAAAGTGCCTGGATAAAAAGAAACCTTAAAGTCAATTATAAAAGTTTTGGTGCCCCCCTAAGTATAGCAACAAATAGCTTAAAGGGTAACTTTGATAGTATATATTCCCTTTTAAATAACAGGTTATCGTCCTATAATCAAATATGATGTTTGCCACAGTATGGGTCTGTTTACGCTAACTTAAACTTAACATCAAGTAGCGCCATAGAGAATTTGAATTCAGTCTATAGAATAGTAGCTTTATAATAATTATCAACAATTATTGCAATGGCCGAAGCAAAAACAAAACTTACGGAAAAATCTGTAGACAGTTTTATAGGAACTGTAGAAGATGATAAGGTACGTGAAGATTGTTATAACATCATTAATTTGATGGAAAAAGCTACCGCTGAAAAACCCAAAATGTGGGGACCAGCGATTGTTGGCTTTGGTAAATACACCTACAAATACGAAAGCGGCCGCTCAGGTGAAATATGCATGGTCGGCTTTTCTCCCAGGAAAGCTAATATTACGTTATATATATTAGCAGGCTTCTCCCAACAAGCGGAACTCCTTCAACAGTTGGGGAAACATAAGTCAGGTAAAGGCTGCCTTTATATTAAAAAGTTGGCCGATGTTAATATAAATGTATTAGAAAGCCTGATAAAAGAATCCATCAGGTTTTTAAAGGAAAAGTATCCAAACCAGGCTTAAAATTGGTGATTAATAAACGCTTTTCTCCTCTTCACTATCTGCCATAACAGCTCGGCGCTGCACAAAAGTACAAAGGCAAACAAAGCTGCCATAACACCATTTTGGGTAGATGACAATGCACCTGTAAAAGCCACAAAATAAATAATAGTTGGCAAAGCTATCACCATACACAAACCCTTAACGCCTAAAGGTATTTTAAATGGTCGATAAGTATCTGGTTCTTTTATACGCAATTTAATTAACGATACATACTCCAATGCCAAACCTGCCCCGTAAATAGTAACATCAATTATAAACAAAGCCTCCAGGTCCCAATGTACCATGGCGCTTACCACAACAGAGCATACGATGATGGATATATACGGCGTATTAAACCGCTTATGCTGCTTATTTAATTTGGATGGAAGCAATTTATCCTCGGCCATTACCATTGGCACACGCGATACCGACAACAGTACCGACGCATAAATACCCAAACAACTGGCCATGCCTCCAACAGCAATAAGCACACCCAGCCAATGCCCACCAACAATGGTTGCAACCGCCGGAAAGCCTTCATCCTTTAACCGCACTGCGCTGATACCCGACAACTGCGAAACCCATATCACCAAAAAATAAACCACAATTACTATCGCGAAAGCAATTATTGTTGAGGTAAGATATGAGCGGATTGGCTTCTCCACCTCTTCGGCATAAGTGGTAGTGTTATCCCAGCCCAAACAATTCCACATAATGGTGTACAGTGCCATGCCTAACGACGGAAAAGTGATTCCCTTTAATCCCGGCGCCGGTAGTGCTATGCTGCCGCTATGATGGTAAAAAGCCAATACATACAATATGATAAAAGGCGTTAAAACAATCGCCCCTAAAAATAACGACACCCTACCTACCGGCACAATACCCAGTATATTAAGCCCCGCCGATATCCATATAAATACAAGGCATAACGGCAGTTTATAAGCATCAGCACCAGGAAAAAAGAAACCTGCATAAATTACGAACAGCACAGGGTAAATAGCCAGATCAACAAAAGTATAAAGCCAGGTCCACCAGCCTTCGTAAAAGCCCCAGCGGTTTCCTAAAGCATATTTTACCCATTTGTAATAGCCGCCGGTTACGGGCATCATGCTATTTAACTCAAGCACCGTATATATGGCAGGTACATCCCAAAGT
>JABDDX010000101.1 GCA_013287375.1 Bacteroidota bacterium | reverse complement strand
GCGATACTTATGGGCAACTATTAAAAGACGGCATTGAATTTAACGCTGATGCAGCCGGTATACTAAAAATTGAGGCTGTAATTACACCTAAACAACCGAGTGTAAAACCATTGGCCGGATCAGATGAGATTAACGTGGTGGACATAGCAACTGCACCTGTATTTAAAAATGTGGCGCTAATAGAATCTGACAATGAGCTGGCGCATACACTGAAAAATGAATGGAATGTTGATCCTAAACATTTGGATGTTATTGTGCTATCTACCAAAATGGCCACTAATGATTTGTTTAAAGCAGGTACCCCGATAACAAATGCGCCAATGTCCCAAAATTTAGTTCCTGAAGGTCAGGCTGCTTCGGGTCAGGCTAAAACTGTTACGGCAGTAGTGCAAACACAATCAGGCATATCGCCTGAGGAATTTGAAGTAGCACTTAAACGTGTTAAAAATGATGGAACCCGTTTGGTGTTATGGCCCGATAACGATCGTGGAGCAGATGCCTTTGCCAAAGAGTTGGCTAAACGAAATATTATAAAATATAACGGAAAGGTGGGCAATCTGAATGCGCCTTGGTTTGGCTCATGGTATTTTGTACGTAAGCATTGGCTGCTTGATGGACTGCTGACTGATTGTGCTATGGACTGGCGTTATGGCATCAGTGCTTTTGGCGGCCCCGAATGGCTAAAGGAAAGCCCAAAAGGTACCAATACGGATGGTTTGCTGATTGACGGTAAGGGAATTGAAGCCGTAATAGGTTATGGGGCTGATCATAACCCTAATGTAGGCATGTCTGGTTGTGTAATACCTTACGGTAAAGGGCAAATTATACTTTATTGTTTGCCGCAGTTAGTACAAAGCCTGCAAACTAAAGGTGATTTTGCTATTAACCATATTATTTGCGAACGATTACTGGCCAATAGTTTACAATCAAGATAGATAAATATCTACTATGACTTTTTAATTAAACCGATGATAAAATATTGCTTTACACAACTAATTAATACACCCCTATAATATAATTGATGAAAAGTTATTTGGTTCTTTTATGGATGTGTTTTTGCATTTCTGCATCCGCACAGGATACACAACTAAAGCTGTGGTACGATAAACCTGCTGGTAATGTTTGGGAACAGGCCCTGCCATTAGGTAACGGACGGCTGGCTGCTATGGTATATGGCAATCCTGAAAAGGAATGCATCAAACTTAATGAAGCTACTGTATGGAGTGGTGGCCCCAACCGCAACGATAGTGAAACTGCATTAGCGGCGTTGCCACAAGTGCGTCAGTTAATATTTGATGGGAAAAATAAAGAGGCTGCAGACCTCGCTCAGAAACAAATTAAATCAAATAAAATTAACGGGATGCAATACCAACCCGTAGGAAATTTGCTGCTAAATTTCCTCGGACATGATCAGTTTACCAATTATTACCGTGAGCTTGACCTGGAACGTGCCGTTGCAACCACTACCTACACAGCAAATGGCATTCAGTTTAAGCGGGAAATATTTGCCTCTATACCTGATCAGGTTATTATAATGCATTTGTCGGCTAATAAACTTGGGAATATAACATTTACAGCCTCCATGTTTAGTACACAGCGTTCATCTGTTGATACAAAGGGTAAAGATGAACTGGTGCTTTCCGGAATAAGCAGTGATAAGGATGGGGTAAAAAGTAAAATCAGGTTTCAATCACTCGTAAAGTTACAAGCAGAAGGTGGCAAGATAACCTCTTCCGACTCTACAGTCACCGTTTCAGGAGCAAATGCGGTAACTATTTATATTTCCATCGCCACAAATTTTGTTAATTACCATGATGTAAGCGCTAATGAGCAAAGCCGGGCAAAAGCATACCTGGACAAGGCCATGCTGAAACCATATGGCCAATTGTTAGCCGCGCATATCGTCGCCTATAAAAAATACTTTGATAGGGTAAAATTGAATTTGGGTACTACCGATTCTGTTAAAAATCCAACCAATATCCGCATTCGTGACTTTGCAAATGGAAATGATCCGCAATTGGTATCTCTTTATTTTCAGTTCGGAAGATATTTGCTTATTTCCTCATCCCAACCGGGCGGTCAGCCCGCTAATTTACAAGGGATTTGGAATGATAAACAATCACCGCCGTGGGGAAGTAAATACACCATTAACATTAACACAGAAATGAATTACTGGCCGGCTGAAGAAACTAATCTTCCGGAAATGCATGAACCACTTATTCAGATGGTAAAGGAGCTTTCTGTAACCGGGAAGGAGACAGCTAGAAAAATGTACGGAGTGGGTGGCTGGGTTGCTCATCATAATACTGATCTGTGGCGGATAACGGGCCCGGTGGATGGTGTTTACTCCGGCATGTGGCCGTCAGGCGGAGCTTGGTTAAGCCGCCATTTGTGGGATAAATATTTATATAACGGCGATGTGGAATACTTGAAATCAGTATATCCCGCTTTAAAAGGCGCTGCAGAATTTTATCTGGATTTTTTAATAGAAGAACCGGAACATAAATGGCTGGTGATCTCACCATCCTTGTCGCCCGAAAACGGTCCTGTCGCGTATCATGGGGTATCTATTGATGCAGGTGTAACGATGGATAATCAGTTGGCATTTGAACTCTTTTCAAACGTGATCGCTGCGAGCAAGATCCTGAATACGGATCATGGATTTGCTGAAAAATTATTAGCTGCCCGTAAGCGGTTGCCGCCTATGCAGATTGGACAATACAGCCAATTGCAGGAATGGCTGCATGATTTGGATAGCCCGACTGATCATAATCGGCACGTGTCGCACTTATTTGGCTTATATCCAAGTAATCAAATATCTCCATACCGCACACCCCAATTGGCGGATGCAGCACGTATATCGTTAATCTACAGGACTGATATTTCTACAGGCTGGTCAATGGGATGGAAGGTAAACTTATGGGCCCGGTTATTAGATGGTAACCATGCCTACAAATTGATTCAAAACCAGTTGACACCAACAGGGGTGAACAAAGGTAGTGCGAACAATGGCGGAGGGACTTATCCGAATATGTTTGATGCGCACCCGCCATTCCAGATCGATGGAAATTTTGGTTGTACAGCCGGTATTTGCGAAATGCTGCTACAAAGCCAGGATGGTTTCATTAATCTTTTACCAGCGTTGCCCGATGCCTGGGCCGACGGGGAGGTAAGTGGTTTGAGAGCTCGCGGAGGTTTTGAAATTACAGATATGCAATGGAAGGGCGGCAAATTAATTAAAGTGCAAATTAAATCGCTATTGGGAGGCAATTGCCGTATACGTGTGCCGAATGTTTTAAAAACGCAGGATGGCACAAAGTTGAAAATACCGGCAGGGGCAAATCCTAATCCTTTATTTCAGTTGGCTGATACTCCGCAGCCAATAATATCATCCAGGGCGAATTTGAAACAAATAAACTTTAAAAAAACTCAGCTTTATGACTTTGTCACTCAAGCTGGCCACACTTATACTTTAATTTATCAAAACCCAGCTCAACGCTAATATGAAAAAAGTAAAATACCTAATCACCATAATTTTGTGTACTATTTTGGCTATCACCAATATATATGCACAGGATAATTTTAATCTCAATGAGAATTTTGATAATTCAAATACTAAATACGAGAAAATTGGTAGGGGCGAGGCCAGCATAGCAAACTCAGTGCTAACCACCAAGGATGCCTACCTGTGTTTTGGCGAAAATAACTGGGCAAACTATGAAATAAAATTCAGGGCAAGGGTACCCGAAACAGCTGAACAGGTACAGATCTGCGCAGGCTTCCGAGCCGCTAACCGCGATGATCGTTATTTCATAATGTTAAAGGGCGGTATACAAAAAGACTTATACCTGGCAAGGTTGGGTTACATGGGCAGTGATGATTTTTTAGCCTTGCGCCAACTGGATTTTCAGCCGGTACCGGGAAAGTGGTATGATTTTAAAATCGAGGTAGCTGGAAACCGTATCCGTGTGTATCTGAATAACGAAACGCTGCCACGAATTGATATAACGGATAAACTCACCGCATTGGCACCCGCGGGTAAAGTAACTCTGGGCGGTAGCTGGATCACTAATGAGTTTGTCGACTTATCTATTAAATCTATCAGTGCTCATCAACTTTCTGGCGAGGTGCACGAATATGCAGTTGCTACTGTAAATAAAGAAGCATTGCGCAAGCAGCAACGGAAAGCCTATCAACCTATAAAAATTAATAATGTTAATAGCGGGCGCACTGTAATATCGCTAAATGGTAAATGGTTGTTTTCGCCCGGATATGAATCTACGAATGACAGTATCGCTATAAACCCCAAAGAAAGTGATGAAGACTGGCATGTAATGACTGTACCAAACTTTTGGAATCCCATCAGGGTTTGGCTGCATGGCGAAAAATATAATACAGCTGGCAAAGGTGTATCCGACAATTATTTTCAAAAAGAGACCGACCGTTGTGAAGCCTATACCTTTGATTATAAAAAGACCAGCGTAGGCTGGTATCGTCAGTGGATTTATTTGCCCGACGGGGTCAATGGAAAAGATTTGCAACTTTCATTTGATGCCGTATCTAAAGTGGCCGAGGTATATATCAATGGTATAAAGGCTGGCAGTCACATTGGAATGTTCGGTGATTTTCAGATCAATGCCACTGGTTTGCTTACGCCTGGTAAAAACCTGATCACGGTAAAAGTAGTGCGTGATTATGTGAAAGATATTAAAGATGCTGATAAAATAGCGGGTGTTGCTGTTACCGTTGAGGTTACCCAAAAAATGGTGCATGATTTAGCTCACGGATTTTTTAATGATGATCCTGCCGGGATATGGCAACCCGTTTCGCTCGTGATTACTGATCCGCTTAGGATTGAGGATGTATTTATTAAGCCCAACCTTACCGGCGCCGACTTCGACATCACCGTAAAAAATGATGCTAACAAAGCTGCCACTTTTTCGGTAGGTACTAACATTACCGGTAGTAAGGAGATGGATGAATTATATAAAGCGATTTCCGTGAAAGAACTGCAATTACAACCAGGTGAAGAAAAAACATTTACCTATAGTATTACCAATTTACAGCCCAGACTATGGTCACCCGAGCATCCGAATTTATATGACTTTGGGTTTACTTTATTAACAGGTAACAACATAGAGATCGATTCAAAAACTATCCGTTCAGGCTTCCGCACTTTTAAATCTGTTGGTGATTATTTGTATCTCAATGGTAAACGTTATTGGCTGCGTGGTGGTAATCAAACACCTTTACCGCTGGCTCCTAATGATACCGCATTGGCTGACAGATTTACTAAGCTGATGAAAGCCGGCAATATAATGGTGACACGGACACACACCGTACCCGGTACCGAAACCTGGATGAATGCCTTTGATGCCAATGGCATCGGCGTAAGCTACGAGGGTAGCTGGCCTTGGTTATTTCTGGAAAGCAGTATGCCTACGCCGGACTTGATCAGCCTGTGGAAAAATGAATTTTATGACTTGCTGAAAAAATATCGGAATCACCCTTCGCTTTTAATATGGACGGTGAATAACGAGATGAAGTTTTATGATAATGATCCTGATGCGGTACGCACAAATATAAAAATGCATATCATATCGGATGTGGTAAAACATATGCGCGTAATTGATCCCACACGGCCAATAGTATTCGATTCCAATTACAAACGGAACGTTAAGAAATTTGGCGCCGATTATTTTAATACGATTGATGACGGTGATATTGATGATATACATGCTTATTACAATTGGTATGATTATTCCATATTTGAATTTTTTAAGGGTGAGTTTCAGCAAAAGAATAAGAATAATGGGCGCCCGCTAATCAGTCAGGAAATGTCAACCGGGTATACCGATGAAACCGGCCATGCTACACGGTTTTATAACTATGTGCATCAAAATCCTGAATCATTGGCTGGGAAATATACCGATGAATTCAGCGATCCTAAATACTTCATGATACCGCAAGCTTTTATCACCAAGGAACTAGCCGAAGCACTGCGCCGTAGTGATGATAAGGCAGCCGGGATATTGCATTTTGCGCTGATTACCTGGTTCAGTAATGTTTACCTGGCTAATAATATTAGGCCCTTCCCTGTGTATTATGATATGCAAAAGGCACTCCAACCAGTATTGGTATCGGCTGAATTATGGGGGCGACATTTTTATGCAGGTACCCAATTGCCTACCCGGATATGTGTAATTGATGACAAGGAAGATGGCACTGCTTTACCGACCTCAGAACTACAATGGCAACTGGTGGATAATAATGGAGCAGCATTGGTAACTGGTAAAATGCCGGTGCCGCAGGTAGAACATTACACCCGCCAATGGGTCGAACCAAAAATCAATATCCCGGCAAACTTGCCCCAAGATAAAGTAGCAGGCAAATTGCTGTTAAAGCTGGTGGCAGATGGGAAAACCGTTTCAGAAAATTATTATGATATACTGTTGGCTAATAAAGCCGGATTGAATGCAGCTAAATTAACGGATAAAAAAATAGTAGTATATGATGCTGGTAATAAGATTACTCCGTCGCTTGATTTTCTTGGCATTAAATACATAACAGCAACAACATTGACCGATGCCTTGAAGCAAAAGGCCGATATATATGTATTGTCCGGACTTGATACCACCTCAACCAATGCGGATGAGATAAAAAGTATCAGGAGTGCAATCGCGGGAGGTGGAAAGATTTTATTATCAGCATCGGGTAGCATTGCGCCTGCTTTATACCCTGAATACATCAGGAGTTTGTTGAAAGAGAATGGCGAGATCACGATGATGGATATTCCTGAATCGGATGTATTTGATGGCATTGAACCGTTGGAAACACGTTATCTGAATAATAATGAACGTGAAAGCCCGGCTGTAATTTCAGGTGCTTTTCGTATCAACCGCGACCCGAATGTACAGGCACTGGCATCTTTTATTAAAATACATGGCTATTTGTCGGGAGAGGCTAACGATCGCATGAAAAGACTTGATCAGATCAAAGGTTTCCCTATTATGAAAATAAAGGATCATAACGGCGACGTGCTGTTATCTGAGATCAGGCTGGATAAAGCAGTAACAGACCCGGTAGCAGGTAAATTATTGGTAAACATGTTGAATGATCTGGCTAAATAAACGTATGGGGAATTAAGCAGGAGAGCCCGAAAAGTATTAAAACAATGAAAAGATATTTAATACCCTCTGTCTTATTAAGAGGAAATTTTTGCGCTTATGTTCAGAATATTGGAATGAGGTTAAATAAGCTTACTGTAGTGATCAGAACAAATTTATTGGGGTCAAAATCAAACAAAAAAGTATGGCTGGAGCCGAGTGATAGTCCGTACAAGAATGTGATTGTAGCAAAAGGAATTTATAAAGATGGTAAACGGGTTGGTACATGGATTTTCACTTCGGATATCGCTGGAATAATACAATCTTATAAATCTTATAATTATGATGAAAATATTGCTTTGATTGATTTAAGTGATCCGAAAATAATGGAAAGTGCTTTTGCAGATAGCATTAAAATATCAGGTTCATTAATTAACCGGGTTAAAATAGGTGGTTTTTTATGCAATATACCTCCATTGGTTTTTCGAAGGGAACTCCCCGGTACTATTTATGAGCGATTTCCTCGTGAGGCTGAGTTGGAGTGTTTGCATACTTTCGTAATGGGGTTAACGGGTGCTATTATCAAACATGAGATACGTGTAAAATATGATAATATAGAAAAGGGCTATACCTGGGATGAAGGTATGCCCGATACAGAATTTAAACGCTTCATTCCTGCCTACTATAGTTAATGGTAAGGTTATGCATGGAGTTAAATGGCTACTTTACTTCTAGAATGTTAATATTGATAAGCCGCATTTGTACCCTATACCTTTAAATGTTTAACTAAAAATGTACTTAACCTAAAAAGCCATTGGTCTTAAAAAACTAATGGCTTTTAGGTGTTTATATGATGTTGTTTATTAGTGTGTTACCTGTGTTTTGATTTCATTCAGGAAGGTCTTTTTGTCGCAATCAAACCCGACGGCCAGTTTCCATTGGCCACTTTTTTGTATGGTTTTAATTACAAAATGATTCCAGCCTTTCTCAAGTGGCAGCGCTTTAATTACTTGTGCAGATGCTGTTAAACCTCCGGCATTCAGCGTTTCTTTAATTAGGTTGTTATTCAAATAAACCTGGTAATCGTCATCGGCATTTAAATACATATCCAGGCGGGGCAAGTCTGGTTCCAGTAACAAATTAGTTAATGAATGCGGACTGTATACCCAAAAACTCAGGTAAGCAATAACGTTTGTCGCGGGCCCGTCAAAATGCAACTTACTAAAATCGAAAATCCCATCAGATGTTGTTGCATTTTCCCAGAAATGATTTCCCACCTGTTTTCCGGCAAAATAATCCTCCGGCTTTAAATCTTTTAACTGATTTATCTTACTGATTTCCGCATTGCTCTTACCCGATATATCAAATGAAGCAAGCAGCAAAGCACTATGTAATTTATTATCGGCGCCAATGGCGGTGTTGCTGCTTGTTTTACCGGTAAAATCAATGCCCAGGTTAATTAGTATCCGGCGTACCAGACTTATTGATGTTGCCGAAAGCAATGCAGGGTCAATAGCAAAAATATATATTTTGCCGGAACCTGAGTTTATAGATATCAGGGCCTTTCCTTCTGGTTTGTACTCACGTTCGCTGCGCAATACAGACGCGGTTTTAAGATATTCTGCACGTTTATTCCATGTTTTCCAGTCGGTGTTGCAGGCATCCAGCAAAATGTCGCTGTGCTTTACCAAATCGCCTGATAAGCCATAGGTCATGATTGGTTTATCCGATATTTCTGAAAAATAAAAGTCGACATTGCCTAATCCATTAATTAGCTGGTCTGTTCCGTAAGTAATAAATGATGTTGCTTTCCTGTTAGTAAGTTCAACAGAAAAAGGGAGGTACTTGTTAACCGCTTTAATAGCCGAAGGATCAACGCCCCAGATTAACACTTTGCCTCCCTGTTGTAAAACTGTTTTTTGTAATGCAAGTGATCTAGCATCAGCAGGTGTATGCTCACCATCAATAATGAGCAAGTTATGACCGTTTTTAGCAGGATGCGCGCTTATTAAAACACCCATATCACTTAATGTTTTATACAGAACAGAATCTTTATCTGTTGATAATAGGAGTACATTGTTTACAACAGCCTTGGTATTTACAGGTGTGTTCTCAATAGGTACTGTTACCTCTTTCTGCATAGTTGTATCAGCAAATGATGCGCTTACAGCAACCTGCAGAGGCCAGGTTTTATACAGTGGTAAGGATGGGTCATATCCCGGGTTAAGGGTAGTTGTATATGGTCCTAATCTTTCGGGCTGAACACCCGGTTGACCTTCTTGATATTTACCAAAAAATATACCGTCGGATGGTTTAGGTGCTCTTGTTGTATCGGCTAAACCTAGTTCCAGGGGTTTTACGCCGTACCAAACCAGGTTAAAGATGGACATATAGGAAGCCTGGTACTTTTTGAGCATATTGATGAGTTTAGTGGCCTCATCGGCAACACCTTCCATTCGTCCCTGTTGCGATTCGTAGGATCTGTTACCATTATAGGCTGCCGTTTGGCGTGGTGTAGCATAATAAGCCATTCCGGCTTCGCCAATGCCCCAGGGCTTGCCTTGGGATGATAGGTTCTTGTAATTCTCATCAGAGCCGCCATAGTGGCCAATAATAACAGGCGAATTCATGGTATTAATCGCTTGTGTTTCGCCATCGCCGGATATCCACGCTCTCGTAGGGTCTAATCCTTGCGTAATAGTTATCCAATTATTAATTTCAGCTACTTGCCTTTTTACCAATGAATCAGGCGCATGAAATACATTCAGCACTATTGGCATATTCTCGTTGCACACGCTCCATCCAAAAACGGCAGGGTGGTTACGATCGCGCAAAATAAATCTTTTCAAATGTTCATCACTATTTTTCCAGTATGTCGGGCTGTTAATTTTGGGTCCGCCGTCACTGGCCCACATCCCTGTTTCGTCTAATACGCATATACCCATTTCATCAGCCATATCCAGGTAAAACTGAGGGTAAGGCTCTGCATGCAGGCGTACCGCGTTAGCATGGCTATTTTGCAATAGCTTAAACCATGCCCATGCATAGCGGCGTGTCATTTGCGGTATGCCCATAAAATGCCATGAATCACCTTTTAGTACAATTGGCTTGCCATTAAGGTATAATTTGTTTCCCTGTAGCGTAAATTCGCGCCAGCCGAAACGGGAATATTGCTTATCAATTTCATGGCCACCATCCTTTATAGTAAGTACTAGTCCATAAAGATTAGGGTGTTCAGTAGTCCATTCCTTAAGCCTGCCATTTACTTTCATGCTCAAACTAACTGTTGCTTGTGAGTTTGGCTGTATGATGATCTTGTTTCCGGGTAATGTGACGGTGATTGGGCCTAAATCCCATTT
>JABDDX010000100.1 GCA_013287375.1 Bacteroidota bacterium | reverse complement strand
TGTTCATCTACAACTTATTTAAAGCTATTTTAGGCGGTATCTTCCTGGTGCTGATAAAGATATATCAATACTTTATTTCGCCCATGACAGGCGCTTCTTGTCGCTATACCCCTACCTGCTCGCAATATGGTGTAGAAGCCATCAAAAAACATGGCGCTTTTAAAGGTGGATGGTTAACTTTGAAACGCATTGCCAGTTGTAATCCATGGGGAGGCCACGGCCATGATCCGGTACCTGATTAAGTCAAAAGGAAAAGTCAAAATTCAAAAAAAGGTTGCTAAATACTATGTACTTGATACTAGCTACTTGATACTAAATACTCGATACTAACAAATGATTTTACAAATAGAAACCGCCACTACCGTTTGCTCTGTTGCTTTGTCGAAGGATGGCGAAGTATTGGCTGTTAAACAGATGGATCAGCGTAATATACATGCTGAGGTTATCACTTTGTATATTGAAGAATTACTTACCACAACCGGCACCAAATACAGCGATCTGGGTGCTATTGCCGTAAGTTGCGGCCCCGGCTCTTATACCGGCTTGCGTATAGGCATATCAACAGCTAAAGGTTTATGCTATGCGCTGGATAAACCACTAATCGCTATTGAAACATTGGAAGCAATGGCCTATGGCGCGATATGTGAAAGCGAATTAGCTACTGGCGACACCCTGCTTTGCCCCATGATTGATGCCCGTCGCATGGAGGTATATACTGCTATTTTTAATACTAAAGGAGAAAGAATTAATCCCACTGCCGCGGAGATCATCAATGAAAATAGCTTTGCTGACTTGTTAAGCAGCAATAAGATTTTATTTTTTGGCGATGGCGCTGAGAAATGCCGGGAGACATTAAATAATCCTAATTCGCTGTTTTTAGAGGGTTTCGCTAACTCCGCAAGCTATCTAACTAAAAGGGCAACTGAAAAATTTGCAGCAAAGGATTTTGAGGATGTAGCTTATTTTGAGCCTTACTATTTAAAGGATTTTATCGCCGGAAAAAAGAAAGCTTAATCTTCTAATGCTTTATCATCGCTTTTCTTAAATAACTTATCCCATAACTTGCCCAGGAATCCTTTTTCACCCATTGGTATATGGCTGGCGTTCATAGGGTGTTCGATCACCGGGCCAAATTTCATGGAGAACCCTATCGATATATCAGCACCCGTAAACGCCCCTGTTTTATCTATCTGGCTGTGGCTTTTAAGCGCAATGGCTGTTGCCTCTGCACTTTGCGGTAACTGACTGCTCGCGATAAAAAATTCCGCATTATGCGATTTGACCATAAACTGTGTACCCAGCTTAAAAAGCTTGTCCTCATAACTGGTAACCAGGGTAAATGAATAATTCTGATATTGTATCGGGCTAACCAAAGCTGCAGTAAAACCACTATAAAACAACTCTTTAGATAGAACAAGCGTGGGCGCATATCTTAAATTCGTTTCCTCGTCACTCAGTAAAAAGGATTTGGAACCGCTTAATTCAAACCGGCCATCTAATGGTGTATTATATGAACCTTTGATAACTTTTCCTCCTGTAACCTTATCGTTAACAGCATCATAAACATTGGTTTCTCTCTGAGGAGAAGTAAGATCTTCTATACCCGTTGTACCGCTAAAATCATAAATTTCGGCATACTTATTCCAGTGAATAAATCCCAGATTTTTCAAATTGGTTTGGATAATAAAAGCATCAGGGGTACGATAAGTAGTACCTATACTCACATCAATTCCGGGGTTACTCAAAGGTAACTTGCTAAAACCAGCCTTTTGTTCGGTTCCTTGTAGTCGTAACGTTGCAGAATCGGCTGCTTTATCAAAAGTAATACTTGATTGGTCGATATGAACATTTTGCGCGCTCATACCTGATACTAAACCTACTTTTATACCAAAAGCAAGCTGTTTTGTTACCTGTTCACGGTAAGTGGCACCTACTTCGTTATACAGTTGATAGCTATAACGTGAATTGAATATATTGTTGTAAACGTTATTCGGGAAGTTTACCGAGCCGTTCAATAAGGCTATACTTTCATCAGTAAATGCGCCGCGGCCATCAAGCTTGGTATCTACAAAAAAGCCCACCTCAACGTTTCCATCAAAACTGGTAAAGGCCTTAAACATGATAGAATAAGCATTGGCATTGGTATTAACGTAATTATACTTATTGCCTGGACCTATTTGTAAGGCTGAATTATTATAGTTATTGTTTATATAGCGATTTTTCAACGTTTGCTGAGCATCCCCGGTCAGGGTGAAATTAACATTAAAGTTTGGGACAAAAAAGTTAAACGCGTAGCTACGGCTGGTATCCGGAGTAAATGATTTTTGGGAAGGGTTTTCAAATGAATCGTAGAGCGTTCCTGTATTATATTGCGAAAATTCCTGGGCGAATACCCCGGAAGCAGAAAACAACAAGAAAAAAACTATTAGAAATCTCTTCATATACTAACCCTAAACTAACCCTAAACCAATTCTCACTAAAGATAAATTATGCTTGCCAACAAATTGCATTAGAAAGCTAAAAATGTCTCAAAAGCTATTGTTATCTTTTTGTTAACAACAGGTTTTACTGGAATTCATTGTTTACGGCTGTGGTATCAACATTGTTTAGCCGCATGCAGAAGTTAGTGTAAAAGTTATCATCAGAAGATGATAACTGGTATGATGCTCCATAAAAGCTTTTCCATCCCGGATTATCATTTTCAAAAGAGCTGTAAACATCCGGATTCATATCCCTTTTTAATATCTGCTGGGAATTTTTAAAGTTGATAAAAAATGCCACATTACTCCTTTCAGACAGCAGATCATAAAACTGGTTATACGCGTCGGTCTTACTTAAGAATTTACGGTTAAGGTAAGTATCAGAATAACTGCTTAATTCTTTTTGGCTGGTGGCCAGTATCAGGTAGTTATCCAATATCATAAAATAAGGTTTTTTCAAAATCCCAAAAACATCTCCCAATAAAAAGAAGGGTAATTTATTATACTTAAATTGCCCCATATTATCAGTAACCATGTTACTGATGTTCACCATGAAAGGCAACAGCTTCGATCCGTCCTTAACCGATATGATAGCATATTTTTCTTCGTAACGCGTAGTTACAATGGCAAATTCGTTTCCTAATAAGTTATTAAATTCTGTTCTTAAGCTAATCCCGGCTTCGGCTTTAATCTTTTTAAAAAGCGAATCCTGCTCCTTCTGTATCCCGGCTTTTACATGATATTGATAAAGATCAGCCCCAAACTTCAGCGGATCAGAAACCGACAAATTAGTACTATAAGCTGTAGTCGCCGGGAATATATCTTTTAAATGGTTCGCAACAGGTTGCTGATCGGTGAAAATATCCAGATATGAGAGCGAACCTTTTTGTAATGTTGATATACCACTAAACATGAACGCGTCGCTCTTATAATTCAGACTCAGTACCGCATTAGCCGATAATAGTTTAAAGCTCCTGAATATATCGGTATTATTAACAAAGAGTTTACTGAACAAGGGCGTTAACTGCCCATAATTCACATACAAATTAGCCAGTGAATTAGAGTTTTGCTGCTCAGATAGCAACACAAAGTCTTGCTTATCACCTTTAAACTTGGTTTGGGCGCTCAACTCTGCCAATTCCTCGGAGAAACTTCCTGCGAAAATACCTCCCCCTTTATCCACCACATAAAATCGCTTTTTAATGGAGTTAAAGTAAATGCTATAGCCTTTTGCACCTTGCACATGAAGTGGGTTAACAATCAATCCACTGTTTTTTTCTGCGGCTATCTGGTCTATTAAACCATCTTCAAAACCTTTACCGGCAGATAAAGAGAGCAACAGATCAACACTATTACCTTTCAGCGGATGTAGCGAAACAAACAAACTTTGCCCATTAAAGTACTTGGCAATTAATGGATTGCCGAGCAGCACATCGCGTACAGTATCAATATCCGCTATTTGATTTTTCCCGGTTACTGATTCCAGGAGCGTGTTACCGTTAAAAATATCGTAGAAGCTCTTCTCGTTAGTAAACTGAAATATCACCACGGCATTATCGGGTATAGTGGCCATTACCCTGCTGGTGTTGGAGCCCGGCGGATTCAGATTTTTAAAATACACCACCGTAATAGCCGCCGTAGCTATCAATAAAATTATAGTGGTTATTACCTGTTTCTTCATAATAGTTTACAGGTGCAATTTATGATTTTTACCAACCATCAATAAACTAATCCTATCATTTGGTTAACTTAGCCTTTTATCATCATGATGAATAAACGAATAATTATTACCGCTTCGATTTTTGGTTTACTTGCCGTTATAGCAGGGGCATTTGGCGCCCATGGGTTAAAACCTTATTTGGACGCCGACAAACTCGAGGTTTGGCATACAGCAGTACAATACCAGTTTTACCATGTTTTCGCGCTGTTGTTCCTGTCAACCTTTGCACGTACCAAAAATAGCTTAATTAGTACCAGTTATTATCTATTTACTTTCGGTATTGTGTTTTTTTCGGGTTCATTATACCTGTTAGCCTGCCGCGATCTGTTAGGATGGAGCTGGCTGCCGTGGGTTGGCCCGGTTACCCCTTTGGGCGGCTTACTGTTTATTATTGGCTGGGTAACCCTTGCCATGGCTGCCTACAGAAATAAAACCGCCTGATGTTAGAATTTGCCGAAGCCGGATACTCCGACCGTAAAACGCTTTTTGTTGAAGTGATACTGCCCTTAGCTATAGCCAAAAACTATACTTATCGCGTACCATTTGAACTAAACGATAGCGTAGCTATAGGCAAACGAGCCGTGGTACAATTTGGTAAAAGCAAACTATATACGGCCATCATCGCCGGTATCGGCACACAACCACCTGAAAAATATGAGGCCAAATATCTCGTAGAGCTATTGGATGATAAACCAGTTGTAACGCACGAACAACTCCACTTTTGGCAATGGATAGCCGATTATTACATGTGCAACCTGGGTGAGGTTATGAACGCCGCCCTCCCATCTGCATTAAAACTGGCCAGCGAAACCAAGATCGTATTGAATAAGGATTTTGAAATCGATAAATCAGCTTTACACGATAAAGAGTTTTTAATTGTAGAAGCGCTGGAAATTCAACCTGAGTTAACAGTAAGCGACATCGTGAAGCTGCTTGGCCAAAAACAGGTAATGCCATTGCTGAAGATTCTTTTTGAAAAGAACATCATCAATATATCCGAAGAAGTCAGCGAGCGCTACAAACCTCGCCGGCGGACTTTCATCACGCTAAATCCTATCTATAACAATCCGGATCAGCGGCAGGAGCTATTTGCCATACTGGAGAAAAGAGCGCCTAAACAAGCTGACGCTGTGTTGGCCTATCTGAAGCTATCCCGTCACCAAAAAACTATTTCCAAGAATGAATTGATCGAAGAAAGCGGTGCAGGTGATGCCAGTATTAAAAGTTTGATTGAAAAAGAAATCTTCATCCCGGAATACAAAAATGTTAGTCGTTTATATTACGAGGAAGAAGAAGCCATAGGAAACTTTGAACTAAGCGAACAACAGCAATCCGGCCTGCAAAGTATAAGCGACCAGTTTGGTGAAAAGGATGTGGTTTTATTGCATGGCGTTACCTCATCCGGTAAAACACAACTTTATATCAGGTTGATTGAGGAAATGATCAACTCGGGCAGACAAGTACTTTATTTATTGCCAGAAATAGCCCTAACTACGCACATAATTGAACGCCTCCGCATGTATTTCGGCGCTGATATTGGTGTATACCACTCCCGTTTTAATGATAGCGAGCGGGTTGAGGTTTGGCAAAAAGTATTGAACCATGAATACAAAGTGGTATTAGGCGCACGCTCATCTGTATTTCTGCCTTTTAATGACCTGGGGTTGATTATTGTTGATGAGGAACACGAAACATCATACAAACAATATGATCCAGCCCCAAGGTACAATGCCCGTGATGCGGCTATCTTTTTAGCCAATATGCATGCGGGGAAAGTTTTATTAGGATCCGCTACGCCATCCTTTGAGAGCTATTATAATGCCCGCACCCACAAATACGGTTTTGTTGAACTGACGGAGCGTTTTGGTGGTGTAGAAATGCCGCTGGTTGAAATTGTAAGTATCGCCGAAGAAACTAAAAAGAAAACTATACAATCGCATTTTACCAGTGTATTGATAACCGACATACAACAGGCTTTGGCCAATAAGGAGCAAGTAATCCTGTTTCAAAACCGCCGTGGTTATGCTCCGGTTTTAATGTGTAAAACATGCGCCTATACGCCCAAGTGTGTTAATTGCGATGTTAGCCTCACCTACCATAAAAGCAGCGGTAAACTGCATTGCCATTATTGTGGATACAGGGAAGATTCACCATCGATATGTCCGGCATGCGGATCAACACATTTGGAATACAAGGGCTTTGGTACCGAAAAAATAGAAGATGAGTTAAGCCTGATATTACCCGAGGCCCGAATAGCCAGAATGGATTTGGATACTACCCGCTCCAAAAATTCCTTGCAAACCATCCTCAATAATCTGGAGGAAAAGAAGATTGATATTCTAGTAGGCACCCAAATGGTGGCTAAAGGACTGGATTTTGCCGATGTTACTGTGATAGGCATTATCAATGCGGATAGTCTGCTCAAATTTCCGGACTATCGGGCTAATGAACGCAGTTTTCAAATGCTGGCCCAAGTAAGCGGCAGGGCTGGCAGGCGTGGCAAGCAAGGCAAGGTGGTTATCCAAACTTATGACCCAAATCATCGGGTAATAAAACAGGTAATTGAAAATGATTACGCCGACCTCTATTTTACTGAAATGAGCGAGCGTAAAAGCTTTAGCTACCCCCCATTTTCCCGCATCATCAACTTAGATATAAAACATAAACAACCTGAAGTACTATATAACCAGGCGCAATATTTGGGTAATGAACTCCGCAAGCATTTCGGCGAGAGGGTTATCGGACCACAACCACCTTTGGTGAGCCGGATACGGAATTATTATATCCAATCCATTCTGTTAAAGTTTGAGAAGGATGCAGTCTCTATTAACAAAGCTAAAGCCATTATTAAAGATGTTATTACGCAATTCCAAACTACAAAACTGAGCAAAGGAAGCATAGTACAGCCAGATGTGGATCCTTACTAAGTTGTCTGAACCGGAATTTATAGAATTAACAAAATAAAGCGATGACTTTCAGGCTATAGTATTCTGAACATTATTTAATTCCAAAAATTCTGGTTCAGACACTAAAAATACTAGTAAATTAGCCATGCAATGGCATACAAGTACATCGATAATTACCGCGAACAAGGAGCAAGAAAGAAACTGGTTGAGGTTTTAAGAAAGAAGGGTATCGAAGATGAGAATGTATTAACCGCTATCGGTTCCATGCAACGCCATTATTTTTTTGATGAAACCTTCTGGAACCAGGCTTATAAAGATATTGCCTTCCCCATTGGTGCTGGGCAAACAATATCTCAACCATACACTGTAGCTTATCAAACCGAGCTTTTACACATCCGCAAAGGCGATAAAGTTTTGGAGATTGGTACCGGCTGCGGATACCAAACCTGCATACTAATGAAACTAGGCGCTAAGGTTTATACCATTGAGCGCCAGGAAACCTTATATGAACACACCAAGCAAGTGCTGCCATACTTAGGCTACAAACCCAATTTCTTTTTAGGTGATGGATCAAGAGGCATAGCTGCACATGCGCCATACAATAAAATAATTGTGACTGCAGGAGCGCCCACAGTACCGGAAGAATTATTAAAACAATTAGCTATCGGCGGGATTATCGTTATCCCTGTAGGCGATGAATCTCAGCAAAAAATGGTTACCATATTAAAGACTGGTGAGCATGATTACGAGAAACATGTGCTGGATACTTTCAGGTTTGTACCTTTGAAGGGTGAGAATGCGTGGTAACCCCCGGCCCCCTAAAGGGGGAGCAAATAATAAGATTTTCAAAAGTTCCCCCTTCAGGGGGCGGAGGGGGGCTACCTTTTCATCGCCCTATCCATCTCAACCTTAACATCACGTTCTTTCATGGTTTCTCGTTTATCGAAAGTTTTTTTACCTTGGGCTAGGCCTATTTCAAGCTTGGCAAAACCACGTTCGCTGATGAATAGCGCAAGCGGCACTATGGTTAGACCTTTTTCTTCACCTCTTGTAAGTAGTTTCTTTAATTCCTTTTTATTAAGTAATAGTACGCGGTCGCGTTTGGCTTCATGGTTATAGAATGAGCCGAATGAATACTCCGCGATATGAAGGTTACGCACATAAAGCTGACCGTTAATAAAAGTGCAGAAAGCATCATTCACATTGGCTTTCCCATCGCGTATTGATTTTATTTCGGTACCCAACAGTTTTATACCGGCAACGTATTTATCCAGTATAATATATTCAAAATAGGCTTTCTTATTCTTTATGTAGATCTTATCGTCGCTCATTATACTGCAAATATGCGAATTATTTTCCTCCCGCCTTAACTACCAGTACCGGTATCTGAACCCTGTGGCGCACTTTATTAACCGTAGTACCAAAAAGCAAATCTTTAATAGCCTTATGCCCATGCGATCCCATCACTATAAAATCCACACCCTCTTTCTTCACAATATCAGCTATCGCGGTAGCCGGAGAGCCATAGCCAATTTGTGCATTAGCGTTGTAGTGCAAGTTCTTCATCGCATCTACATACCGCTGTAAATTATCAACGTCGCTTTGTGTTTCCTGGTCTAATACCTCGTTGCCATAGTACCTTGCCCCGGCAGTTTCAACCACATGTATCAGTGTGTACACCGCATGCTTACCGCCCTGCATTATCGCATGCCTGATGGATTCTGTATCATTCTGCGAAAAATCAATACTTACCGCAATGTGATGGTATTTAATGGCATCAAGCTCATCAATAACTGTTGCCAGGCCATGCGGTATGTAAGTAGGTTGATCTTTGTGTTTAAACAACAATGGTCGTAATAATACATACACCATCAACGCTACCACTGCTAATATTATAGGCTCCACCAAAAAGTGTATCCACATGGCTGATGAATGGGATGCATGTGTCCATTCGCCAAGTTGTTGAACAACCAATTGAGCATTAAGGCCTATAATTATTACAGCGCAAGCCCATGCTAATATTTTTGTTTTTAGGTCGATAACGAATTTGCCCATCTTCTTTTTGTCGGATGTAAAGTGGATCAACGGAACCACCGCGAAACCCAATTGCAAGCTTAAAACCACCTGACTCAATATAATCAAATTACCCAGGCCCGTTTCTCCGTAATAAAGTATAGTAAACACTGCCGGTACAATAGCCATTAATCGCGTAAGCAAACGGCGCAGCCAGGGTTCAATACGCAGGTTGATGTGGCCCTCCATAATAATCTGCCCGGCAAGCGTTCCCGTGATGGTAGAACTCTGACCTGATGCGATCAGCGCGACAGCGAACAACACAGGCGCTAATGACCCGAATATGTGTTCCAGCAGTTTATAGGCATCCTGTATTTCGGCAACTTTAAAAAATCCATTGGTAAAAAACGCGCTTGCAGCTAATATCAAAATGGCCACATTTATAATAAAGGCCACGTTAAGCGCTATAACGGTATCAAAAACATTAAACCTGATTGCCGATCGTATCCCCTCATCAGTACGGGTTATTTTACGCGTTTGCACTAGTGATGAGTGCAGATACAGGTTATGCGGCATCACCGTCGCGCCAATTATGCCTATGGCCAGGTATAGGGCATCACCGCTTAACATATTTGGCACAAACCCTTTGGCAATTGCTACCACATCAGGCTTTACAATAAACATTTCAATCAGGAACGACAGCCCGATAATGAATATCATAGAAACAATAAAACCTTCCAGCTTGCGCATGCCTTTGTTCATCAGGAAAAGCATCAGCACGGTATCAGTTATAGTAAGCGATACCCCCCATATCAATGGCAAATGGAACAGCAGGTTTAAACCTATCGCCATACCGATGATCTCAGCCAGATCACAGGCAATAATGGCAATTTGAGCCAAAATGTACAGGCAAAAATTTACAAATCGGTTGTAAGTATGTTTTGACGCCTGCGCAAGATCCATACCCCGCACTATACCCAGTCTCGCGCTTAATGACTGCAATAACAAAGCAATCAGGTTTGATACAAACAATATCCATATCAACCGGTAGCCAAAAGCGCTACCACCGGCTATATCCGTGGCCCAGTTACCCGGGTCCATATAACCAACACTAATTAAATAAGCCGGACCGATAAAAGCCAGAAACTTGCGCCAACCTGTTTTATTTTCGGTTGATACCGAGCTATGCACATTGGCTAATGATTCGTTGTGATTATCGTTCATATTACAATCAATAAATTGTTGGCTACCTCACGGCTAATGTGTATTTTCTTATCCTCAGCTTGTAATATCATAGAGTTATCGTATTCATTAATTTCTGTCACTTTAATTTTTTTGCCAATGGTGAGTTGTTGTTTTTCGAGA
>JABDDX010000099.1:10006-10567 GCA_013287375.1 Bacteroidota bacterium | reverse complement strand
AGTCCCCGTGATTATTCAGGACGAGCAAACTTTAGAGGTGCTGATGCTGGGTTACATGAACCAGGAGGCATACGATAAAACCGCAAAGGAAAATATAGTTACTTTTTTCTCCCGTACTAAAAACCGTTTATGGACCAAAGGTGAAACCAGTAACAACTTTTTACATGTTAAAAGCATCACTATCGACTGTGATAATGATACGCTTTTAATAAAGGTTAAAGCTGATGGCCCAACCTGCCATACCGGCGACCGTAGTTGCTTTAAAACTGAATATAACCAAAACTTTATTTTAGAACTTGAAGCTATTATAGCCGATCGTTACGAAAACCCGGTTGAGGGTTCGTATGTAAATAAACTGCGCACAAAAGGTTTAAATAAAATAGCACAAAAGGTTGGTGAAGAAGGCGTTGAAACCGTAATAGCTGCTTTAGCTGAGACCGAGGTTGACATGATCAATGAATCATCTGACCTGATATTTCATCTATTAGTTTTACTTCGCGAAAAAGGATTAAGCTTAGAAACAATCGCTAAAAATCTGGAACAAAGGCATAAGTAATATGA
>JABDDX010000099.1:0-9978 GCA_013287375.1 Bacteroidota bacterium | reverse complement strand
TTATATTTGCGTAATTGTTTAAGAACAAGGCATAAGTAATATGAGTTGAAGGTTTAAAGTTGAAAGTTAAAAATTATAGCTTTCAACCTTAAACTTTCAACTTTCGACTTAAAAAAATGATCACAGTAGAAAAAACAGCCGAACTTACCGGGCATAGTAACCCTATTTTTACTTTAGAACTTTCGCAAAAACCAGGTATATTATTTACCGGAGGGAATGATAAGGGCGTGGTGGAGTGGAGCTTAAAAACCAATAGCTTTATTAAGGTAATGTTTCCGGTTCCGGCATCTGTTTATGCTATACATTGCCCAGCAGGTTTTCCTTTGATGTTCACTGGCCTGCGCACCGGTGATGTGCCGGTATTTGATTTTATTCAACAAAAGGTTATCACCATTCTTAAACATCATACCAAACCAGTATTTGATATTAAAGCGGTAAGCTCAAAAAACGAGTTGTTGATAGCTTCGGAAGATGGTACGGTATCCGTGTGGAATCTAAATACATTTGAATTACTGCATGTTATACAAATATCAGCTGATACAGTGAGATGTATTGCTATTAATGATGTAACTCAGCAAGTGGCTTTCGGTTGTCGCGATAACAAGGTGAAAATATACGATCTGCTTGATTATTCCTATATCACTACGCTGGAAGGAGAAGCCGGACACAGTATGGCCGTATTTTCAGCGCAGTATTCCCCTGCCGGAGATTATTTAGTAACAGGCAGTCGTGACGCTCAGGTAAAAATCTGGAACACTATCGACTATAAACCAATACAAAATATACCTGCTCATTTGTTTGCCGTAAACTCTATTGCTTTCCATCCTACCCAGCCTTACTTTGCTACCGCCAGCATGGATAAAAGCATTAAACTTTGGGGTTCAGACGATTTTAAACTGTACAAAGTAATCAGCCGGGAAAAAGGCCATCCGGGGCATGTGTTATCCATTAACAAGTTGGTTTGGAATGGAGATGATCTACTTTCAGTAAGTGACGACAAAAAAATTATCGTTTGGAAAATACAATTCGATTAGACGGATAATTTATCATGTCTTTTGATAGAATGAAGCGTATGGGTATAACGTTTCAACTCTTCAGAATAGATTCCATCCTCATCAATACTATCAATTTTAACTTTTCCGGATGCATGAATAATCTGCTTATCGTTAAGCATTATACCTACATGTACTACACGCCCATCCGCATTTTTAAAAAATGCCAGATCGCCTAAACGAGCTTCATTTAAGCTTGCGACAATTGCACCTTGCTCAGCCTGTTGAGAAGCATCTCTTTTTATTTTTGTACCATGCAATTTGAATACTGCTTGAACATAACCCGAGCAATCAATGCCGAAATGCGTGCGACCGCCCCATAAATAAGGTGCATTTAAAAATGACTTGGCTGTAGTAACAAAATTTTCAATATCGCCTTTAGGGCCAATTATTTCAAACTTTTCGTTGCCTATTTTGCATCGATTACCTTCTAAAAATGACAATGAACTGCCCACAGGTAGATATAATACGGTATTATCTGATTTTTTCCAGGCTTGGGTTACTGTTCCGTAAGTTAAGGGAGAGGGCTTTTGGGTTAAATCCTGATAAGCGATGTGTCCAAGCATAGTAAACTGTAAACGGCCTATCCAACCGGTATAATTATCATAGGTTGTGGTAATTTTAGCCCACTTGTCTGTCCACTCAATAATCTCGAATATTTCGCCAAATAATACTTGCGATGTCATCTCACTTACCTCACTTGGTTCAGCTCGCATGGGTATTACCGCTAAATTACAAATACCGTATTCCATAGTTAAATTAAGGAAGATGCTTTAACTTTTATTTGGGGTTTAATAAGGTTAAGCACTAATAAAAAATAAACATATAAAAAAAGGAAGACAAATTGCCTTCCTTTTCATAATAATTAAATATTATATTTTTATTCGTTCATGTGAAGCCACTCTTTTTTAGCAAGAAGCTCTTCTTCAGTTTCACGCACATTTTCATCATCAACACAGCAATCTACCGGGCAAACTGCAGCACATTGCGGCTCGTCATGAAAACCTACACATTCGGTACATTTATCAGGTACGATGTAATAAATATCATCAGATAGGGCCGCTTGTGTTTCTTCTGCATTTAAAGTAACACCATCGCCAAAATCAATAACACCCTTTAAACCAGTACCATCAGAAAAACGCCATGCTGCTCCTGCATCATAAATTGCATTATTTGGGCACTCTGGTTCACAAGCTCCACAGTTTATGCATTCATCGGTGATTATAATCGCCATATTTTATAAAATATCTTATATTCTCAATTAACTTTGCCTTGTTCTTAAACAATTACGCAAATATAACAAAAAAACAGTTTAAGGGTTTATTATACTTACCATTTATATGTCAAAATTCAACATACAGGAACTAATTAAGTCATTTTCAACGCTGGGCGAGCAGCTTAGCAACCCGGATGAACATTTAAACGACGTCATTAATGACGAGTTACATTACAATGCCTGGTTCACTCCCGAGAATGTGCGAAAAGCGGTTACTGCTATAGGGCAAGTGCTTAACAATGCTGATATTGAAACATGGCTAAGCAAATACAGCTTTAATTCATCCAATAAAAAAGTCGGACTTATTCTTGCAGGCAACATACCAATGGTAGGTTTTCATGATGTATTATGTGTGTTAGCCAGCGGAAATCACGCATTGATCAAAGCATCATCGCAGGATAATCATCTTATAAAATATGTGCTTGAGAGGCTAGTTGAAATCGACAACCGATTTGCAGGACAATTTAGTTTTATAGAGCGATTGGAAAACTTTGATGCGGTAATTGCCACCGGAAGCAATAATACATCGCGTTATTTCGATTATTATTTTGGTAAGGTGCCTAACATCATCCGTAAAAACAGAAACAGTATAGCAGTACTTACCGGTAACGAAACAGCGGAACAGTTACATGATCTCGGCCATGATATTTTTGATTATTATGGTTTGGGCTGCCGTAATGTGTCAAAATTATTGGTTCCTGAAGGTTATAACTTCAATTTCTTTTTTGAGTCGATACAGGATTACGAGGCTATCATCCATCATCATAAATACAATAACAATTACGATTACAACAAATCGATATACCTGGTAAACCGGGATGAACATTTGGATAATGGGTTTCTGTTGGTGAAAAAAGATGAACGTTTAACCTCGCCGCTTGCCGTGCTGTTTTACAGTAATTATTCAGATTTGCTAGCGGCTGAACAAATCATCAATGCCGAAAGTGAAAAAATTCAGTGTGTGGTAAGCGCAGAGGATTTAAAGATAGATGACCAGTTGGTTAATTTCGGCGAGAGTCAGCAACCAAAACTGTGGGATTATGCCGATGGTATTGATACGATGGAGTTCTTGTCAAATATTTAATGGCTAATAGTTGATAGATCATGATGATGGTAACAAAACTTTTGTCAAATCTTTATACCTTTGAAAAGATGATATTTTGTTGGATTATCCCGCTTTAGGCTATGATCCTTGAATCATCAACTACGAACAAAATGTATATAATTAAAGTTAAAGGCGTAGCTAAAATACCCGATTATGTGCAGTTAAGGGACGATAAGTTTACTCTTTTGGCTTACTTTAGGGTAGACCGGCCTGATAAATCGCTGGATAAGGTGGGACTTGCTGATAAGGCAGAATATATAATGAATATTGTTAAAGAATTGCCTTTCGGGCAGATATTGAAATTAGACCTTTAAGATGATTGGAAACTCGATAATAAAACTGAATAACGTTGATATTTTTCAACAAAAGCACCTGGTACTTTCAAATGTTAACCTACATATTGATAAAGGCGATTTTGTTTGGCTGATTGGCCAAACAGGTTCAGGAAAGAGCAGTTTATTAAAGGTGCTTTACGGTGATCTGAATATTAAAAACGGTACAGGACATGCCTGTGGATATGAGTTGGATAAATTAGAGAGTAAAAACATCCCGTTTTTACGCCGTAAGCTGGGTATAGTTTTCCAGGATTTTCAATTGCTGACGGACCGTTCGGTAGAGCAAAACCTGCAATTTGTGATGCGTGCCACCGGCTGGACAGATAAGAAACTTATTGCCGACCGAGCACTTGACGTATTGGAGAAAGTAGGCTTACGTTCAAAACTCAAAAAAATGCCTCATGAATTATCAGGCGGCGAGCAACAACGTGTGGTAATTGCACGCGCTTTGTTAAATGATCCTGAAATTATACTGGCTGATGAGCCAACGGGTAACCTTGATCCTGATACATCTGAAGAAATTGTATTGCTGCTTAAACAAATAGGCCAGCAAATGGGTACCGCTGTTGTGGTTGCCACCCATGATTATCATATCATCCGCACTTTTCCTTCGCGCATTATTAAGTGCGAGAATGGCAAGGTTTTGGAGGATGTACATATAGCTTAAGGAAAATATAACATTTCACTTCCTGCCAGTTTTATTGACGGTATGCCAGTACTGCATTGCCGACCTGTAAAATTCTGACACCATGTCGCTTTTTAACAAATGGCAGGATACTTGATTTGCACTATTTAATCATATTAACACATGCTAAAGAAGAAAAAAACAGAAGAAATGGATTCAACTGAAAATATAACAGGTGAGACGACTGAGGCTACACAGAATGCTGGCAACGGCACTGTAGAGAATGAATTATCAGCTGAGGAAAAATTAAAGAATGAGCTAGTAGCTGCCAATGATAAGTACCTGCGCCTATTTGCTGAATTTGATAATTTTAGAAGACGTACTGCAAAAGAACGTGAAGAAGCGAGAAAAACCGAAGGAAAAGATGTAATTGTTGCATTAATTCCGTTGATGGATGATTTCGAACGTGCTATACGCTCTATGGATAACGCGACAGACGTTGCGGCTGTTAAAGCAGGTGTTGAATTGATATATAATAAATTAAGCAGCACACTTGCTCAAAAAGGGTTGAAGCCAATGGAAGCATTAGGTGAAACTTTTGATGCTGATTTACATGAAGCAATAACTAATATACCTGCCCCTACTGATGATTTAAAAGGTAAGGTAGTAGATCAAATGGAAAAAGGTTATTACCTGGGCGACAAAGTAATAAGGTTTGCTAAAGTGATTGTTGGAGCCTAATAATTAGTGATGGATTGATTTAGTGAATGAGTGATTTGAAAATCGGATAATCGCTCATTCACTAAATCGCTAAATCACTCAATAATATAATATTTCCCTAATTACAATATTTTAAAATGGCTAAAAGAGATTATTACGATGTACTTGGTGTTGCCAAAGGTGCTGAGGCGGACGAGATAAAAAAGGCATATCGTAAAATGGCTATCAAATATCACCCGGATAAAAACGAGGGTGATAAAGCTGCAGAAGAAAAATTTAAGGAAGCAGCCGAGGCTTACGAAGTACTAAGCAACCCTGAAAAACGCCAGCGTTATAACCAATTTGGCCATGCGGCTAATGCTTCATCGCCAAACGGTGGTGGCGGTTACGGTGGTGCGGGCATGAATATGGATGACATATTCAGCCAGTTTGGCGATATTTTCGGCGGCGGTGGCGGAAGCCCTTTCGAAGGATTTTTTGGCGGTGGCAGCAGGCAGGGCGGCGGTGGACGTCGTGTAGCCCGTGGTAGCAACCTGCGTATTAAAGTGCGCCTAACCGTTGAAGAAATTGCCAACGGTGCCGAAAAGAAAATAAAAGTAAACAAACAAATACTTTGTAAGACCTGCGATGGTACTGGCGCGAAGGATAAATCATCTTTCCAAACCTGTAAAACTTGCGGTGGACAAGGCGCTGTACGTAGGGTAACCAATACTATTTTGGGTCAGATGCAGACTACCAGCACCTGCCCTACCTGTAATGGTGAAGGATCTGTTATTACCTCGAAATGTACTGTTTGCCACGGCGATGGTTTAGTTCGTGGTGAAGAGACTATTAGTATAAATATCCCGGCGGGTGTAAGCGAAGGCATGCAATTGAGCATGAGCGGTAAAGGTAACGCGGCCCCACGCGGCGGTGTTCCCGGAGATTTGATTATTTTGATTGAAGAGATTCCTCACGAAACATTAAAACGTGATGGTAACAATATCATTTATGATTTACACATCAACTTTGTGGATGCTGCTTTAGGTACAAGTGTTGAAGTACCAACCATTGATGGTAAAGCCAAAATAAAGATTGAACCAGGCACACAGGGCGGTAAAATACTGCGCCTTAAAGGTAAAGGTGTACCAGAAGTAAACTCTTATCACCGTGGTGATCAACTGATTCATATCAATATCTGGACCCCGAAAGCTTTAAGCAAAGAAGAACGCGAGTTGCTGGAAAAACTGCAGAGCTCGCCTAACTTCAAACCTAATCCGGGTAAAAACGAGAAAAGCTTTTTCGAACGGATGAAGGAATACTTTGAATAAAAGGTAAAAGGATAAAGCTGAAAGGCAAAAGGTTTAAAAGCCCGAAACTGTTATGGTTTCGGGCTTTTTTGTTTTTATGTACCAGATTGTTTTATGGCTTGGTGTAACATTCCTTCTTTCCTCGTATCTAAAAACAAAAAACTTAAACAAAACCTTTACCTAATGCTGAGCATTCGAAATATTGTAAAACAGTACGCGGGACATACCGCTTTGAGTGACGTGAGTCTGGAGGTCGAAAGCGGTCAAATATTTGGCTTGCTTGGGCCGAATGGCGCCGGTAAAACATCACTTATCCGCATAATTAATCAAATTACAGCTCCTGATTCAGGCGAAGTATATTTTGATGGTGAGAAACTCAACCAATCACATATTGATCGCATTGGCTATCTACCTGAAGAACGCGGGCTCTACAAAAAAATGGAGATCGGTGAGCAGATGATTTACCTTGCCAGATTAAAGGGCTTAAGTCGTGATGAGGCTATCAAAAGGTTAAAATACTGGTTTGAGAAACTGGAGATGCAATCATGGTGGAATAAGAAGATTGAAGAACTTTCCAAAGGCATGCAGCAAAAGGCACAGTTCGTGGCCACCATTCTGCATGAACCTGATTTGATTATTTTGGATGAGCCATTCAGCGGTTTCGACCCGGTGAATGCGGAGATCATCAAAGATGAAATACTGGAGCTTAACCGCAAAGGTGCAACCATCCTATTTTCAACCCATCGCATGGAATCCGTGGAAGAGCTTTGTAATTCTATTGCTTTACTCAATAAATCTAAAAAGATATTGGATGGCAAAGTAAGAGACATTAAAAACTCTTATCGTAGTGCAACTTACATTGTGGAATACACAGGCGAAAAGTTAGTTTTTAACGGATCACAACCGTTTACCTTGGTTGAAGAAAAACAAACAGATGACTCCAATGTCATCAAAATCAAATTGACTGATGGAGCTTCTTCCAACGATGTATTACAATATCTGATACCTAAAACCAGCATTAATATGTTACAGGAAGTCATCCCTACCATGAATGAAATCTTTATAGAAAAAGTAAACCAAAAACCTGCCTTATCATGAATAAAGTGCTATTAATTATACAACGCGAATATATGGTTCGTGTAAAAAAGAAGTCGTTCATTGTGATGATATTCGTGGTTCCGGGGTTAATCCTGGCTATGTCGGGAGCTATTGCTTTAATTGCTAAAAGTAGTGGTCAGCTTAGCTCGCAACAGCAGGTTTTGGTTAAAGATGAAAGCGGAGTTTTCGCCGGTAAATTTCATAATGTAAACAATATCAAGTTTGAAACTACCGATCAATCTGTAAGTGCGGCTGAAAAATCTATCAAAAAAGACGAAAACATCACCTTGTTGAAAATAGCTAAAGACTATAAAGCTACTGACTCGGTAGAGATCTTCTCCACTAAAAAACCAGCTATTGCCTTAACCAGTGAATTGGAAAAACAGCTTAACGATATAGCAGAGAATGATGCTTTAATTAAACATCACATTGATACCGCGATCCTTCGCTCAACAAAATCTAACATATCATTAAATACTATTGATATAACTGATACAGGCGATAAGAAATCAAGTGTTGGCGCAGCAGCAGGGGTTGGTATAGCTTGTGCTATTCTAATTTATCTTTCGTTATTTATTTATGGCGCACAGGTAATGCGTGGTGTAATTGAGGAAAAAACCAGCCGTATTGTTGAGGTGATCGTATCATCAGTAAAGCCATTTCAATTGATGCTGGGTAAAATAATTGGCGTGGGTTTGGTAGGCCTCACCCAGTTTTTTGCGTGGATAGTATTATCTATTGTCGCCTCAAAAATTGTAGGCTCATCTTTTTCGTCGCCCCAAAGTTCAATGGTTGGGCTTTTAAGTGCTTTAAAAACCATACAGTTTAGTTATATCCTTGGCGTATTTATATTCTATTTTTTAACGGGATACTTACTGTACAGCGCATTATTCGCGGCGGTAGGTTCTGCTGTTGATAGTGAGACGGAAACCCAGCAATTCATGTTTCCGATTACTCTACCATTACTTTTCACTTATGTATTATCAGTTTCGGTGTTATTTCAAGCACCTGATAGTTCTTTAGCTGTTTGGTTATCCATCATTCCGTTTACCGCACCGGTAGCCATGATGGTAAGGATACCCTTTGGAGGAGTGGCACCATGGCAACTCGGCTTATCTATGTGTATGATGGTCGTAGGTTTTTTATTTGCCACATGGGTTGCTGCACGGATTTACAGAGTAGGTATTTTAATGTACGGTAAAAAAGCAAGCTATAAAGAACTGGCGAAGTGGTTTTTTTATAAGGAGTAATTATATTTAAACTAAACTATTAACCTATTATTGGGTTTAGCTTTTAATTATGACTGATAAACAAACGCCTTCATCAGCCAGCCACGGTACTGTTGCTGTAATGGATCTTGGCACAAATACTTTTCATTTGCTGATAGCCCGTGGAGATGCTGCCAATCCTGAAGAACTTTACCACACTACCGTACCTGTACGTTTGGGCGAAGGTGGTATAAACAATGGCATTATACAACCCGCAGCTTATAAGCGGGGTATTGACACCATGGTTCAATTTAGCGCATCAGGGCTGTTATTGGTATAACTGATAACTTCGTTATCGCTTAACACTTTGGTAACGATGTCAATATTTGCTTTTAATTGATAATCAACTCTATTCTGCCAGTATTTAGGGCCCGGTTCACCATTGGCAGAATGAAATTCATTTCCCTTATCAGTATAAAACATTGGAGTAAATAGCAACGACGGATCATAATTAGAGGAAATGGTATCAGTTTGATTTGCCATTCGATGCCTGCGTTGTGCCTGTGCCGAAAAGGCTAAAAAAACAATCATTCCAAGGCCGATAAGTTTCAGTTTCATAAGATCAGTTAATAGGCTAGCAATATACAAAGGATGTTTTAAATTTCTAATCCCATTATAGTGTTCACATACAATTTGTAAAATATTTTATTATCGATTATGGAAATGCATTTGGACATGCATCATAGTATAAAACCGAATTTTATTCAAAACATCCAACACATTAGCATCCCGACACCTTGCCATCAGTCATGGCAAGATATGACACCAGTAAACGAAGGCCGTAATTGCAGCCATTGTAGTAAAATAGTAACTGATTTTACGGAAATGACTAATAGCCAGATAATAAATTACCTGGCAACAAGCAGTAATGTTTGCGGCAGAATAGATCAGCAACGATTAAATACCATCAATCAACAATTACAGGTTGAAGAAGTAGCATTTACAGGCAAATTTAAAGGGTGGACACTTGCCATTGGCCTGCTGGGATCGATGGCTTTTTTTAAAGCAGATGCCCAAACCAAGCTTGCAGTTGAACAAACTGTCAATAAATCGCCAGTTAGATGTGATGAGCCTATGCTTGGTAAGATAGCTTATGCTCCCGTTTCCATAAGAGTAATAAAAGGAATTGTACTTGATGAAAATAATCAGCCCTTACCCGGTGTAACAATCTCTGCTAATCAGAATCCTGGGACACAAACCGATGTGGCTG
>JABDDX010000098.1 GCA_013287375.1 Bacteroidota bacterium | reverse complement strand
GCTCGATCATTCAGTAAGTGAACTTAGGCATATTGCCCGTAATATGATGCCCGAAACCTTACTTCAGTTTGGGTTGGAAACCGCCCTTAAAGATTTATGCGAATCATTGATGACTAAAGATATTCATATAGATTTTCAGACGTTTGGCATTGAAAAAAACATATCGATATCGGCTCAAATAGCCATTTACCGGATTATACAGGAGATTATGGCTAATGCTGTTCGCCATGCACAGGCCACTAGTATTGTATTGCAGTGCAGCCAGAATAATGCTATTTTTTTTCTGACTCTCTGCATTCCGGTATTTTATCTCCATGGCATTAATATCGTTTTTAAACTTGCTTTGTGATACACTGTCACTTAATTCACTATAGCGCTTCAACCAGTCAAATGCTCCTGTCATGTCTTTCATCCCCTGATCTGCCACGGCCATCCCATAGTATAACTGAAGCCTGTTGGTGGCCAGCTTCATCATTTCCCTTTGCTTCATCAGGTATATCACTACACTTTTTGCCGCACCATAACTTTTGTCATTATATAAAGCATAAAATCTTTGTAACTGCAGACGCTGTTCTTCATAACGCAGGCCAAGTTTTTTGGCAAGGGCCACTCCTTTGTCCAGGCTTTCCAACGCTTTTTTAAATTGGGAGCTCACTGTAAAATACATACCCTCTGCCGCGTAATGGTCCAGCAAATATGCTGAGTTAGGATACTCGGTAAGTAAACGCGATGCACTATCCAAAGCGGCCCTAGCTTTGGGGCTTTTACCTGATAAAATATAATTTTCGGCAATGGGTATGATAGGCTGATATTAACTGGCCCGAAGATGCATGTGCACTTTTTAAAATCTGTATACCCTTTAAACAATAGACTTCGGCCTTATCGAATTGGCCGGCATTTTTAAAAACAATACCCAACGCCAAATAGGCTTTGCCAACATATACATTATTATTGGCTTTTAGCGCTAGTGGAATAACCTTGTTTAATAAAATATTGGCAAATGCCTTATAATCATCTTTTCTCTGCCTTACTGTTCCATATTCATACCATACTTTGGCCTTGAAAAGATAAGCATCCTTTGTTTGAAAACTGTTTAACAGAGTATCTGCTTTCATATAAATCTTTTCGCTTTTATCCCAATTGGTTTGAACAAGCAGCCTGGCATCATAGTAATAATAGAGAGCCCGTAAATAGCTATTTTTTTTACTGAATTGCATGCCTTTATTGAGGTATTTCCATGCTTTGGTGCTGTCTTTTGCCGCCCAGAATTCTGATAAAGCAAAACTGGTTCTCGCCCTTATGCTGTCGGAGTTTGTCTGTCGCAAAACGGTCTCAAGGCTATCTGTAAATGCATGTTCATTTACAGACGTCTGCCCCTTACACCATAACGAGCAGTTTATAAGAAAAAAAAAATATAAAATAGAAACGAGCCATACTTCACAAGTATATGGAACTATTCCAGATACGCAGTTCTCACTGCTAAAAATACCTGAAAACCATTAGAAAAAAACAGTAATTAAGTGCTATTGTTTGCGCTTTTTGGGTTCAGTTACTTTGTTAAATCAATGTTGACGACTAAATAAATAACTGATGCGTAACCCGAATAATCACTATAAAAATTTCACAAGCAGCAGTAACTCACCTGCACTGAAATTTTGAATTACCGGGCTTAATCTTAAAAAACTCACTGTTTATATATCCATTTTTTCAAACAAAAAACGATGATCATAAACCCTAAATATCTCTTTTATACTATGATAGGTTGTGCCTCAGTATTTCTTTTATCCTGCAGTGCCCAGAAAGAAGCTGACCGTATGGCGGAAAGAAATACTGTAAAAACAATATACCCTGAATCTGCTTTTGATTCCATCGCAGCCAAACAGGCACTATCTTACGGAACATCAAGCATAAAAGGTGTAGTGTTTACAAAACCCAAAACGCAGTTTGGCTATAACGCGCCATTGGCCCCGCGCATATATGGCAAAAATCTGCGGATTACCCTGCTTCCGGTTACCCCTTATTTTGAAGCCTGGTATAATTTACGTAAAGAAAAAAGAGAACAAAAACACAATTGTATATATGTCCAAGCAGTCATTCAGATTTAGGCTTGAGGCTCTTTCTGATGAATACGGGCGGTTTAAATTTGAACGACTGAAACCAGGCAGATATTTTCTTCAAACCAACCTTGCCTGGGTAATGCCTAAAGGCTACAACCAGTATGTAGGGTCGGGAAGCGACGGGTGGGGGACGACCAACTATTATCAATATCATACTTATAATGAACAGCATAATGACCGGCTTGAACAATTTGTGGAAATAACACAGGATGGAACTGTGGTAGAAGTGAAACTGAAATAAACCTTGAATACATCAAAATAATCTAAATAAACACTATGAAAACAATCACCTTAAAAAGCATTACGCTAAGCATTTTTACATTATTTATGACTGCAACCTTACTGGTATCGTGCAGCAAAAGTAGTGACAACAAGCCATCGGGCAGTACCAGTCATAAAATTATCTATAAAGCCACGGCGACAAATGGAGCAGTAATTGATGGAGTTAGTTATACTGACGCCCAGGGCGACCAAACGAGCCTGAACGGGCTTAATGCCACTACCTATACAAGCCCTGAAATAACTGTCCCCGCATCACAGGAAAGTGTAATTTTTGCAGCTGAGGGTGAAGGAACTGGTGCTTCATCAACGATAACGGTGAATATATATGTTGACGGGGTAATTAAGAAAACCAACACAGGGTCGGGACTTGGGATTTCAATACCGACGAGCTATACTTTTTAAAGAAATTTTAAACTTAAATCTACAAACAAAGTGAAAAAACAATTATTCCTGATCGCATTATTTATTCTTACCACATTCGCCGGGATGGCCCAAACCAAATCTTCGTCATTTAACGATGGCGATAACCTCCTTAACATTGGTGTTGGTATAGGCAGTCCTTTTTTCGGATCTGGATATAAAGCATCACTGCCAATTAATCCATCAATAAGTTATGAAAAAGGGATAACAGATGCAATCAGTATCGGTGGTCAGCTATCGTATGCCAGTTCAAAGTTTGATGATGACTTTAATGATGCTTACAGCTTTAAAGAGCATGCTATTTATATAGGCGCCCGGGGCTCCTATCATTTTAATCAGGCGCTTGACATTGACCCTAAATTTGACCTTTATGGTGGGGCTAGCCTTGGCTATGTTGCAGTAAGTGTAAGTGATAATGTGGGCTCTTTGGGCAGTACTGCAAGTGGCCTTGGTTTTGGACTTTTTGCCGGGGGCAAATATTACTTTAAACCCAGCACCGCCATCTATGCCGAATTAGGTTACCAAAGTCTTTCATTTCTAAACATTGGGGTAGCTTTTAAATTCTAAATGCCGTACATTAAAAGTCTATCAGTCAAAACTTGAATTTGAGTCCGTCTCATCAAAGGAATAGGATTTATTGTAACAAACGGAATCACATGGCCAAACCTCCCGGAATATCCAATAAACTACATAAATCGAACTTCGTTAAAAAAGGCCGGTCTACAAAAAACGGCCTTTAAATTCTATTGAGTGGCCCATGTATTATCATTCATTGCTGCCGCGAGTGCTAAATCAACCTCAAAAGAGTTCATCTTTGCTAGCTTATCCTACTTAACGAAACGCGCTTTACGGCGCGTTTCTTGTTTATTGTCTTTAACAAAATGATAAACAGACGATTACTTCCCCTTAAAAAGAGTTCGAAATTTTTCAATAAAATCTATACCGATTTCAAAATTGGGCTATATCAGGCTTCTCTCATTATTTAACCTCACTTTCTGAAAGTTCGATTTCCCCTTAGGGATATTCTGAGTTAAGGGCAACTGCTGTTTTGTTACGAGACTTTGCAATGAGATAAAGGAATTTGAGAATTACACTCGCCTCTTCTTCGTTAACGCAAATGCCATTTTGGGCTTGAAAAATTAGTGATTGCATGAGTTATTTAGGCCGGATTGGTTTTTATTCAATACGACTCCTTCTGCGTAATTTCCACTGGTTATATGTTTAGTCCTAAATAAATAAACTGGTTTTATGTTAATGGATCCACAGTTTTTGGACATCTTCCAATGATTTTCCCTTTGTTTCGGGTACCAGCTTGAGTACTGTCAGAAACGAAAGCAGACAACAGCCAGAAAAAAACCAAAACGTGATACCGGGACCAACTGTTCCAAGTAAGATAGGCGTTAGTTGTCCAACTACAGTGTCAGCCACCCACATCACTAAAATGCTCAGTCCCATAGCACGCCCCCGAATCTCTGTTGGAAATATTTCTGCAGCAATAACAAACTTCAAAGGGCCGATGGAAAATGCGAAACAAGCCAAAAACAAAACGATACCAATTACCAGTGCAATACTTCCGGTGTTGCCTGTATAAAAGCAGATGCCCGTGAAAAGCAGGCACACACAGGCTCCTATGGAGCCTGTGAGATAAAGGGGGCGCCGTCCCATCTGGTCTACTTTCCATACCGCTATAAGGGTAAATATGAAGTTTGCAACGCCAAAAACGATTTGGCCTAAAAGTGCTTTATTAATGGCAATGCCAGCAGCATTTAAGATTTGAGGACCGTAATAAATGACGGCGTTAATTCCACTAAATTGGGAAAATAAGGGTAGCAGTAATGCAATTATAAGGGGCTTCCGCATTGCCCTGGAAAAAATCTCTTTATAGGAGCCTTTTTCATCCGCGTTGTTAGATTCGGTTATTGGTACAGGCCGACTGGCTGCATCTAAGCCAAGTAGTCGCTTAAATATCCGTGCTGCATGGTCATCCTGTCCTTTCTGCATCAGCCACCATGGACTTTCGGGAACAAAACAAAGACCCGTGAAAAAGAGTAAGGCAGGGATGATACCCAAGCCAAGCATTCCACGCCAGGGTTCTTTTACAAAGAGAATGTGAAAGAAAGGTGCCATTATTGTCCCGGTATGTTGAACTGCAAAATTTAACATGGCCGCATTGGTGATATAGGCAATCAATATACCCACAGTTATCGCCAGTTGATAAAAGATTACGAGCCTGCCCCGAATAGCTGCAGGAGCAATCTCAGACAGGTAAAGTGGCGCTACAATGGAAGCCGTGCCAACCCCCATTCCACCCAGCATTCTGGACAGCACCAATTGCGTGAATCCAGAGGAGACCGTAGCAGCAATCGCTGACAATAAAAACAGCAGTGCCGATAGCATCAATAGTTTTTTACGGCCCAGGCGGTCGCTCAGGTCCCCGGAAAATAGCACACCGATGATACAACCTACCAGCGCCGATGATACAAACCAACCTTCGGCAGCGGAAGAAAGACCGAACTGGCTTTTTACAAAAGGTAAAACACCAGAGATTACGGCCATGTCAAATCCAAAAAGAAATCCACCGAGCGTAGCAATGAAGGCGGTTCCGGCGAGAAATGAATTTAGTGTTTGGTTTGTTTTTTTAACAGTGCTTTTCATAATGGCTTATATTTTTATTCTTTCTCTATTCGCACTGTCATAATCCCTTTGGACGGTAATATAAAGTCATTACCCAATAACTTCTTCTTATCTTCCATGAGGTCACTTTCGTACACCCTTACTGCCCCGACGTTTTGAGGGCTAACCTGTATTTTACTGTCCTCTGGTCCGCAACTGACGAGTTGTACAATTACGGCTTTGCCATCATTAGCGGGTTTTATCGCCTCTACGTAGAATTTCTCTCCAGACAGTTTGAAGAAAAGTTTTTTGCTATCTCCCAGGCTGGTGGCAGCGACAATTAGTGGCTGATGATTATTTAACCCTTCCTGGTTAGCGGCAAAACTTTCGTACGACTGATCATGAGCCGTAAACAGATAATGAAACGTTGCTTTCCCTTCCTGATCGGCCCGGAAATTAGTGTGCCATAAGTTGTTCATAACCCATGAATACAGCTTTGGCGATTGCGGCGTAAATGTCAACCACAGAGGAGAATGATGCAAACCACCAAGTAAGCCTGCGGTAGTAATATCGCCAATCTCGAAAAGTGGTGCATCCGGACTTGACCAGGTCACACCGTAGTTGTTATTGGATACGTCTACCCAGCGCTGAACTGTGTACCAATTCTTGTTTGCATTAGGCAACTGATCAGCTTCAGCAGTTATACTGCCCCAGGGAATGTTATAACGAACTTGTGCATCTGGTACATTAAATGGAAAAGCAAAATGTACGCTTTCCTTTTGGCGAACAGCGATCTTATCAATTGTATTTATAAGTTCAATGTTGTCGATACCGCTAACCAATTTCACCTCCCGCACAAGGCTATTCGCGCCTGGCGCCTTAGATGTAATCAGCAGACTAACCACCAGTGGTCCGTTTTCTTTTACTGAAATATGTACCTCTGAGCTTGACTGTATATTTTTCAGAGAATCTCCCGGCATATACAGGTACTTATTAAATCCAGCAGAGTCTACCAATACGATGGTTTTGCTTCCTGAATTTTTGGTAATATGATCTATGTCACCGGTGGATTGCTCGACATCAATCGTATAAATACCATTGGTTAATTGCTTGTTTGTAATTTTTGCACTCCCGGCTGTGTAAGCTTTTCCTGGGTGGATGGTATAAATCCGGCTGCCAAACTGAGGCACATCGGTAGCGACGAATGCCAGTTCACCGGTGCTGAGACGCTGAGATGGTACACTTGCACCAGTCTCATCTTTTACCAAATCGCCTGTAGCGCTTAATACCGACGGTACATATACGACTCCGGTACGCGCCCAGGATAATGTATTATAGACAGTAACTGCCCCTGATTTTGGTAAAGCGGGATTGAGCACTCGCTTCATGATGGTATCTATTTGCCTTTTTGCTTCCAGCACGTAACCCTGTTTTACGGCCCATTCACTTTTTACCCGCTCGTTATCCGGTTCATCAATGCTATTATAAGCGCCCCAGGTATGCTCATTATACAGAAGCAGGTTTTTCCAGGTAGCGTTAAATTTATCAGCCGGATAATCTGTTTTATTCCGGATGGCCCATAATGCAGCCGCTTGTTTAAGACGATCAGAGGATTCACGGCTAAGGGCTGTTTCCCGGGCGGCGGAAGAAACGCCATCTGTCCAATACTCTGTGTAATCACCTGCCAAATGAGGAATTTTATATTTATATTTTTCCTCGAAATCGCCAAAGAATTGTTTTACCGAGGTGATGACTAGCTTTGGGGAAGAGAAATGTTGATTCCATGCTTTAACCGCATCTGGTAGCTCTGGGTCAATTGGTGCATTGTCGCTCATCGCCCAGGTAAGAATTGTCATATCATAGGGGAAGTTGTTTTGTTCCAGATCGGCCAGATAGGAGAAAATGTGCGGATTCAGGAAGTTCTCTGACGGATGTCCGGTATAGTAGGGTTTGGGGTCATCAACACTGAAGAAATTAGGGATTTTACTTCCTTTAAGGGTATAGCCAATAGAGTAAGGTTGACATTGCCAGAAAAGGAAGCTCTGTTTTCCAGAAGGCGAGGTCCAGTAAAAGGGTTTATCCTGCCATTTGGCTAAATTGCCGATTCTGTCTGATGCATTTGGCCCTGAAAGGAAATATTTGATGCCAGTCTGCTCACTCTGTGCAGCAAGTCCCCAGGAAGCGCCCGGCACATCTCCCTGGAACATTGTATGGATTTCGATGCCGTGCTCTCTTGCTAATTGCTGAGACCTGATAAACATCTGCATAAGCTGATAAGAATCGGTCATACTGGTATTGATATTACCGTAAGCTCCGTCGAGATTTATCCAACCATTCTTCACTGCGTTCCAGAACTGTTCTTTCTTCTTTTCATTGGCAACTTTCAGGTAGTTATCAACTACCCATATAGCCTCAGTCGTCCATTTGTATCGGGCTTCGACCGGATAATCAGCTGTTTTTTTAGCAAGATTGATTGCCTCGTCGATATTATCCATATGCAGTTTTAATACTTTGGCCTGCGTATTGGTATAACCGATATCAACATGAGAATGCGGCAGTATGTAAACCGTCCAATTATTGCGTGCCGGAGTCACAAGGCAGCGAGCCTTATAGGTCTGGCCGCCTGATCGCAGGGTAACCTCAGCTTGTGTAATGATCTGGATGGGAGGTCCGGGCAAAGGTAATTCGAAAACGTCTATCCCTTCAGGTGATGCGGGGATTTTTACGTGTTCTGTCTCACCGTTAAATCCAACAATCACCTCGCTTTCATTGAAATTCTTGCCACCCATGAATAGAAGGCGCACCATTCTCCTATCTGTACCATTATATTTAATATAAGCAATGGTGGGTTCGAGTGTAACTGAAGTAAATTGCTTTGGCGTTTTTTGTGCATATAAGTCTGTCATTAATAAGCAGACCATCGTAATTATAGCACTGATATTTTTCATTATTTATTGCGTTTATCTTAATCGTTTAACAATATTCATCTTTAACATAAGCTCTAACCACCTTGGCTCTTCCCTCGCCATTATTAGTTAGCTCGTAGCTGCATGAAGCTGCAGGTACAATAAAAGTTTCGGCATAATAAATGCGCTGCAACCGGTCTCCTGTTTTAACCGAAATACATTCGCCTTCAACAAGGCTAAGGATATGACACTGATCAAGGGTGTCACAAGTTAGCTGGTGATCAAATTCAAGCCGGTCAATGGCGTAAAAATGATCCGGATGAGTGCTTAGGCTGATCAATTGGTGATCTTCATTCTCGCTGATTACTTCCTGGCGGGACAGCAGTGTTTCTTTTACTGCATCGCCTTTTCTGTCAAAACGCAGGTTTTCAAAAGCCCGGTTAATGTTTAGGGGACGCAATTCTCCGTTTAAATCCGGTCTCACCCAATCGTATATCTTAAAAGTATAGATATAGGGCGTAGCACTGATTTCCAATACCATATTATTGACACCCGAACAATGTACCGTTCCATTGGGGATCAAAAAAAGATCGTGTTTTTTTGCAGGAAATGTTTGTACATAGTTTTCAACGGTGACCGGGACCTTGTTATGAAAACTATTTTCCATATCTGCCCGGAAAGCCTCCTTGTTTATATCTTCCCTAAATCCCAGGTATACTTTCGCATCCGGTGTGCTGTCAAGGATATAATAAGTTTCATCCTGCGTAAAATCTTCGCCAAAATGATTTGCTGTATAAGTCACAGAAGGATGGCATTGCAATGAAAGGTTACCGCCGTTAAATGTGTCAAGAAAATCAAACCTGATAGGAAACACATGACCGAATCGTGCTGCTGCTTTACCCAGAATAGCCTCACTGTTGAAAAAAAGTAGGCTGTCAAAAGAAATCTCCAACATCAATCCCTCATTTTCAAGGATAATTCCGTTTTCCGGAGCGATTAACTCGAAGGACCATGCATAATTCTTTACAGCTTTATTCAAACTATTAATATGTTTCTTAATCCAAGTGCCTCCCCATACGCCAGGCTCGAACCATGGTCTTACCCGGAGTACTTGTGATGATATGGTTTCAAGGGCCGTTCTCAGTGTATTACCTGTGCACCATGTGATTTCTTTTATTCTTTGCTCGTCGATAATCAAATCGATTTTCTTTAAAAGCTGGCATTTGTGCCTACTCAAAACGGGCCAATCGATAAAATAAAAGCGTTTATACTGGATTTTGGGAGAAGCAGATTCATTCTTTCCCAGATTCCCTATTTTTCCCGAACGGGAACGAAACTGAATTTCATTTTTTGGTACTTCAAGATAAAGCAATGCGCCATCCCATCCAGCCAGGCTGGCACCTGTACCATAAATAATATTCAGGCGACCCGCCACTGGCTGAAAGTAAGCTAATGCCTGCTCATCGAAAAATTCGACTAGGCCGCCATCATATATTTTTCCAAACAGTGGATCATTGCCGCCTGTATAATCGCTTAACATTTCTTCAATATGCGCTGTTTCTTTAAGCGCCTTTGCTACATTAATCCAGTTTGCTATGATATTCTTTTCCTTGAGCAATAGATCTAGTTTCCCGACGAATATTTCCCAATAAACTCCGGAAAAACCATCAATTATGATGTTAGTATCATTATTGATGATCCAATGTACCAATTCATCGTGACCGGCATAGATTGTTCCGTCGATATCAAAGGTCGGGTAGATATCGTAACCTTCTTCGATAGTACTGAATTTATTCAATGGAAGTAATAACTGTTCTGTAGATCTCAACTCCTGCATATCGAGGCTGGAATGCACGATATTCATTGTGGTTTTATTCATTATTCTATAATTGTATTTTAATATGTAAGTATGTTTGTACATTATTAAAATTATATTTTAATATTTCTTGTTTTTTAGTCCCGATTACAACTCACGCCGGCTTTCTACAGTATACACAAAATCGTCACCCTTGTAGTAACCCAGATTGAACTCGATTGGACGTTCCGCCTGGTCAAATACAAAACGCTTTCGAAGCAGAACAGGCTGCGCCGGTCCTATTTCAAGTTTCGCGGCAACTAACTTGTCAGGGAGTTTTGCACTAATTTCCTCTTTAGAAAGGTAAGCAATAGTCGAATACTCCTGCTCCAGCATTTCATAAAGTGGCTTTTTAAAGTCTTCTTCTCCTGTAAGCCCGATTCTTGGATGAAAATAAGAAATGAAATAGACGAATGCCTCATGAACGTTTCCCCTAAGCCTTTCCAGCTTTATTATTTTCTTATCTGGCTTTATGTCAA
>JABDDX010000097.1 GCA_013287375.1 Bacteroidota bacterium | reverse complement strand
CCCCATTCGCCACCAAGTCCAAGGCCCTGTCCAAAACGGAATATACACAATAGGAGAGGCGCCAGTACTCCAATAGAATGATAAGAAGGTAAAAGCCCTATAGCCACGGTTGATGGCCCCATAGTCATTAAAGCGGCAACAAGTGTAGCTTTACGTCCTTTACGGTCGCCGAAATGCCCAAATAAAGCTGCACCTATTGGCCGGGCAATAAATGCCAGTGCAAAAGTCGCGAATGATGCAAGTGTAGCTGCTGTTGGACTGCTTGACGGGAAAAACAATTTAGGAAATACTAATACTGCCGCGGTAGCGTAAATATAAAAATCGAAAAATTCAATAGTGGTTCCAATCAGGCTGGCCACTAATATTCGTCTTACCGGGTTTCCTGTAGTATTTGTGTGATTCATTAGGGCTTATTTTTACGTTGAATAAAAGTAAACCCAAACATATCATATTTCAATCAATAATTCTATACGATCCATTGCCGAAATGAGTTGATTTTAGTTGTCCATTAAGGGATCATGATTAATAGCTCACTACAATTAACCTTTGCCGCATAAATGAAAAATAGGTATTTTTCGACCTTTGAACAGCGTATTAGGATGACATTAATTAAAACAACCCCTGCGTTTTGTTGTCTTAAATCCAATATCGAGGCGTTTAAAAGCGTTCATATATTACAGCATCATCTAAAAACAAATAATATCAGGCGAGCGGGCTAAAACAGATGGCAGGGGATAAACATACCTATTTTGCGCAATCCATTAAGGGGAAGATCATTATCGCCTCGGTTTTGGGCTGCTTTACTTTATTACTGGCCTGGGGTATTACCAAGGTGGCTTTTAAGCAGATGCTTACCGCCGTTGAAAAAATATCTACCCCAAACGATAAATTACGCTTGGTTAATGACAACTTGAAAATAAGCAAACCATTTAATAGAGAGGCTATTTTAGCACAGCTTAAAGATGCCATAAAAGATGAAAAATTCAAGATTGACGAAAATTCATTGGATTATAAAATAGTAGATGAGCAGCTTTATATTGAAGGCTTAATGGTTGAAAACCATGAACCAAAATCGATTGGATTTACAAGCGGAAAATAGTATTTAAAACAACGCTTACCGTTCAATTTGTTCTTTCACACGTGTAATCGCATAATTATCCTCATTTCCTTGTTTTTAATTATACCTTTACACCCTACATGGAAGAAAGAACTTATCTACAAACCTGGAAAAAATATCTTCCGGTTATTCGCCTGCATTTGAAAAGAAGTTTGAACGAGGATCAAAGCTTTAAATTAAACATTACAGATTTTGAATCAGCCGGCGATCGCGGTAAATCAGGTTACACTTTCAGCATAACAATTGAAAATGGTAAAGTAACAACCAGCTTAAGCGGCTCACCCGTAGCCCGCGACCTTTACGAAGCTTTAAAATCTGACGAAACTATTAAAACGATGTTCCTGGATAAAAGCGTAAAAATAGCCGTTGGTAAAACCTTCCTGCTAAGCATAAAAACTACACATCTATCAACTTATAAATAGTCGTTTTTTATACAAACAGCTATCTATTGTCCCCGAAATTTGTGGTCGTAGATAGCTGCTTTTAATGATTCATAATTATCATAATCATCTTCATTAAAGGCATACACATCCCCGTTAAGCAGCACTAACTCTAACTGCTGATAGTTAATTTCATCTCCTCCCCTTATAAATCTTTGTTTTCTTACGGTTCTTATCTTATCAATATCAGGATAGGTAATTTTCCTTTTCTTTTGGGTGATATAACTGCGAAAAACAACCTGGTCTGGTGAAACTATTACCCTTTTAGGCGGAAATAAAAGTGTTATGATAACTCCCGCTATTACAACAATTAAAATAAACATCAGGTTACCTGGTGTTATAAACTGGTTAGAAATTGAACTCGTTAATCCCTCCTGAAAAACCAGGAATACAATAAAACCTTCGAATAGAATGCCTAACAATATTTTAGCCCAGAAAAACAAGCTATATTTTGAGGTTATGGTTTCTGTCATAAGGTAAAGGTTATTGAGTTTGCCAATAGTTTAGGGCCTCAATATAGCCGTTTTATAATAGCTCAAAGTTAATTTTCAGCTATAATTTTCCACAATGGCTTAATACTGACAAACATTTCTTTCCACAGCTATTAATTTGATTAATAGGCAATAAACTCATAAAAAGCACTGTTACCATTGCCATGGCGCTTTGTTACTACCACTTCATATTCTGAGCAACGAATGCTTCCAGATCATCGGCCATTGCCTGTTGTTCTTTAATATTCGGGTGGCCTGAGGTGTTTTTGAAGGCGATAAAGTGGGTGTAAATATTTTTATCATGAATACCGTCAACAGCCTTTTGAATATAGCCCGGCCATGGTGAGCCAGCTTTTGTTGCGTCCATACTTCCTAATATGCAAACGATGTGAGCTTTAGGATATTTACCCCCAATGGTTTTCACAAAATTACTATAAGCATTGATGATAAATTCAGGTGTTGGAGCAGTAGCACCAAACCTGGCTTTAAATTGTGCATTATCTGGTTTTTCTACTAACCATGAATCGTTTTGAAAAAGATTGATTATTACTAAATCAGGCGTATACTTAGCGAAATTCCATTTACTGGTTGAATCAGTCGCATCAAGCCTGTTATACATCTCAGGCATAATAAGCGGGAACCAACTAACGGTTATGCCTATGCCGCTTTTGGAGGTATTATGAAAATCAGCATTAAAATGCCTTGCTGTTAAAGCAGCATAACTTACATAGCCATCTTCATATGGTGCGGTGCCTCTATCCTGCCCGGTGCTATCTTCTACAGCATAGCCACAACTGATAGAATCTCCAAAATATTCAATTTTATGTTTGTGGGCAGGCGAAGCCGGTAAGACTTTTCCACCCTTAGTTATTTCGAAACCGCAAAACCAGGTTTTACCCATCGCCCACTCGGTGCATTTAAATAACTCCAATGTATGTGGACCGGGTGTAAGCCCGTCAATTGTTTGCGTGATAATTCCATCCGCGGTTTCATGTTCTTTCTTTATTATCTTACCATCAAGCAACACGTTATAATAGTTGTCGCCGCGCTCATCACGCATTTTATAGCTTATGCTTGTGCCTTCAAAATTAATATCAACCGTAGTACCCGACCATGATAATACTGCCGCATTATCCTGCATTGCAACACGCCCCATATAATCAATATGCGGATCATTCGCCTTAATAGTAACCTGAGCGCTGCAATCTAAGCTTAGTGCAATTGCAAAGCATAAAATAAGATGTTTGTAGTTCATTTAAATAAGCGTAAAATGTTTATTATTTCAAATACACATAAGTAATCCCATCCCCGCCCCTATCTGCATGTTCATCTTCCATACGGTCAACCTGGTCATATTTTTTCAGATATTGTCGGATCATTTTGCGCAGAATACCGTCGCCTTTGCCGTGAAGTATCTTCAGGGTACCAAAGCCCATCATAACCGCCCTGTCAAATAGCCTTTCTATCGAGCCCAAAGCATCCTCGGTACGCATACCGCGCACATCAATCTCCGGACTAAAACTGGCAATAGAATCTGTATTAGCGCTAAAGTTTCTCCTAACTTCTTTCGGCACTTCCTTTTTGGATACCTTATGAATCTTGTTCTTCTTGGCAACAGTTCTCAAATCGCCAATGGCTATAATTACGTTGTCGCGCGCAAATTCCATTACTTGTCCTGTCGTGTCAGAATCGTTCAATTTCACCCAGTCACCAACCTTCAATTCATCGGGATCAACAACTGGTTTCTTCACCTCTGTCTTGACGGTATTCTTCTGTACTTCACGGGTTAAATTTTCACGTAATTCCCTGGTTCTCTCTTTATCAGCGTTACTGCTTTTAATTTCTGAGATGGTGTTTTCAACCAACTTATTGGCGTTCAGAATGATGTTTTTAGCTTCCTGCTTGGCATCACGTATTAAAGCTTTCTGATTTTCTTCGAGATAGCTTTTTAGCTTTTCATTCTCAATTAAAAGCGTATTGACCTGCCTTTGCTGCCTGTCCAATTTTAGTTTGGTGTCGAAGATTTCCTTTTTCTCACGCTCCAGATCAACCAACAAGGTATCCACTTTTTTCTGTCCGGCACTGATTTTACTCTTAGCCAGGTTAAGAACATTTTGGGGCAGACCAATTTTCTGGGCGATCTCAAATGCGTAAGAGCTGCCCGGCTTGCCAACTTCCAAAATATAAAGCGGCTTCATCTCTATATTATTAAATAACATCGAAGCATTCTCCAAGCCCTCTGTATGGCTGGCAAAAATCTTTAAGTTAGAGTAGTGGGTGGTGACCATCCCTCTAACCTTTTTGTTATTAAGCGATTCCAGTACAGCCTCAGCAATAGGGCCGCCAAATTGTGGGTCGGTTCCTGTACCAAACTCATCAATCAATATTAATGCTTTGCCGTTGGCTTGCTCCACAAATGTTTTCATTTTGGATAGATGCGCGCTGTAGGTACTCAAATCACTCTCAATCGACTGGTCATCGCCAATGTCAACAAAAAACTCTTTGAACACGCCCATCTCGCTGGCTTCATCAGCAGGAATCAGCAAACCTGCTTGCACCATCATTTGCAACAAGCCAACTGTTTTCATACAAACAGATTTACCACCTGCATTTGGCCCTGATACCACTACAATGCGTGTAATATTATCTATCCTTACGTTTAATGGCACAACCGTTTTCTGCTCCTTCTTAAAATTCAGGAATAATAACGGGTGCCTGGCGTTAATCAATTTCAGGCTGGGTTCATTTACTACTACCGGCATTTCGGCTTCAATATCAATAGCAAACAACGCCTTAGCGCGAACAAAATCCAGCTTGGTAAGCAATCCGTGGTAACTCAGCAAAAGTGGCACATAAGGCCTCAATTCATCAGTTAAAGCAGTTAGTATTTTGACGATCTCGCGCCTGCGGTCAAATTCAAGATCGCGTATTTTATTATTGAGGGCGAATACCTCCTCAGGCTCCATATAAACCGTTTGGCCAGATGCGGATTCATCATGAATAAATCCTTTAAGTTTACGTTTATTTTCGGCTAGCAAGGGTATGCAAAGCCTTCCATCACGAATAGTTAATGAACCGTCCGCCGTCCATCCATTGCCCGATGCGGCTTTAAAAACCTGGTCTATCTTTTTTCTAGCTTCTTGCTCAGCTTTGGCTATGCCTGATGTTATATCCATCAAGTCGCGAGATGCATTGGGCCTGATCTTGCCTTTCGGGTCAATCACCTGGTCAATCTTTTTTAATATTGATTTTTCAATCGGTAAATGCTCAAATAAAGCTTCCAGGTTAGGGTATTGACCTTCGCGCTCATTAAAATAAGCAATAACAGCGAATACTGTAGTTAACGATGCCTGTACCTGATAAAACTCCTCTTCACTTAAAAAAACGCCCTCAATACGGGCTTTGTTAGCCAGCGATTTTATATCGAAAAAATGCTGTATAGGTAATACGGCATCATTCAATAAAATATTCATAAACTCATTGGCCTGGCTCAAAAACTTATGGATAAGGTCGTAATTATTCATAACCTGTATCTTATCAACCATTTGCTGGCCCATAATACTCAGGCAATGTTTTTTTATCAGTTCCTTTATCTCGGTAAAGCCAAGCTTATCAACACTACTTTTTGGGTAAAGCATTTTTCTCCTTTAAACGTTGTTTAATCACCGAATCTCTCTTGGCATTAGCTTTCATAATGGCTTGCTGGCTTGGGTTCATCATCATACCCGGCCTTAAAGGTGTACCTTGTACAGGCCCAGGCATCGGATTCACACGCCCACCAGTAGCTGCAGGTGTAGATGTAACATGAGTTTTTTTATTCTCAATTGTCAGCAACTTGGTGAGTGAGTCGGTTTTCACCTGTAGCCTTTTTAAAACCTTTTCATAAATATCACTAAATACCGATGGCTTAAGCGAGTAATATTTAAAACTCCTTCTGAATTCGGCTGAATCAGTATTATATTTTTTAAATACCGCTAAATATCTGGGATAACCGTATTTGTATAACGTATCCGGCTCTTGCGATATGTTAATTAAGCCGCCGTCCACTATGTGTACATCGGCTAACACGTTTACCATTTCAGACTTTTTCAGGATACCGTCAGGCGCGTTATCATCATTACCGCATGAACATAATAAGGTCAATACTAAAAAAAACAAGATTATATATTTGTGCATTCTGTAATTTAGCGGTTTAATTCAGCAAAAATACGCATAAATGAGCATTGCAGATAATATCATCAGCCTAAAAAAAGAAACCGGCGCATTAAAAGTTACCCTTTTAGCAGTATCAAAAACGAAATCGAACGAAGATATATTGCAGGCCTATGAAGCGGGGCAACGTTTATTTGGCGAAAATCAGGTACAGGAATTAGTTGAAAAGCACGAACAATTACCCAAAGATATTGAGTGGCACCTGATTGGCCACCTGCAAACCAATAAGGTAAAATACATAGCGCCATTCATCAGCATGATACAATCTGTTGATAGCATGAAGCTTTTGCAGGAAATAAATAAGCACGCTTTAAAGGCTGACCGTGTGATTGATTGTTTATTACAGATTTACATAGCCGATGAAGAAACCAAATTCGGCTTAGGCTTTGATGAGGCGATAGAACTGCTTCGCTCTGATGAATTTGCCGAACTAAAAAACATTAGGATTCGCGGCTTGATGGGAATTGCCACCAATACCGAAAGCGAAAAACAAATAGCCGACGAATATTATGAACTGGATACCTTTTTTAAAGGCGTGAAAGCAAGTTTTTTCAGAAAAGATAAGTATTTCGATACCCTATCGATGGGTATGTCGTCCGACTATAAAATCGCCATAGAAAAAGGCAGCAACATGGTGCGCTTAGGTAGTACCATTTTTGGAAGCAGGGTTATTAAGCATTTTAAAAACGTTAACCCTGATTTAAACTAACACCATGAGTATAACTTTAAGAGTTGCCCAAAAAGAAGACTGCCCGCATTTAATAGAATTGGTTAATGAGTTGGCCGTATTTGAAAAATTACCTCAAGAGGTAACTGTATCATTACAAGAGTTTGAGGATGCCGGTTTTGGAAACAACCCGGTTTGGAAAGCGTTTGTAGCTGTAGATAATGATGTAATTATCGGCTTTGCTTTGTATTATATCCGTTTTTCAACATGGAAAGGCCGCCGTGTTTATTTGGAGGATTTTATTGTTACCGAGGAATATCGAGGTAAAGGAATAGGTAAGTTTTTATTCGAACGGATAATACAAGAAACCAAAGAACTGGGTTACAGCGGAATGGTTTGGCAGGTACTAGATTGGAATGAACCCGCTATTGGCTTTTACAAAAAATACGAGGCTAATATTGAAGAAGGATGGTTGAATGCATCACTATCAAAAGAACAGGTATCAAAATATTGAGTACTCGTTTACGCAAAAATAAAATCGCTAATATTGCCGCATACGGTAATCTCACAATACATTAAATAAATGCTTGTTTTTAAATTCGGAGGCGCATCGGTAAAAGATGCAGCCGGTATAATAAATCTTGGTAAGGTAGTTGAAAACTACAAAGACAATCAGTTGCTAATTGTGGTTTCGGCAATGGGAAAAACCACCAACGCGTTGGAGAAACTTACCAAAGCTTATTTTAATCAAACTGACGACGTACACGATATTTACGAAGAAATAAAACAATATCATTACCATATCCTATCAGAGATTTTTGATAGCAATGCTGCTATTTTTGATGAAGTAGCCAATACGTTTGTGGAAATAGATTGGATGCTGGAGGATGAACCACAGGATGATTATGATTTTATATATGATCAAATTGTTTCCGTTGGCGAACTGGTTTCTACGCGAATTGTTAATGCCTACCTCAATAAAATTGATTTAAAAAGCCAATGGCTTGATGTTCGCGGCTATATTCATACTGATAACACCTACCGTGAGGGTATAGTACAGTGGGTAAAAACCAAGGAGAGTATTGTGAAAGATATTCCGGCTCTACTGGAAAAAAGCATAGTAGTAACACAGGGCTTTTTGGGTGGGACATCCGAAAACTTCACCACCACATTAGGTCGCGAAGGTTCGGATTATACGGCTTCAATTTTAGCTTCTTGCTTAGGCGCTGAATCGGTTACTACCTGGAAAGATGTACCCGGCATATTAAATGCAGATCCTAAATTATTTAAGGATACTATTAAGTTTGATGAACTACCGTATTCCGAAGCCATTGAAATGACTTACTATGGTGCATCGGTCATCCATCCAAAAACAATAAAACCTTTACAAAACGCCAAGATACCACTGCTGGTAAAGCCTTTTAATGACCCAGCCGCACCTGGTACTGTGATTAAAGAAAACGGCCAAGATCATTATGCCAAACCGATAATCATTTTAAAGCAAAACCAGGTATTGCTTTCTCTTTCGGCAAAGGATTACGCTTTCATCTCAGAAACCCACCTAAGCGAAATTTTCAATCTGTTTGCGCAAAGCCATATTAAAATTAACATGATGCAAACTTCGGCACTAAGCTTTACAGCTTGTTTTGATGAAGATGAAGAACGCCTTAAAAAGCTATTGCAGGCGGTTAATGCAAATTTCAAAGCGAAATACAACAACAACCTTAGTTTGCTAACCACCCGCCATTATACACCGGAGTCCTTAAAAAAACTAACCGAAGGCAAAGTGATTTTATTAGAGCAAATAAGCCGGAACACCGCGCAAATGGTGGTTAGATAATGTTTGAACTTTTCCTCAATCCAAACGTTACCTGAATATGAAAATGTACCAGCAAATGCTCACTCTGCAAAAAAGACGGGGCTTTCATATCATAACCACTGAGGTGGTAAATGCGCTACCACAAATCGCCGAATTTAAAACAGGTATTTTGCAGGTGTTCATTCAGCATACATCAGCATCGCTCACCATAAATGAGAACGCCGATCCTACCGTAAGGAAAGATATTGAAATGTATTTCAATAAAATCGCACCCGAGAATGACCCTGAATACCAGCACGACGATGAAGGCCCAGACGATATGCCGGCACACCTTAAAGCCGCGATGCTGGGTAGCTCGGTAACTATCCCAATCCATAATGGAAGGCTAGCTTTAGGCACCTGGCAAGGCATTTATCTATGCGAACACCGCAATTATGGCGGTAATCGCAGCTTGGTAATTACTGCCTGGGGAGAGGCCTAAATATTAATATAAATTTTACCTTTGCAAGTGAATAGAATAATACCAATTGGTATATTTTATTTAATTTTGTGATCATTTATTATAATTATAATGCTGAATAGAGTTGTTGTAACAGGCATAGGCGCTTTAACTCCGATAGGAAACGATATAAAATCATTTTGGGAAAATGCCTTAGCCGGCAAAAGCGGGGCGAACCGCATTACACGCTTTGATCCATCCCTGTTTCGTACACAATTCGCTTGTGAATTAAAGGATTTTAATCCTGCTACGCATTTGGATAGGGCCGATATTAAACGTACCGATACTTTCACCCAATATGCAATTGTTGCATCTGACGAAGCCATAAAGGACTCAGGTTTTGATTTCTCAAAAATGGACCCATTTGAGGTGGGTGTAATCTGGGGATCGGGCCAGGGCGGTATGGAAACCTTTGAGCAGCAGGTTACCGAATATGCGAGAGGCAACGGCCAGCCACGCTATAGCCCGTTTTTTGTACCTAAGTTTTTAACCAATATGGCTTCAGGGATGATCTCTCTACGCAATGGCTATATGGGTATCAACTACACAGCAGTATCAGCATGTGCAACATCAAATACGGCTATAATGGATGCGTTTAATTACATCCGTTTGGGTAAAGCCAAAATTGTTATTACAGGCGGATCAGAAGCACCAATTGTTGAAGCTTCTATAGGTGGTTTCAGCGCTATGAAGGCTATGTCGGCACGTAACGATGATCCGCAAGGTGCATCCAGGCCATTTGACATTGATCGTGATGGTTTTGTTATGGGCGAGGGTGCCGGCGCTTTAGTTTTAGAAGATTACGAACACGCCGTAAAACGTGGCGCGAAAATATATGCGGAGCTAACCGGTGCAGCAATGACAGCCGATGCCTACCACATGACCTCTACCCACCCCGAGGGATTAGGCGCGGCAAAGGCTATGCAGCTGGCACTTAACGAAGCCGGTATTACCATGGCTGATGTTGATTATCTAAACATGCATGCTACATCAACTCCGGTAGGCGATCTATCCGAACTTAAAGCAGTAACGTCATTAACAGGCACCGGCCCTAACACCATGCAAATTGGTGCAACCAAATCGATGACGGGTCACCTTTTAGGCGCAGCCGGAGCTATTGAAGCCATTATTTGTTTGCTGGCGATAGAACACCAGGTATTGCCACCAACCATCAATACAGGTGAGCTTGATCCGGCCTTTCCTGAATATTTAAATTTAGTACCAAACCGTTCTATAGAACACAAAGTAAATGTAGCCATGAGCAATACATTCGGCTTCGGTGGTCATAATGGTATTGTGGTATTTAAGAAAATCTAATTTATCCTCTCTACCCTCTTTCCGCCGCAGGCGAAGAGAGGGTGGTCGAGCGGAGCGAGACCGGGTGAGTAACCTCTGCACCAAGTGTACCAAGATACAAGTGAAAACACTATGGTACATTTTCACCCAGAAAAACGCCCAAAAAAGTCTTAAAAATACTATTTTTACATCACTTTTAAAGCCATTTTCAG
>JABDDX010000096.1 GCA_013287375.1 Bacteroidota bacterium | reverse complement strand
CCTTCATAGCGCAATACGCGCAACCCTTGCGTGGTACCCAGAAATACCTGACTTCTGATTACGATCTGCGTGTCAAAAGAGATTCTGTAATAGCTTGGTTGCCATACTTTGGAAGAGCTTATATGGACGTACCCTACAATTCAACTGATGACGGAATTAAATTCACGTCCACCAAATTTGACTATAAAATAGTCGAAAAGAAAAAGGGTGGCTGGACAATTACAATTGTACTAAACGATGTAAGGCGAAGCCAAAAACTCTTCTTAGACGTATTCACTAATGGATCGGCTACGTTGCAGGTTACCAGCAATTCACGCGATGCAATTACCTTTCAAGGATATATTAAAGATGCCGACAAGTAATTAATGGCTTATCAATCCTTGGTTGTCCTTTAACCCAACACCGGAAAGCTTCATTCTAAAAGCTTCCTGCACCAGGTAAAATATCTTTTCAGCGGCAGGCTTAAAAGGTAATCCTTGCGGACGGATGTTGGATATACAATTGCGCGATTCATCGGTTAAACCGGGCTTAGGATCATACGTTAAATACGCCCCTATACTATCCGCCGAACTTAATCCAGGACGCTCTCCAATTAGGATGATAGATAATTTTGCATTTAACAAATGTGCTACCTTATCACTTACAGCTACCCTTCCCTGTTCTACAAAACAAATTGGTGCCAATTTTAACCTGGCAGCCATAAACAATGGTATCAGTGCGTGCAACAAACCAATAACATTTTCATTAATGGCAGATGCGGAAAGCCCATCCGCAATAATAATCGAAACATCATAATCACCGGCATATTCTTTCAACTGGTTTGCAGATGATTTTTTTAATTTTCTACCGAGATCAGGCCGCTGCAAATATTCCGCCCGGTTACCTGCTTTGCTATGTAATACGATAACAGGAAGATTGAATTGCATCATATCATTTGATAACGCATCAATATCCAAACGGGAATACACCGCGTCACGGGCATGAGCATGCGCCAATTTAAACGCCAGTGACTGTTTGGTAGGAATACTGATACCTGGTCGTCCAATTCCAATACGCGCAGCAGTGAACTCCCTTAAAGGATTCAACGGGCCATCCGCATCCGGCACAGCTTTGATCACTTTATCCATAACGATCCGAAATGATTATACAAATCAACTTGATTTGTTGAAGTTAACTGCCCTTTTATATCTACAATCCCCTGTTTTGTTAGCCAAGCTTCAAATTCGGGCGCAGCCTTTAACCCCAGTACTTTTCTTAAATACAAAGCATCATGAAAAGAAGTAGATTGATAATTCAGCATAATATCGTCAGATCCCGGTATGCCCATGATAAAATTACAACCCGCTACCCCTAATAAGGTCAGTAAATTATCCATATCATCCTGGTCAGCTTCGGCGTGGTTGGTATAGCAAACATCAACCCCCATAGGCAAACCTAATAACTTGGCGCAAAAGTGATCTTCCAGCGCTGCGCGGATAATCTGCTTGCCATCATATAAATACTCCGGGCCAATAAAGCCCACTACCGAGTTCACCAATAAAGGCTTGAATTTACGCGCGATCGCATAAGCCCTTGCCTCACAGGTCTGCTGATCAACCCCATGATGCGCATTGGCTGATAAAGCGCTCCCCTGCCCGGTTTCGAAATACATTACATTGTCACCTATAGTACCACGATTTAATGATAAAGTGGCCTGGTACGCTTCCTCTATCAAATTTAGATTTATACCAAAGCTGGTATTCGTTAATTCAGTACCTCCTATAGATTGGAAGCACAAATCAACGGGCGCATCTTTATTCTTATTTATAAGTTCGAGTGTTGTGGTGATATGGCTTAACACACACGACTGCATGGGAATATCAAATTGCTGCCTAAGCTGATCAATCATCCTCAGCAAACTCATCACATGGCTTGGGCTATCAGTAGCCGGATTGATACCGATACAAGCGTCGCCGCTGCCGTAAAGCAAACCTTCAATTATACTAGCGGCAACTCCTTTCGGATCATCGGTTGGATGGTTAGGTTGCAAGCGTGTCGAAAAATGGCCTTTCAACCCAATCGTATTTCGAAACCTGGTAACCACCTCACACTTTTTTGCTACCGCGATAAGGTCCTGATTACGCATAATTTTGGATACAGCAGCAACCATCTCTGGCGTTAAACCCGCCTCAATGCTTTTTAAGGTTGATGTAGTTGTTTCATCCATTAATAGCCAATCGCGTAGCTCCCCAACAGTCAAATGGCTTATCAGGCTAAAGGCGATTTCATTATGGCTGTCGATAATCAATCGTGTAATCTCATCATCTTCATATGGAATAATGAGCTCCGACAAAAACACCTTCAACGGCACATCCGCCAAAGTGATCTGTGCCGCCACCCGTTCCTCATAACTTTCCGCACACAAGCCCGCCAGCGCATCCCCGGTACGAAAAGGCGAAGCTTTAGCAAGCAGCGTTTTCAGGTCATTAAACCTGTAAACTCTTGCGCCGATGGTGGTATCATAGCTCATCTCTCTAATTAATCAAGCAATCCTAAATCAGGTAATCCTAAAATCAAGTAAATCATGGTTCAGACATTTAATCCTGGTTCCACCAGTTTTACTTTATGCTTGCCCATCGCCACAAAAACAATGGTCGCCACAATTAAGAACGCGAAAAATACCAGGCTCACCATAAAATGATAATAAATAATTGCGAACAACGACACAGCCGATATAATTAATGCCACAGCCGGAAACACCGGATAAAATGGCGATGCAAATGGCCGCTCCAGATCAGGTTCTTTTTTCCTCAGTATAAACAAACTGATCATGCTCATCATATACATAAACACCGCCCCCATTGCCGATAGTATCACAATATTCTCTGCCGTATTATCAAAATATAAAGCAACCATGCTGATAACGCCCCCTGCAATCAGTGCCCAATAAGGTGTTTGAAAGCGTTGATTTAACTTAGATAAAAATCTCGGCAGATACCCGCTCCTCGCCATGGCATAAACTTGCCTTGATGATGCCAGTATAGTACCATGAAACGATGCGATCAAGCCAAATAAACCTATACTGGCGAATATTTTAGTAAGCCCGTTGGCTTTGCCCAAAGCGATGGCTATGGATTCCGGCAATGGGTCAAGCACATTGCTCAACCTGTGCCAATCGGTAATGCCTCCTGTTAATATCATTACCCCAAAAGTTAAAAATATCAGCGTAACTAAGCCGGAGATATAACCTATAGGTATATTCTTTTTAGGTTCTTTCACCTCCTCAGCAACCATGGCAACGCCTTCTATCGCAAGGTAAAACCAAACGGCAAAAGGTAAAGCCGCGAATACACCGCCCCAACCAAAAGGCATGGGGTGACTTAAATAATTACTCATTTTAAAATGTGGACCAACCACGCCCATAAATAGCAAAAGTTCTGCTACCGCCAATATGGTTATCACTACAGAAAATATAGCCGATTCCTTCATACCGGATATGTTGATCCCAATAAACAATACATTAAAAAATAATGCTGATGGAATAATAGGAATTGATGGATATAGGAAATGCAAATAACTGCCCAATGCTGCCGCAATAGCAGGCGTAGCAAACAGGAAATCGATAAGTGTTGCATATCCTGCTATCAAGCCGCCAAATGGCCCCATCGCCCTGTAAGCGTAGGCAAATGCACCACCTGCGTGTGGTATGGCGGTTGTTAATTCTGTATAGCTAAATATGAAGGTAACATACATTACCGTGATAATGACCGTAGCGATCAGAAAGCCAATGGTACCTGATACACCCCAGCCATAATTCCAGCCGAAATACTCACCTGATATAACTAACCCTACAGCTATTGCCCAAAGGTGTATGGGCTTCAACACTCGTTTTAATTGTGTGGTTGTGGCATCAGTCATAGTCACGTTTTAATCTGCCTTAAATTACTGAAAGCATGGCTCATTTCAAAATGGTGAAACAAAATAGAGAAAGAGAATACGTCATAAATTATGTGACATAATTATTACAAAAAAGCATCATCAGCCCCCAAACATCTTTAAACCCATATTGTTTATTTAATAGTTCCAATAAACCAAAAAATTTATTTCGCATGTTACGAATCAGCATTCCATCGAACGGGCCATCGAAAATTAATTTTTCGTCGTTTATGAATTATTTACTCCCAATACCACCAAAAGGCATTGACAATGAACTAAATAATGATGCAGTTTTATTGTTTGACAATGAGGAAGAGGTGAGAATTTACACCGATAAGCTAAACCAATTACCCGGTTCTCAGAAAAAAGTAGGCAACGAAATTATTAAAGCGATTATGAGGTTAGTACCCAGCCTCCGGGCTAAATCCCCTACCCTTTAATACAGAAATTATTTTATTAGAAAAGCGCCTTAGTATTGCCCATAGGTATTCAGAAAATGGTATTTGCTTCTTTTCTAAGGAATTTTTTATGAAAAATGATTTGTCATGCTGAGGTACGAAGCATCTGTACACATGTAAACCAACTTACAGATTCTTCGCTCCGCTCAGAATGACAACTTTTTAATCTTCAACCATTTACGAATAATAACCCAGTACTTTTTGATTTTAGGCTATAAAGCTCTTCGCTTTTTCCAATGCCCTGTCAATGCCGCTTACATCCTTACCCCCGGCAGTTGCAAAAAATGGCTGACCGCCACCGCCGCCTTGTATTTCCTTAGCCAATTCGCGAACAATATTACCCGCGTTCAAGCCTTTTTCTTTTACCAGGTTTTCGCTTAGCATCACGGTTAAATTTGGCTTGCCGTCAATATCTGCAGCCAACACCAGGAACAGATCACTTACAATATCTTTAATCTGATAAGCTAAATTTTTAACTGCATCTGCGTTAGGCAATTCAACCCGCTCAGCAATAAAGTTGATACCGTTGATGGTTTGCGCTTTATCTGCCAAACCTTGTTTTAAGCCGGATGCTTTTTGCAATACCGCTTTTTCCTGATCTTTCTTTAAGCGATTATTTTCTTCCAGCAGATCAGCTATAGATTTGGTAAGATCTTTCGGATTTTTCAATAAATCCTTTACATCCTGCACCATTTTGCTTTGCTCCTGTATGTAATTCAGAGAATTAAAGCTGGTTATCGCCTCAATCCGGCGAACACCCGCCGCAACAGCGCTTTCGGACAGTATCTTAAAGAAACCGATCTCTCCCGTAGCCTTTACATGCGTACCACCGCACAGTTCCTTGCTAAAATTATCATCAAAGGTGATCACCCTTACATAATCGCCATATTTTTCACCAAACAGGGCAGTAACACCGCTTGCTATCGCATCCTGGTAACGTACGTTGCGCTGTTCTTTTAGCGGGATATTCTCCATGATCTTCATATTCACAACCCTTTCAACAGCTACCAAATCATCTTCGGAAACCTTGCTGAAATGCGAAAAGTCAAACCTCAAAGCATCCGGATTCACCAACGATCCTTTTTGATTCACATGCCCGCCGACAATTTCCTTCAAAGCAGCATGCATCAAATGCGTAGCCGAGTGGTTAGCATTGGTCATCATGCGTTTGCCCTGGTCAATAAAGGCCATGTAATTTCCACCCGGTAATTTTTTTAATGGCGAAGGCACCATTGCTTCGCCATTAAAAACCTGCTGCAGTTCAGCTATGTGGATAGTTAAACCATTTTCCTTTTTAGTATCGATCACCTGTAAACTCGCCGGGCCTGTTTGCTCATCATACCATTCGCTTGTAATCATCCCCGTATCACCAACCTGGCCACCGCTTTCGGCATAAAAAGGTGTTTTGCTTAAAACAATATGATATAACTCTTTGCCCTGTGCAACAACTTTACGGTATTTTAAAATCTCTGTATTGAGTGTTTGATATTCATCATATCCAATAAACTGGGTATTATCACCCGGGCGCAAAACAACCCAATCGCCTGCACTAACAGTAGTAGCTAAACGGGAACGGGATTTTTGGGCAGTAAGCGCAGCTTCATAGTCTTTAATATTAACCGACCAGCCTAACTCTCTTGCCATTAATTCCGTTAAGTCAATTGGAAAACCATAAGTATCTGACAGCTCGAATGCTGATTGCCCTGAGATAGTTTTATTTGCAATATCTCTAAACTCTGCTGTCCCATCTATTAAATTAATATTTCCAACAGTTTCTAAAGCCATAACCTCTTCGAATCTTTTGATACCAGTTGCAAGAGTTCTTAAAAAGCTCGTTTCCTCTTCCAAAATCACCTTCTGCACAAAATCCTTCTGCGTATACAACTCATCAAACACCCCCTTAAACTGTTCCGCCAGCAAAGGCACTAATTGATTTAAAAAACGGTTCTTTAAAGCCTAAATATTGATACTGATACCTAACTGCCCTGCGTAAAATACGACGTATTACATAACCTGCTTTATTATTGGATGGCAATTGTCCATCGGATATGGCGAAGCTGATCGCGCGGATATGGTCAGCCATTACACGCATCGCAACAGCTTCGCTCCAATCATTATCGCCGGGTTTAGCGGCACTATTATATTTTTTGCCTGATTTCTCCGCAATGAACTGGATCATTGGCTGAAAAACATCAGTATCATAGTTTGATGTTTTCCCTTGCAGCACCCTCACCAAACGCTCAAATCCCATACCTGTATCCACATGTTGTGCAGGCAATGGTTGCAGCGAGCCATCTTTCAGACGGTTAAACTGCATAAAAACATTATTCCATATCTCAATTACCTGGTCATGGTCGGCATTTACCAAAACAGCACCGCTAACTTCCTTGCGTTCATTATCAGGGCGACTATCAAAATGAATCTCCGAACACGGTCCACATGGACCTGTCTCACCCATTTCCCAAAAGTTATCTTTTTTATTGCCCGGGAGGATATGCGCCTCATCTACATATTGCTTCCACAAATTGTAGGTTTCGGTATCTTTTGCAAGTCCTTCTTTTTCATCACCTTCAAAATAGGTAACGTACAGGCGGTCTTTATCTAATTTGTAAACTTTAGTCAGTAGTTCCCAGCTCCAGTCGATGGCTTCCTTTTTAAAGTAATCACCAAAACTCCAGTTACCCAGCATTTCGAACATGGTATGGTGATAGGTATCGATACCCACCTCTTCCAAATCGTTATGCTTGCCCGATACCCGCAAACAACGTTGTGTATCCGCTACGCGTGGAAACTTCGCTGGCTCTTCGCCCAAAAAAATAGCCTTAAACTGGTTCATCCCTGCATTGGTGAACATCAGGGTTGGGTCATCCTTAACAACAATAGGCGCTGAAGGCACAATAGTATGTCCTTTAGCAGCAAAAAAATCTAAAAAAGCCTGGCGTATCTGGGTAGCGGTCATGTATAATTTTGTGTAATTTTGTGTATTACCACAATTGCAAAAGTGTGAAATTTTGTGCATTTACTATACATAATTTCACACCTGTTTCTTATTGCACATCAATTAATAATATATTTGTACATGCCTTACAAAGAACGCGAGATCAGCAAGATGTACTACACCATGGGTGAAGTATCGGCTATGTTTGATGTTAATCAATCGTTGATAAGGTTTTATGAAAAAGAATTTGATGTTCTTCAACCCAAAAAGAACAAAAAAGGCAACCGTTATTTCACCCCCGAAGATATCGAGAACCTAAAGATCATCTTCCACCTGATACGCGATAAAGGCTATACGCTTAATGGTGCCAAGGATCACCTCAAAAACAATTCCGGTGAAACCAAAGAAACCCAACGTGTGATCGATTCCCTCGAAAACATAAAAAAATTCCTGCTAGAAGTACGCGACCAGTTGTAATTTCTCCGCGAAAAACTATCTTTATTCCCTCTTGTCATTCTGAACGGAGTGAAGAATCTTCTAAAAGCAGCAAGTCGAATTTTGCAAATCGAAGAAGATTCTTCGCTATGCTCAGAATGACAAAGAGTATAAACCAAAATCACAATGATAGCAAATCACAAAGGCGAAATCCCTTTTGTTATTTTACTGATACCTTTTTTAATGGGGATAACCTTTGGGTTAAACCTCACCCAATCTGTAGAAATATCCATCCTGTTAATTCTACTGTTTACACTAAGCATAGTATTCATCACCCTGAATATCACCTATAAAAAACTCAATATTTATAAAGTAAGATGGCTTGGTGGCATACTCATCAACCTAATATTATTTATTTTCGGCTGGATCAGCATAGCCAATTACGGCGAATTAAACCGCCCAAACAATTTCTCGAAATCCCCTGCACAATTCGCCATTATCAGGATTAACAACGAACCTGTCTTAAAAGATGGATTAATCCGGTTTACCGCCAAGGTAGAGCAAAGCATAAACAAGGGCAATAAAACAACAACCAGCGGCACGCTATTAGTGACCTTAAAAGATAGTCTCGCCCGAACACTCGCTTATGGCGATGAAGTACTCATCCCCACAAATTACACCCTCGTCGACCCACCATTTAACCCTGCGGAGTTTAATTACAAGCAATATTTAGCCCATCAAAACATCTATTACCAATCGTTTTTATACGGTCATAAATATGCGGTATTGGCCCATGATGCAGGAAATCCCATTGTTGCCTATGCATTAAAACTAAGGCAACAATTAGTCAAAAAGCTCAAAGCCAACATGCATAACCCCGATGCCATTGCAGTGGCGTCAACCATGCTCCTGGGCTACCGGGCAGATTTAAGCGACGATGTACTGCAAGCCTATTCCAGTACAGGTACCGTTTACGTACTAACCGTTTCCGGCTCACAAGTCGCCATAATCTACTTCCTGCTGACTTACGCCCTAAGTTTTTTAAGCCGACACAAATACGGCAAAGTAGTACGGGCAATAATCATTATAGGTGTTTTATGGTATTACGCCCTGCTCACGGGCTTTTCGCCTGCCATATGCCGCGCGGTGTTGGTTGTGAGTATGATTGTGATCGGTAAAACCTATAACCGCTACATCAATACGCTTAATATACTGGCATTCTCTGCGTTTGTATTGCTTTTGTATGATCCTTATTTAATTACCGAAGTCGGTTTTCAATTAGCCTTTTTAGCCGTTGGCGGATTAATTGTATTAAGGCCGATAGTTTACAATTGGTTCAAATTCAAAAATAAATTCGCCGATAAATTATGGGCGATATGCTCTGTTTCCATCGCCGCGCAAATTATCACTTTCCCACTTAGCGCTTTTTATTTTCATCAGTTCCCTGTTTATTTTCTGGTGAGTAATGTTTTGGTTATTATTCCCGCCACCATCATCATGTATACCGGGCTTCTTTATTTACTGCTACCGCAGATAGCTTTTATCTCCCAATACCTCGGATGGATCTTGGAAAAAACCATCCTGTTTATGAATAAGGGCTTATCGGCTATTGAACAATTCCCCCTATCAACCATCAACAAAATCTGGCTAAATACAGCTGAATATCTTTTGCTATACGCGATGATAATCAGTCTATTCTACTTTTTATACGATAGAAAACTGTGGCTATTACGATTAAGCCTTTGTTGCCTGTTATTGCTTAGCATCAGCTTTAGCTACAAAAAAATCACATCAGCAAATACACATTCCATAACCTTTTTAAATATGCGCAGCCATATGGGTATAGTCATGAGAAACGGCAACCAGGCAATTGTACTATCAGATCTTAGCGACACCAATAAAAATTACAGCTATTCTATCCAGCCTTATTTGGATAGCTGCAAGCTAACAGACGTTACCATTTACAACCCAAAACAGAATATCAACAGTAATTACGCTTTGAAACGATCAAACCTCATCCAGTTTTTTGATAAGCGGATCTTGCTATTTGATAAATCAGTAAGTAATTGCATATTAAACAGTAAACTAACAGCCGATTATATTTACATCACCGGTAATCCATACAGCAATTTTAATAACATCAATAAAAACTATACCTATCAACAATTGCTTGTAAGCGCGGCAAACAGCGACAGATTTGTAAATCAATTTCAGCAAACTAAGTGGCCTGCGGCAAATTTTATTTTGTTGAAGCGTAACAAAGCGCTCATCGCCGTATCTAATTAAAAAATAAAAAGATTTGGTTTCAATAAACAAATCCCTAAATTGGTTTAAAATCTAAAAAACTATGAATAATAAAGTATTAGGAACCGCATTAAGCATCGCTTTAACAGTAGGTACCCTTATTAATGCAAGCGCTCAAAAAGTTTATAAAGAAGGCTACGCTTCCTACGATACAGAATTAAGGGGTAACCCGGCAACTGTTAACTCGTATTTCACACCTGATTCATCAGCAAGCGTAATAACTTTTGGTGCAGGAAACGTAAAAATACTATCTGATGCCAAACGTGATTACTTTGCTATTATACTGAATATTCCGGTTGCTGGCTTAAAAAAGGCAGGAATTGCCTCTGCTGCTGAAATAGAGCAAGCTTTTGCAGGCTTACCGTCATTCACTTTTACACCAACGGCTGAAACCAAAGTAATTTCAGGGTTTAACTGCAAAAAAGTGATCGCCAAAGAAGCTAAAAGCGGCAAAAGCTATGATTTATGGATCACCAATGATATAAGCGTTCCGCAATCGGCTATAGCACCTTATTATGCCGCCGCAGGCGGATTTCCTATCCAATACACTTCTTTCCAACAAGGCCAGGAAATAAACATCACTATTAAAAGTGTAACCGAAGGTAAAGCACCAGCTGGCACTTATGCAATCGGCAGCGATTTTGAAAAAGTTAGCCTGGAAGATTTAAATTCAGGTCAATAATAAAAAAAGAATTAATAACGAGAAAGCCAATTGGAATATCCAATTGGCTTTTTTTATTTATAAC
>JABDDX010000095.1 GCA_013287375.1 Bacteroidota bacterium | reverse complement strand
GCCACTGTTAATGTAAGATCGAATTTAGAAGTGTCGCGCTTTACATTAAGTGGCTTTAAGGATGCATCCGAAAGTTGAATTTCGGTTTCGCTGTTATTTTGATATTCAAAAACCACGTCGAACAGTGGATTCCTTGCGGGATCTCTTTCTATTTTTAAATCATTTATTAAATCAGCATAACTATATTCTTGATTTTCGAGCACTTTAAACACCTTGTCCTTAACATTGCCCACGAATTCCCGGAAGCTAAGATCACCCTGTGCCGAGTTCTTTATCGGAAGCGTGTTTACAAACATTCCGATAATATCTTGCAGCGAGTTGTGGTTTCGTCCGGCATTTGAACTACCGATAACTACAGTTTCCCGATTACTGATTTTGGCAATAAACACATTGTAAACAGCCAGATAAAGATGATATAATGTTACACCTTCTTTGGCAGCCAGTTCTTTTAATTTCGCAATTATGTTTTCGTCCAGTTCAAATTCAACAGCACCGCCGTTATAGCTTTTTATAGCAGGATATTCAAAATCAACAGGCAGTTGCAATGGCTCGATATCACCTGAAAACTCGCTCATCCAAAAATCTTTTTTCAGAAGCAGTTTTTCTTTCAGCAAATCTGTTTGCTGCCACTCTGCAAAATCCTTGTATTGTAAGCCCATACCAGGCAAAAAGCCGCCTGTGTATAATGTGATCAGCTCATTGATCAATATATTTACTGATGAGCCATCGGCAATAATATGATGCAGATCAATGATGAGTATATAATGTTCTTCACCAATCTCAAATAATCCAACCCTAATTAACGGGGCTTCAAAAAGGTTAAAAGGGTGAACAAAGTCACTAATGATATCTTCAAGCGCTTTTCCTGCGGCTTTGAAGCGTGAGATTGAAAAATTTACGTGTTCAACTATTTTTTGTACCGGGCCATCATCTGTTAATTCAAAATATGTCCGCAAACTTTCATGGCGATCAATTAATTGCTTAAATGCTATTGCCAGTTTATCTTCATCAATTTTTCCACGCAGTTCTATCCCGGTAGGGATGTTGTAAACAGTTGAAGTACTGTTGAACTGGCTGGCATGAAATACGCGTTTTTGAGCAGCTGATAATTCATATGCAGCTTTAACCGCTACTGCCGGAATAATTTGATCCGCTGCAGGTTTTAACGCTGCAAAAAAATCAAGTACATCCGCTTTACGCGATTTTATCTGTTCAATAATATGAGGCGTAAGAGATTTTGCATCGCCCTTTACTTTAAGCTCGCCATTTTCGGCAGAAAGCAAAATGCTATGCTCTTTTCTAAGCCAGGTTATAAATTCATCTGCTTTCATAATGTAATTTCAATTGACTGTTCGTTAAGAACAGTATTGTCATCTGTTAAACCGGCAGCTATAATGTAGTCGGCTAAATTTTCAATTGTTTGCTTATCAAAAAGCACCCTCAGCGGTAATTCGATATTAAAAAGCTGATTGAGCTTATTTATTAGCACCATAGCACGCAGCGAATGGCCGCCCAGCTCAAAAAAGTTTTGATTGATGCTTATTGCCTGCGCATCCAGTTTTAAAACCTCGGCCCAAAGCTCAGTTAATGTTATTTGGGTTTGATTTTCGGGTGACTTGAAATTTATTTCTGATAATTGTGATTCAGGATCAGGAAAAGATTTACGATCAAGCTTACCGTTTGGTGTAAGCGGAAATGTATCCAGATGCATATAAATTGAAGGAACCATGTAGTACGGCAGGCAGTCTAATAAATGCTCTCGTAATTCGGCGGCATCTATTGTTTCTTCTGCGCGATAGTAACCGGCCAAATACCCTTCGCCATCGCTCATCTTTAATAATACAACCGCTTCTTCTATGCCTTCAAATTGAGCTAGTTTGCTTTCAATTTCTCCTAACTCTATCCGGAAACCGCGAAGCTTAACCTGATTATCAGCCCGACCTAAACATTCAATATTTCCATCCGGAAGCCACCTTGCAATATCGCCGGTGCGGTAAAGTTGCGCACTTTCAGTATAAGGATCGGCAATGAACCGCTCTTGTGTCAATGCTTCATTATTCCAGTATCCTTTACTCACTCCATCGCCCCCTATATATAATTCACCTGCTATGCCTATTGGCTGTAATTGCTGGTTATCATTAAGGATACGGATTACGGTATTACTTATCGGTTTACCAATATCAATAATAGCGGCGCCTGTTAAATTTTGTACTGTTGACCATACCGTAGTTTCGGTTGGGCCATACATATTGTAGATGTTGCCGGAATAAACTCCTTGTAACTCTTTAAGCAAATCAGCGGGAAATGCTTCGCCGCCAATCATAACTGCTTTTACCTTTTTCAATACCGTTTCGCCATCTCCCCCGGATAATAACATCCTTAAATGAGATGGCGTCATTTGCAGCATGTTTACTGTTTGGCCTGCGATAAGGCATTCCAATGCCATCGCGTCGCGCTGATCATCAGCGCTTGCCATTACTATTTGCAAGCCCGTCGCCAATGGCAGCAGGGTCTCCAAAACAAAAATATCGAACGATACCGTTGTGAGACATAAAATGGTATCACCTGGCTTGAACGGTATTTTTTCGATGATACCATATATAAAGTTTACTACATTGTTATGCGTAACCATCACGCCCTTAGGCAAACCTGTTGAACCTGAAGTATATATCACATAGGCAAGTGAATGGGGTGGAATTATAATTGATGGATTAGTTACGGGTTCATCATTTAACTCTTTATCTGTAACATCAATTACCTGTACCCCTGAACCCAGCTGATAGCAGATGCCTTTAAGCTCGGGCTGTGTGAGCATATAATTGAGCTCAGTATTGTTAACTACATAGCGGATGCGCTCGGCAGGATATTCCGGGTCGATAGGTAAATAAGCGCAACCAGCTTTCAATATTCCCAGTAATGCAACAATTAACTCGTGCGAGCGGGAAAGCAACAAGCCTACCACGTCTCCGGGCTGAGCGCCTGATGCACATAGTTTATGTGCTATTTGATTTGCCTTTTCATTAAGCTGCTGATAGGAAAGTATGCCTCCTTCAAAATTTACTGCTGCCTGATTTGGATAATCCGCGGTGGCTTTTTCAAATAAACCATGAATTGTTTCGCCGAACTTATAATCCCTTTTGGTTTGATTAAACGCGTCCAGTACTTTGATGCGTTCTTCGCCCTGCAGTATTGCAATATTTCCGACAATGCCCTCAGGCTCAGCAAGCACGCTGCTTAGTATGCTTTTAAAATAGCCAATAAAGTTTTGGATCGATTCTTTTTTAAATAACGCTGTACAATATTCAAAACGGAAGGTTAACTGGCCGTTAAGCTCAAGTCCCCATAAAGTAAGATCAAATTGCGACAAGTTATGGGTTGAAGGATAGGGTTCAAATATGACGCCATCTGCTTCAACTTTAGCTTCATCCAAACGCTGGTACGTAAACAGCACATCAAAAAGCGGGTTACGGTCAGTAGTTCTTTTTACTCTTAACTCATCCACCAGGTCCTCGTATTGATAGGACTGGTTTTGAAAACAAGCCAAAACCTTTGCTTTTACCTGCTGCAGAAACGCACTAAAACCGATATCTGCCGTTGGATAATTGCGGATAGGAAGCGTGTTTACAAACATACCCATCATGTTTTCCAGCGCTGCACTTTGCCTGCCGGAAACAGTGGTACCTATTATAATATCATCCTGATTGGTTAGTTTACTTAGTAAAATATTGTATACGGCCAGGATGAACATGTAAACAGTCACTCCTTCTTTAGCTGCAAATTCCTTAAGCCCGGCAAATTCGTCGGCTGGGATATCAAAGGCGATGGTATCACCTTCATAACTTTTAAAATTAGGCCGTTTGTTATCAATCGGTAACTCAAGTACAGGGTAGTTTCCTGAAAATTCATTAAACCAGAATGACTTCTGTTCAAGCAGGTTTACCTGGTTTTGCTGCCATTCAGCATAGTCTTTATAATGTAGTTGCGGTCCGTCAATTTGATTACCGGCATATAATTCAGTAAGCGCCTTTATGAATACCCCCTGTGATATTCCATCAGATATGATATGATGGGTATCAACAACAAGCACATGTTCGTTCGTTCCCGCTTCTATTATTCCAACTCTGATCAAAGGGCCATTTTGTAGGTCAAAAGGGCGCATAAATTTGTTAACAACAGCATCTAACGCTGTTGATGATGCCGAATATTGTTCTATATCCAGGGTTATATGCTGAGCTGTTTTTTGCACAACATCGTGATTAATAATGGCGAAAGTTGTCCGCAGCACCTCGTATGTGGCAACAAGTTTGTTTACTGCATTAATAAGTCTGTCCTTATCTAAAGAACCTTTTAATTTGAATGCAGTAAGCATATTGTACGCCAGCGAGCCTTTATCGAGTTCATGCAAAAAGTATAAACGCTTTTGTGCCGCACTTAACGAATAATATTCCTTTATCACCGCAGGTTGAATACTTGTATTTTCTAAATCAATTGTATTATTCTTTGCGATTTGTATGTAATCGCTTAGTTTTTTTATGGTCGGATTCTGGAAAAGATCACCGATAGATAAACCCACAGCATTTGCTTTGTTAATGCGGGCAATTAAGGTGGTTGCCTTTAATGAATCGCCCCCTATATCAAAAAAGTTATCGTTTATACTGATAGCCGTTTTTCCAAAAAATGCCTGCCAAAGTTTGAGTAACTGTAGTTCTGTTTCAGAAACTTGCTCTTCCGGCGATGTTGTTAACGTTGTGAATGTATCACCATTATTCGCAGGGGCATTATGGTTTTCAGCCCATTTGCTTATTTCAGCAGAAGCTGATACTGCATTTTCGCCGGAAAGTAATGATAACATGATATTGCGCACATTTACCATAGCCGGATAACTGATATTTTTAAATGAATAGGTCGGCAATGAAACCTTGCACCTCTCTTCGTTGGTATAAAAAGCCGTCCAATCGGGCTCTATACCTTTAAGCCATAATTGTGTTATGCCTGATAATAAATACTGTAAATCATCCGCGGTTTCTTTAACACCCCTAACTAATTGAAGCGCCTGATGGCCGGTACCAAACTTTCTGTTATTGCGCACGTTGGTACTCAAAGTACGGCCAGGGCCAAGCTCAATAAACAATGTATTTTCTTTTTTTATCGATGTTTCCACACCGTCGGCAAACTTTACAGTATTTCTTAAATGATTAACCCAATAGTTTACATCTGTAGCCATTTCAACCGAAGCTTCTTTGCCGGTAAGGTTGGAGATAAATGGAATTACAGGTTTATTTAAACTAACTTTCAGTAGTTCCGCTTTAAATTTTTCAAGCACCACGTCCATCATAGCTGAATGAAAGGCGTGTGAAGTATGGATGTGCCTGGTTGTATAGCCTTGCTGTTCCGCAAAGGCCTTAAACGCGGCGATGATATTTTTTTCGCCTGCTACTACACATTGTTGTGTACTGTTAACCGCCGCTATTGAAAGCTGCGGGAAATCGGCAAGCAAGGTTTTCAAAACATCTTCCGCGATGGAAATGCCGAGCATGGCACCCGGTGCAACTTCCTGCATCAGTTCGGCTCTTTTTGTTACCAGCATCACTGCATCTTCTAAAGAAAAGACACCGCTGATGCAGGCGGCCACATATTCGCCAAGGCTGTGCCCAATCATCCGATCAGGATATATACCCCAATTCATCAGCAGGGATGTAAGTGCATATTCAACTGTAAAAAGTAGGGGTTGTGTAAATTGAGTAGCATTAATAGTTTCGCTATCAATACTATCGCTAAACCATATTTCTTTTAAATTCTTACCGCTTTGTTTTTGTATCAATTCTAAGCATTGGTCTGCTTTTTCTTTAAACAAAGGTTCGTTATGGTAAAGGCCGGCACACATATTTACATATTGCGCGCCCTGACCCGGAAACATAAAAACCACTTCCGGTGTGGACTTCTCTTCAACCGGCAAATCATTGTATTTTATTTCTGATTGATCGAATAATGTATTCACATCAGCATCGGTATTACAAATCAAACCCGCCCTGTATGGAAAAGCTACACGGCCTGTTTGCAGCGTGTAAGCAATATCCTGCAGCGCTGTTTTATTGCCGAATTTTAAGTATGATTTAAACCGATCTATATTTTGTTGCAGCGCCCAGGCATCTTTTGCAGAAAACAATAACATTTGCTGTGTCCTGCTTGCGGAAGATGGAGCTGCATTCGGAGCCTCTTCTAATATCAGGTGTGCATTAGTACCACCAACCCCAAACGAGCTTACTCCGGCTCTTAGCGGATAATTACCATGCTCCCAGTTTCTTAATTCGGTATTAATGTAAAAAGGAGTGTTGTCGATATTAATTTTAGAACTAAGTTGTTTAAAATTGATTGAAGGCGGTACTTGTTTATGCTTTAAAGCCATAGCAGCTTTTATAATACCGGCACCGCCGGCTGCTGAATCCAAATGACCTATATTTGCTTTAACCGAACCTAAAGCGCAGTATTTTTTATCGCTTTTGCCAAAAGCCCGTTTTAAGGCTTCAACCTCAATAGGGTCGCCTAATTTTGTGGCGGTGCCATGAGTTTCGATATAAGAGATGCTTTCCGGTTCAACCTTTGCCCACTTTTGTGCCATCATGACACTCTCCGTTTGGCCGTCAACCGAAGGGGCTGTGAAACTAACCTTGCTGTGCCCGTCGTTATTAATACCGCCGCCTTTAATTATGGCCCAGATATGATCTTTATCTTTAATTGCATTTTTAAGCAGTTTTAGCACTACTACGGCAGCGCCTTCGCCGCCTACGGTACCACTCGCTTCATTATCAAATGTGCGGCAATGGCCATCCTGTGAATGGATCATACCATCCGCATACCAATAACCCTCTGCAGATTTATTGTTTACTGATACACCGCCCGCCAGCGCAATATTGCAATCGCCCAGAAGCAAGCTTTTACAAGCATACTGCATACTTACCAGTGATGATGAGCAAGCTGTATCCATTAAAACAGCAGGACCTTTAAAGTCGAGGCAGTAAGCTACTTTTGAAGCAACATAACGCGCATTATTAAGCTGAGATAGGGTGAAATCATCAACCCCGCCTTCCCTGTTCATTAATTCGGAATAAATAACCCAGTTTGAATTAGTGGCAGAACCGGCAAAAAGCCCTATTTTGTTTTTACTATCGCGAGGGTTACAGCCGGCATCCTCAAGCGCTTCCCATACACATTGGTGAAACAGGCGCATCTGCGGATCCATTAATTTTGCCTCTTCCGGGCGATAGTTAAAAAATTCAGCATCAAAAAAATCTTTGCCATTTAAAAACGCATTCGCCTTTACATAGCTTGGGTTGTTTAACGTTTGCTGATCGATGCCACTTGCTAGCAGTTCTTCATCTGAGTAAAAAGCAACTGACTCAACACCGCTCTTTATATTTTCCCAGAACTCGTTTATGTTTCCTGCTCCAGGAAACTTTCCTGCCATTCCAATGATGGCTACCTCTAATCCGGTATAATTTTGCATTGTATCAATTATTTGTAAATGTGCCCAGTAGGTTTAAATTTGCCATTGCTTCATCTATAGTCTCTGTTACGTTTCGCTGAATATGTTTCAGGCCCACGTCGCCTTTTCTTATATGCTCTTCAATCATTTTTATAGTTGGCAGCCTAAACATCTCTGCAATGGCTATTTCAACACCAAAAAGTTCATTGATCTTGTTATTAAGTTTAATGATGTTAATGGAGTGACCGCCTAACTCAAAAAAGTTAATGTTAACACTGATCTTATCTTCTTCAACCTGCAGCACATCAGACCATATGGAAATGAGTTGCTGCTGGATATCATTTTGCGCTTTTTCAAAATCACTGTCAATTGTCACTTCATGATTTGGCAATGCACTTCTGTCAAGCTTACCATTAGCTGTTAAAGGCAGTTGCGTAAGATGAATGATGTATGAAGGAACCATGTAATCAGGCAATTTATCAGTAAGGAACTGCCTTAATTTTGTAGTTGATATAGGTTGATTGGCAACATAATAGGCAGCTATGTAATTGTTTTCATCCTGCGTTTTTAGTATCGCTACCGCTTTTTCAATCTCATCATGTTCCGCAAGGCGGCTTTCAATTTCGCCAAGCTCAATCCTGAAGCCCCTAAGCTGGATCTGGTTGTCGATACGGCCTATATATTCTATATCGCCTGAATCAAGGATCCGCGCTGCATCACCCGACTTGTATAGTCTCTCACCAGCCTTAAATGGGTTAGCTATAAATTTTTCGTTGGTCAGCTTTTCCTTACCCCAGTATCCTCGTGATACACCAGCACCACCAACATACAATTCACCCGATACACCTTTTGGAACGATATTTTTATGCTCATCTAAAATGTAAACGGATAAGGTTGGGATAGGCTTACCAATGTTGCTGATGTTATTATCAATTTCGTAACTTCCTATCTCTTTATAGGTAACGTGTACAGTAGTTTCGGTTATACCAAACATGTTTATTAGCTGCACATCGGGGTACTTGTTGTACCATCCTTTTAATTTAGCTGGAAACAAGGCCTCGCCACCAAATATGACATACTTTAAGTGAAGGTCATTGGTCGGCAATGCAAGCTCTTCTTTTATCAGATTATAAAAAGCACTTGGCGTTTGGTTTAACACGGTAACTTTTTCATCTTTTAAAAGCTTTAAAAATCCCCTGGTATCGATAGCTTTCACCTTCGGGATAATAATTACACGCCCGCCAAATAGCAATGCGCCATACATTTCCCATACACTAAAGTCAAAGCAATGGCTATGGAACATTGTCCATACATCATCTTCGTTAAAATTAAATTGAAAGGCATCATTAAATAATAAGCGCACAACGTTACGATGTTCAACCATTACTCCTTTCGGGTTACCGGTGGTGCCTGATGTGTAAATAATATAGCACAGATCAGCCGGTGCGGCCAGTTTGAGTGATTGCCCCGATGGAACGATCTGGTCGGCACTTTCAATGCAAATGCTTTCTATTTCATGATCGATCTTATCTAACAGATTACCGGTAGTTAACATCAGGCTGATGCCGCTATCCTTAATAATATAGTTGATGCGTTCTGCCGGATAATCGATATCAAGAGGTAAATAAGCACCGCCTGCTTTTATAATAGCCAGCATTCCAATTACCGTTTCGATAGATCGTTCAGTAAATAACCCAATAATCTGATTCGCGTTTACCCCTTTTTGCTGTAACAACCAGGCTAACTTTTCAGCCTTTTTATTTAGTTCGGCATAAGTAATATGCTCTCCCTGGAAACTTACAGCAACTTTATCAGGTGTGGCCTGAACCTGCTGTTCAAAAAGATCAACTACGGTTTTTTCTTTCGGATAATCTACCTGAGAATTGTCCAGCGTTTTTAAAATTTCGCTTTGCTCTTCGGCACCAACTGGATTTAAAGCAGCTATTGATACTGTTGGGTTTTCACAAACCTGTTCCAACAAATTCAGGTAATGGTTAATAAATGCTTCAATAGTGCCTGCATTAAAATACTCCTGATTGTATACTAGCTTTCCATTAATCTGATCATCCGCGCCTTGTAAAAACAAATTGATGTCGTATTTACCATGCCCTAAGTTAACGTCCTCAATATACGCCCTGAGGCCAGTTATGGCAGGCAGATCTTTTATGGCATCTTCATATTGATAGAGCACATCAAACAATGCTGTGCGGCTCATGTCTTTTTTAGGCGCCAATTTGGTTACCAGTTTATCAAAAGGCATTTGCTGATGATGCAAACCATCTTTATAAATGCTGTTTAACTCATGCAAATAGGTACTGTAATCAGCATCAGGCATTACATTGCTTCTGATAACAATTAAATTAGAAACAGGGCCGATAAGATTAGCCGTATGCTGTTGCCTGTTGCTTGCACTTGTTCCTATTACAATTTCTTCGTGGCCAGCATATTTGTACAACAATACTTTAAATGTTGCCATTAAAAACACACCGATGTTTACCCCCTCCTTATCTGCCAGCGCTTTTACTTTTTGCGTTAATGCTTTTGGAATGGAAACATTTGAAGAAGAAGACTTATAAATATGTACAGCCACCCTTTGACGATCGGTTGGTATTTCTAAAGGTTTAATTTCATTACCTAACTGTTTTCGCCAATAGCCGAGTAGCTGCGGCTCCAATTTTTCAAATGCTTCTTTCTGCCATAATGCAAATGCCTGGTAAGGTAAAGTTAGAGTGGTTTCGTTATTCTGGTTACCTGTTAAAAATGAATCATATACAGATAGTATTTCACTCGCCAGCATAACCATTGACGGCCGGTCGGCAAGTATGTGGTGCATAACCAGTATTAAAGCATATTTATTGTCTGCCTTTTTAAGTAATGATGCCCTTACAAGGGTTTCATCAAGTTTAAATGGTGTATTTATAAACTCGTCAATAATAGTTTCTGCCGGATATCCTGTTGACGCTACATCTGTTAATTGTAAAGTAATATTAATTGCTTTTGCTACCCGCTGTAATGGCCTTTCATTTACAGTTATAATTTGAGTACGAAGAATTTGGTATTTGTTGATTACCTTTTGTAAGCTCTTCTCAAGCAAATCATAATTAACATCGCCCTCTAAATTTAAGATCAAAGGCATATTATGGTAAACCGGACTTGCTTTATACAAGTATCCCGACTCAAATTTATCAATGAACCATAAACGCTCCTGGTGATAAGAGGCCGGCATCGTATCGCTTAGCATAAGCGGATGTGCCTCATATTTTGTTATTTGGTTAAACACTTCCTGTTTTTCACCGTCTGTAAGCAGTTCAATCGTTTCTACACTTTGATCTATGTTAGTAATAACCTGATTGATCACACTTTCAAAGTATTCCGGGAAGGATTTTATTACATTTTCATCATATTTATTAGCGTCATATATGAATTGAATTTTTAGATTTTCGCCAGGATAGATAAATATGGTTAGATTATAATGGTTGGATTCGAAAATTTCCTGTACTTCGGCATTAAACTCTACCTCCTGGTTTTCTATTTGCAGGGGGAAGTTTTCAAATACCATCAGGTGATCGAATAACTGACTGCCGCCCTTGCTCACCGATTGGATATGTGCCAGCGGACAGTGGTGCCAGGCCTCT
>JABDDX010000094.1 GCA_013287375.1 Bacteroidota bacterium | reverse complement strand
TTACTTGTGGTATCATATTGCTGTATATCGGCTCTGATGGTGATATAGCCCGCACCGGTGGTATCGGGAAGGGAGCTGGCCTCTACCCATGATGATTTTAATTCAATAGCTAGCGCGTTGGAGTCGGGCAAGGTTTTGCCGTGAGAACGTGCATATGTGCAAATGGCATCGCGTTCCTTAGCGGTGGTAGGGAAATTTGACGACACGCCAAGAAGGTTTTTCCGCATAGTTAGATAATAGGCGTATACGTCATTAACCATGGTAAGGTAATATACCAGCGAGCCATTTTGCGACATCAGCACATCGCCTGTTGCCTGCCCTTGTTCGGATTGTACCTGGTTACCGTTGACATCCAAAAAGATAAACTTTTTATTGATCGTTAAAAACCTGTGCACAATAATGCTTTGGCTGTTGGTATGGGCAATAATTGCTTCGGGATGTTTAATGGTGTTACCTGCTTTATCTACAAATAAAAATTTGCCTTTTAAGCCCGGTATAACATGATCTACCAGTACAGTTTTGCCTGCGCTGTCCTTCACCGGGGCATTTTTCAGAGGCGATGGTTCTACTTCGAACAAGCGGCCTTTATTGTCCCTGACTACAGGTAGCCCGTCAGGACCAACTTTGTTAAGATGACTGGTCATTTGTAAAGGTAAGTTCAGATTGTTTTGCAACAATACGCGCTTACCGGAGTCGGAAACGGATACATTATAAAATACAGAAGAGCCCATTACTGTGCTGTTTTTATCCGGCGAGGTGATCCAAAGGAACATGTGCTCTGACCAACGGTAAAAATCGCAATTGTTATTATGCGGAAAGGCAACGCTGTTGGCTGGTGTAACCATACCGCCAGCGGTAACTTTCCCGCCCACGAACCAGTTTTTAAAGGTATCCTGGTTAACGGTGCAGCAAGGCAACACATCAGCAGGCAGGCTACCGAGTTTTACATAAGAACCGTTGGCATGCTGGGGTGTGGAACTGCATTTCCATAAGGCAAACACTACTATGAGCAATGTGCAAATGGTTGGAATTAATTTTTTCATGATTTTTAAGGTTTAGGATTTATGAAATGAGAGTAACAGCAACAACCGTAATGAAACAAAAAATACTATATACGGCAATGTTAAGATGTATGGCTTTGGCATGTGTTAAGGCTTAACGAATATAATTAAAAAGGTGACGTCTTTCCAATATTTCTCATCAAAAAGGGCAAAAAAAGGTGCTTTGAAGGGGCAAAATCAGCTTAAAAAAGATAATTTTTAATAAAAAGTTGAAGTTAAAACAGGTATTTAGACCTATTTGAGGCCTGAAACAGCCAGTTTTTGGAGTAATTTTATCTATAATTTTCTTTTAATGAGAGTATCGTGGTACAGTAATTGGTAATGGTGAAGTAATCGGTCCTGGTTGTGTGGCGGATTCAGTATTATTCACCTATTTATGAAATATTTAAAGCCAAGCGAAAAAATGGATGTGGTACTGGGGTATCTGAAGAATCACTCTGATACTGAACTTACCACCGGCAATATAGCGGGCTATGTGGAGCTTACCAATCCAGGAGCTCTTACGCCTAAAGACTTGAGTGCCATACTGAAAATACTGGCGAACGATCATCACATTGAAGTACTCACCCCAGGCCGGTACCGTATTACCTTTGAAGGTATTGTTTTTATGGAGGATGGTGGCTATACTGTGGAACGCCAGGAAAGGCTGACTGAGCGCCAATACATCAAGTATACCAAAAAGGTTGGCAATGAGACCTCGAGCATGATGTTGTGGCTCATAGGCTTTTTGATTGTTTTCGGAGCATATTTTTTGTTCAGATTTGGCTACCATTACTGGAACTGGAATATCCCATTTTAGCGCCGGGCACCACTATTGTCACATACCTGCGAAAGTAACAGCCCCCTTAATCAGCATGTTAATAAGACCTACCCGGTTTTGTATAGCACAGCATACACTTTTTAATCACTTATTTGCATTTTTTATTTATTTAAATAAATATTTAACTCAAAATTTAATTAAAGGACCTATATAACCAATTAAGGCGTAGTAATTGCATACCAGTATATGAACTAATTTTAATAATTATGCATCATATACTAATTGAAGCACTACACGTATTTGTGGTTATAATGATGGCGTTTTTTATTATCATGTGTACCATGGCAGCCTCAGGTAGTTTTGACAACTGGGGAAAACGATACAAAACCCAAAAGCCAACAAGGTTTCGGCGAAATTATGAAGATGCTTAATCATCATTTATAGGAAATAAAAAAGGGTATCTATATGGACACCCTTTTTTATTTATTTAACAATTCCAGTATTATTGATCGGTATTAAGCCTTTGCAACTTACGCTTATCAGGCGGCAGGGCTTTAAACTTTTTGTAGCTATCGGCTATGTAAACTGCCATTGTTTGGGTGGTATTGCTATGTACAAAAGCGTATGAAGGGCGATAAAGGGTCATGAAGTCTTCCAGGTCCTGGCCACGCAATGGCACCAGGCTGCTTACGTAAGCTGCATTGAATACATTATCAATTTCCTGTTCTTCCTGCTCCATGGCAAAATAACGTTTCAGGCGCCGGGCATCGCGGGAGTCCTTACTGAACCAGCTGCTTGGCGATAATACGTATACTTTGCTTTTTTGGTAAACTTCGGGGTATTCTTCTTTAGGGTCAAAGCTGCTGCGGCTCCCGTTGATCTTTACTTCGCGCAGGGCAATACTTAATATTTGCAGTTTAACTTTTTTCGGGGTCATATCAACCACGTACAGGGTATCACTGATATAACCAGGTGAGTTAAATATTAACAAATGGCTCGGTGCCGATTTGATAACGAAGTTGCCATTTTTATCGGTAAGGGTTAGCTGGTTGTTGGTGGCATCCTTAATAAAAACATTACTAAGCCTTAATGTACTGCCGGTTTCTTCCACAGTACCTTTTAACAGATTTTGAGCGTTAGCCATGCCGGTGATAAAAACCAGCAGCACGAGAGTGATAAATTTCAGTTTCATAGCTATGTATAGGTTAGGATAAATCTAATAATTTAAATATATCCGTTAGCTATTTAACGAATATTTAACATATAAGTTCTGGAAATAATCGCTGTATTTTGTTTGTGAGATTAATATTACAGAGGAATATTGCCGTGCTTTTTTCTTGGGTTATTTACCACCTTGTTTTCCAGCATTTTAAACGCGTGGATCAATTTAATACGGGTATCCTCTGGCACTATCACTTCATCAACAAAACCACGCTCGGCAGCACGGTAAGGATTGGCAAAGGTGTCGGAATATAGCTGTTCCATCTCTTTCCACTTGGCCTCCTTGTCTTCGGCGGCGTTTATCTCGCGCTTAAAGATGATCTCGGCAGCGCCTTTAGCACCCATTACCGCGATTTCGGCAGTGGGCCAGGCAAAGTTCATATCAGCGCCGATGTGTTTGCTGTTCATCACATCATAAGCGCCACCGTAAGCTTTACGGGTGATTACAGTAATACGGGGCACGGTAGCTTCGCAAAAAGCATACAATAGTTTTGCCCCATTGGTGATGATGGCATTCCACTCCTGATCTGTGCCGGGTAAGAAGCCGGGGACATCCTCAAATACTAACAAAGGAATATTGAAGCTATCGCAAAAACGTACAAAACGAGCGCCTTTGGTTGACGAGTGAATATCAAGCACACCAGCCAGAAATGCAGATTGATTAGCTACAATCCCAATACTACGACCAGCTAACCGGGCGAAACCAACTACAATGTTCTCGGCAAAATCTTTATGAACTTCTAAAAAGCTATCGGCATCAATCACCTCGGTAATTACTTCGCGCACATCATAGGGTTGCGAAGCATTTTCGGGCATAATGGTATTTAAAACCGGGCGGGTTTCATTTTGTATATCGTAAGGGAATGCGGGCGCTTTATCCTCACAATTCTGCGGCATATAGCTTAGCAGTTGTTTTATATTATTGATCGCCGCGATTTCATTAGGGCAGGCAAAATGGGTAACTCCTGATTTGGTGGCATGCGTGGTTGCTCCGCCTAATTCTTCGGAGGTTACTATCTCATGAGTTACTGTTTTAACTACATTGGGACCGGTTACAAACATGTAAGAAGTGTGCTCTACCATCAAAATAAAGTCGGTAATAGCAGGAGAATATACCGCGCCGCCCGCGCAGGGGCCCATAATAGCTGAGATCTGTGGCACAACGCCTGATGCCATGGTATTACGGTAAAATATATCCGCATAACCGCCCAGGGAGTTTACACCTTCCTGTATCCTCGCTCCACCTGAATCGTTTAAACCAACTACCGGTGCACCGTTCTTAATAGCCAGATCCATGATCTTGCAGATCTTCTCAGCATGGGTTTCGGATAATGATCCCCCAAAAACAGTAAAATCCTGCGAGTAAGCATAAACGAATCTACCGTTAATGGTTCCGTAACCTGTGATCACACCATCACCGGGATAGTTTTCTTTCTCCATCCCAAAATCAATAGAACGGTGCGTTACCAGCATCCCTATCTCTTGGAACGAGCCTTCGTCCATTAAAAAATGCAAACGCTCGCGCGCGGTAAGCTTTCCTTTTTTATGCTGACTTTCTATCCGGATTTTGCCTCCGCCTAAAAGGGCTTCAGCTTGTTTTTGTTTGAGTAGTTTGATCTTATTATCCACGGTACAGTTTATAATTATGCAAGATGCTAAAAATACTGATTAAGCATCAAAATTGTTTGATGCTTTAATTATCATGTCCCTACAAATAACACACAAGTGGTTGAAATAGTGAAAGGCTAAAATTTAATTACATTTACCGTAAGTAAATAAATTATTCTGCAAATGGCTAGCTGGCAATTCAATTTATTTTTAATACCTCGAGTATCTCTTTTAAATCGGTACAAACACATCCCGATGAAACTTTATATTGATCATGGAAATGAAGATAACCGTCTTAAAACTAATTTAGAAGCCTATGAAATAGATGATGCGTTAGACGTTGATTGGTGGACTGATTTGAATATATATACATCTGATTTATTTCCGATAATAGAAGAATTTGCTGCTCTTGGTAATAATTGGAGCACTGAAAGTCTAAAAAATTTTGGTGATAGCGACAAAAATGATATACACGTACACTTTAATAAAGACACTCAGCAAATTGAAGAAGTTAGTTGCAGATTTGATCTTCGCGAACTAAATAAGGAGTTTATCGATAAATCGCTTTTACTTGCGCAACAATTTAATTGTCTGCTGATGGACAATGATGGAATACTTATTCAGCCTCATTTATCTAATCTTTTTGAACTGATTAAATCATCAAACGCATTCAGATTTGTTTCCGATCCGGAGAAATATTTGGATGATATTTCAAACGGTAGAATACAACTATAATATTATAATATATTTTATCTTTCGCCTAATGTTAAGACGTACCAAAGAAGAACGGACATTAAAGGAGAACCTATTACTGGCTTCTTCCACTGCTTTTGTGGCGGGGGTAACCAATGTGGCGGGTGTTGTAGCTTTTTTGGCTTTCACCACCAATATGACGGGGCATTTTGCCAACCTTGCTCGCAATGTCATCGAACGTAATTTATCACAGGTAATTATATTCATAGTATGGCTATTCCTGTTTTTCGCGGGGGCGTTTACATCTAATTTTTTAGTCAGATGGCAATCGCATAAAAGTGCTTACCGGGCTAATGCAGCGCCTATTATTTTAGAGATCATCATTTTATTATTCGTAGCCTATTATGGCACTAATCATTACGATGGCACTTTAGCCGAAAAGCAAATTATTACAGGCGCCTTAATTTTATCTATGGGTTTACAAAACGGGTTGGTATCCAATATATCAGGCGGGATCATCAAAACATCACACCTCACCGGGGTTTTTACTGATCTGGGGGCTGATTTTGCCGAACTGTTATATCCCAATGCCCAAAAATCTCCTTTGCTTAAAAACCGCATGTATATACGCCTTACTATCCTGGGTTTCTATTTCGCGGGGGCTCTGGCAGGTGGTTACTTTTTTGATAAGTACGACTTCACGATGTTTTATTTCATTCCGGTGATATTATTTACCATTTTGTATTACGATCTTTCTCCCCTAGCTTTGCATAAGATTGCCCGTTTATTTTTCAAAGTAAATAATTAATCCCAATCACTATTATACCCTATGTGCGCAAAAAAAGACAATCTGATTCACGACACAAGCCATATTTCCTACGAAACCTTACTGGAAGGCAATAAAAAATTTATTGCTAATGCCATTGAGGAAGATCCTGACTATTTTACCAAGCTCGCCAACGGCCAGAAACCGCCTATTTTGTGGATTGGCTGCGCCGATAGTCGTGTGCCTGCCAACCAGATAACCAACACCAAACCGGGCGAAATATTTGTACACCGTAACATTGCCAATATGGTGGTACACTCGGATATGAATATGCTATCGGTACTGGATTACGCGGTGAACGTGTTGCAGGTAAAACATGTGATAGTTACCGGGCATTACGGCTGCGGTGGTGTTATAGCCGCTATGAGCAACCAACAATTTGGACTGATTGATAACTGGCTATGCCACATTAAAGACGTTTACCGCCTGCATGCCAGCAAACTCGACCTGATAAAAGACGAAAAAGAACGCGCCGATAAACTGGTAGAATATAACGTGGTAGAGAATGTTTACAACCTATGTAAAACATCCATTGTACAAAACGCCTGGCATAAAGGGCAGGACCTGGCTGTACACGGCTGGGTATACAGCATTGAAACCGGCGTTATAAAAGATATGAATGTAAGTACCTATAACAATGAGAACATGGGTAATGTATTCAAATTTAAATAACCCCCAGCCCCTGAAGGGGGAGCAAATAATCATAAAAAAGAAAAGGCGAAAGAATATTAAATTCTTTCGCCTTTTTATATTGCTCCCCCTTCAGGGGGCTGGGGGGTTATATTTCTTTATTCAAAAACGGATACTTGTAATCTTTTGGTGGATCAAAGGTTTCTTTGACTGTTCTTGGTGATACCCAGCGTTGCAGGTTTAATGCTGATCCGGCTTTATCATTAGTACCAGATCCCCTGGCACCGCCAAATGGCTGCTGACCAACTACCGCACCGGTAGGTTTATCATTGATATAGAAGTTACCTGCCGCGTTACGTAAAGCATAAGTAGCTTTAGCGATAGCATACCTGTCCTGAGATATGATAGAGCCTGTAAGCGCGTAGATAGAAGTTTTATCTACAATGTCCAGTATCTCATCAAACTTCGCGTCCTCGTATACATAAATGGTTAATACAGGGCCAAAAAGCTCTTCGCACATGGTAACATAGTATGGATCATTTACTTTAAGCACGGTTGGTTCAACAAACCAGCCCTGGCTTTTATCGTATCCGCCACCGGCAACAAGTTCAACACTTTCATCAGCTTTAGCCGCATCAATATATTTAGCCAGTTTATCAAACGACGCTTCGGTGATCACAGCATTAACAAAATTACCGAAATCCTCAACCGGGCCTATTTTTATGGAAGCAAGATCACGCTGCACATTAGCTTTAACCGCCGGCCATAATGAAGCCGGGATATATGCCCTGCTCGCTGCTGAACATTTTTGTCCCTGATATTCAAAAGCACCACGAACTAATGCGGTACTTACTACATCGGCCTCAGCGCTTGGGTGGGCAAGTACAAAATCTTTACCACCGGTTTCGCCAACTATGCGTGGGTAAGTGTGGTATTTGTGTATGTTATTACCAATGGTTTGCCAAATATTCTGGAACACTTTGGTTGATCCTGTAAAGTGGATACCCGCGAAATCATGATGATTGAAGATCACATCGCCGGCTACCGGGCCATCAACATAAATCAGGTTGATCACACCATCTGGCAAACCGGCTTCTTTAAACACCTGCATAATTACATGGGCAGCATAAATCTGCGGATAAGCAGGTTTCCAAACCACTACGTTACCCATCATGGCGGCACTTGCTGGCAAGTTACCGGCAATAGCGGTAAAATTGAATGGGGTTAATGCGAATACAAAGCCTTCTAATGGGCGTTGCTCCACCCTGTTCCATACACCTTTTGAATTTGCAGGCGGCTGCTGCGCATAAATTTCGACCATGTAGCTTACGTTGAAACGCAGGAAATCGATAAACTCACAAGCGGAATCAATCTCGGCCTGGTAAGCATTTTTGCTTTGGCCCAACATGGTAGCTGCATTAATTTTAGCACGATACGGACCTGCAATTAAATCAGCAGCTTTTAAAAATATGGATGCCCTTTGCTCCCATGCTAATGCTTCCCATTCGGGTTTTGCGGCAAGGGCGGCATCAATAGCGGCATTAACCGTTGAGGCATCGCCTTCGTGGAAAGTAGCCAGTAAATGTTTATGATCATGTGGCGGGCGAATCTCCAGCTTTTTACCGGTGTGAACCAGCTTTTTACCAATGTACATCGGTATTTCAATAACCTGGGCGCGCGCTTCTTCTAAAGCGGCTTTAAGTGCCTCGCGCTCAACACTGCGCGGACCGTAATTCAATACCGGCTCGTTCTGCGGTTGCGGAACGCTGAAAAATCCTTTAAGCATAATATATGAAGTCAGTTAAAACACACAAATATAAGCATATTAGGTGTATATAAAGCCACAAAATGCGCAATTAACGCTACTATGACTATTACCAAACTGTTATATAATCCTAACCAGCTTTAACATTGATCAGCTCGCAAGCATCGGTGTTTAACACATCGGCAATTACCAGGAGTTTTTCAACGGTTACCTTGGTACGGCCGAGTTCAATTTTACTGTAGGCATTCTGTGATATTTTCAACTTGGCGGCCAAATAATCCTGGGTATAATTCCTGTCGATCCTGGTGCTTCTGATATTATTGGCAACGTCTATTAATTTATTCATGTTATATTAATGTAATGATAACCTCTTTAACTACTGAACATTACTTTTGTTTAGAAGCAACAAATATTTCTTAGTTGTGAATTAATTTTAGGTAGATGATTAACGCGAATATGTATTTATATTAGTTGCGAAACATATACCTTATACGCAGTTCCCATAATGGATATAGAAGAAATCAATCCCATACAAGAATCCATATTAACTAATCCTGCTATTGAAAAAAGACGTTTTAATGCTTTGATGCTTGCTGGTATAGCGTTGCCAATACTGCTGTATCCATTTTTTGTGGCCGTATTTTTACCCACAGTTACCGATTTTGCCTGGCGAATTTTCCTGTCGAGATTAATTATATGGGCCGTTTTGGGTGGCATGTTTCTGTTTGCCCGCAAAGGTGAAATGCAAAACTTGCTACTTTGGCCCGAGGAATATTATAAGCCCTCCTTCTATTTTAAATGGCTGTTTCTTTTATACCTGCTTGTATTAGTAGTGGGGGCAACTGCACGCATACCCTTTTGGCTGGGCTTTCATGAAGATAACGGGATGGCGATAAAAATAGTAGAGGTAGCGCGCAAAAACCCGGTGCTGCTGGTTTTTATAGCTGCCACCGCCGGTATTACTGAAGAATTTCTTTTCAGGGGATATATCATGAGTCGCCTTGCGCTGCTTATTAAAAACAAGCATATGGTGGTTATCACATCGGCATTATTATTCGCACTGATACATTTGGGCTATAAAACCTATCAGGAATTGATTTTCGCCTTTGGTATAGGAATTGTGCTTGGTTATCATTATCAAAAATACCGCAGCTTAACTACCGTTATTATTGTGCATTTTTTAATAGATGTAATAGCATTGGGTTTTGGGAAGATTCATTGAGTTATTAGATGAGTAGTTGAAAACTACTCGCTTGCAGGATCGAAGTCAGAGACTTCGATCAGCGGTATTAAGCTTTCACAATCGTAACTTTCCCGAAAACCTTTTAGCAACAGATAACGTAAACATATACAGGGTGTTAAAAGAATAGTTAGTTTAGATTGATTGATCTTCCGGTTTATAGCCGGAAGATTTTTTTGTGTGGTGGATTTCTAAATTACTCCTTGTCATTCTGAACGCAGTGAAGAATCTATCGATAGGCATTTGCGCTATATATAACGGATAGATTCTTCACTCCGTTCAGAATGACAAATAAAAGTTTATCTAAAACCAAAAAAGCCCCGCTTTTCAGCAGGGCTTTGCATATATCTCAATTAACGCTTAAACGTCAATCTTAGCATATTTGGCGTTGCGCTCAATAAAATCGCGGCGTGGTGCAACCTCGTCACCCATCAGCATGCTGAAGGTGTGGTCGCATTCAGCGGCGTTTTCAATGGTGGCGCGTTTTAGGGTACGGGTTTCCGGGTTCATTGTGGTTTCCCATAATTGCTCGGCGTTCATCTCACCCAAACCTTTGTAACGCTGTATGTGTACGCTATCTTCTTTACCACTGCCTTTTAGGCGCTGTACGGCTGCATCACGCTGTACGTCATTCCAGCAATATTCAAATTCTTTACCTTTTTTAACCTGGTATAGTGGCGGCGACGCGATGTATACATAACCATACTCAACCAATTCCTTCATATAACGGAAGAAGAAGGTTAAGATCAACGTGGTAATGTGCGAACCGTCGACGTCAGCATCCGTCATGATCACAATTTTGTGATAACGCAGTTTACTAAAGTTAAGGCCTTTATCATCCTCCGGTGTGCCGATGCTTACGCCAAGCCCGGTGAACATATTTTTTATTTCCTCGTTTTCGTAGATCTTGTGCTCCATGGCTTTTTCCACGTTCAGGATCTTACCACGTAATGGTAAAATAGCCTGGTATTCGCGGTTACGGCCTTGTTTGGCGGTACCACCCGCCGAGTCACCTTCGACAAGGTATAACTCGCATAAAGCAGGGTCGCTGTTGGCGCAATCGGCCAGTTTACCGGGTAAACCTGATCCGCTCATTACGCTTTTGCGTTGCACCATTTCGCGCGCCTTGCGGGCAGCGGCACGGGCAGTAGCAGCCAATATAACCTTGTTTACGATCATTTTAGCTTCCTTCGGATGTTCTTCCAGGTAGTTGCCTAAAATCTCGCCTACGGCCATATCTACCGCACCCATCACCTCGTTATTACCTAACTTGGTTTTGGTTTGGCCTTCAAACTGTGGTTCCTGTACTTTTACAGAAATTACGGCGGTTAACCCCTCGCGGAAGTCATCACCGGTAATTTCGATCTTCATGTTTTTCAACAATCCGGATTTGTCAGCGTAAG
>JABDDX010000093.1:3813-11361 GCA_013287375.1 Bacteroidota bacterium | reverse complement strand
TTCAAAACCTCTTCGCCTGAGAATAACATACGACCCAGGAAGCCACGAATAAACTGATCATCCTTTTCGCCCGGTGAGTACTCTCGCAGCCAATCTATCAGGTTATCATTTTTGCCAGCAAAGTATTCCGTGTTATCCATTGGTATATCGGCCATATTAATGGTTACACCCCATTTAAAGCTGCCCTTGTAATCCGTATCGCGGCCTGTTAAAATATCATATAAAGCGGTAGTAGCTAAACTGTTTTGAGACAGCATGGCTATTTTATCGCCTTTGTTTACCGTGAAATTAATATTAGAGAAGAGCACTTCGCCATTAAGCGTTTTGCTCAAGTTCTCAACCTGTAAAATCTGATCGCCTGCCTCGCGGCCAAGATTGTTGAAGATGATTCCCGGATATTTACGGTTAGATGGTTGTATTTCTTCAATATTGATCTTATCCAAAGCCTTTTTACGACTGGTTGCTTGTTTGGATTTAGATGCATTCGCGCTGAACCTCCTGATGAACTCCTGAAGCTCTTTTACACGGTCTTCTGTCTTTTTATTTTGATCAGAACGTTGTTTTAATGCCAATTGGCTCGATTCGTACCAGAAAGAGTAGTTGCCGGTGTAGATGGTCATCTTAGCAAAATCAATATCTACCACGTGGGTACAAACGGTATCTAAAAAGTGCCTATCATGCGATACAACCAACACGATAGCTTCGTAGGTAGATAGGAAATCCTCCAGCCAACTTACAGTATGTATATCCAAATCATTGGTAGGCTCATCCAGTAACAGAATATCAGGTTTACCAAAAAGGGCCTGGGCTAATAACACACGTACTTTTTGCGTATTATCCAACTCCTTAACCAGTTTGTAATGGAACTCTTCTTTTATGCCTAAGTTGCTTAACATGGTTGCGGCGTTATTCTCCGCATTCCAGCCATCCATTTCAGCAAAAAGATTTTCCAGTTCGCCGGCACGTTCGCCATCAGCATCAGTAAAATCTTCTTTTAGGTAGATGGCATCTTTTTCCTTCATTACGGCGTACATCTCTTTGTAGCCCATCATTACGGTTTCAATTACCGGGAACTCATCAAAAGCGTAGTGATTTTGGCTTAACACCGCCATGCGTTCGCCGGGGGTAAAGCTTACCGACCCGCTTGTAGGATCAATGTCACCTGAAAGAATTTTTAAGAATGTTGATTTTCCTGCACCATTAGCACCGATAATACCATAGCAGTTTCCCTGGGTGAATTTCAGGTTAACTTCTTCAAATAATGTTCGTTTGCCGTAGCGTAAAGAGAGATTGGATACCGTTATCATGCTGCACCTTATATTTTGTGCAAAAATACGGTAAATAGTTAAAATTAAATAGGATGGCGTGGGATTTAATATTAGCTACAAAAACGAGCGTTATTGTGAGTGATAGGGGGGCAATCCCGTAGCTACACTGGGCAATTTGCAAGGTGGCCCTACCTATTTAGAGATTACTTCGTAGCTTACAATGACTATAAAGAATTTTTCCCCAATTTATTTTTATTGTAGAACAACATCCTCATTTATAATGCGTATAAGTATCATAAATGTCAAATAAACCCTGATTAGCCGTTATTTAAACTTTTTTAGCTTTTTGGAACAAACTTTGACTTAATATTTAGTACAGATTGATTGATAGTAAAAGTCTTTAAATAAAGTCGAAAGGAAAATGGAAATGGGCATACTAATAGCAAGCTTAATTGTCATTAACGGATACATGATAATTATGCACCACATCAAACAACAAAAAGGAACTTACTAGTTATATATTAGTTTAATAAGTTAAACAAATTGGCCGTTTCATCATCGGCCAATTTTTGTAAAGGGCCCGATGCAAGCATCTTCATCATCATATTCAGGTCGGCAGCAATAACAAATAAAACCTGGGTACCGTTTTCAACCGGGGTTAAAGTCCATTTCAATTCCATTTCAAAAGGAGGCTTTTCAGCAGGAATTATTCTTATCTCGCTGGCGGGGATACGCTGATCAATTTTTAGTGACAGCTTTATCATATTCCTGATGTTAAAGCTTGCTTCATCAACAGTCGAGGCCCAGTCAGATATATCATCCTTAGGCATCAACTGTTCATGATTATTCATATCTGCCAAAAAAGTAAAAACCTCTTCGGCAGATTTATTTATGGTGGTAGTACTTTCGAAATTCTTCATAGTTTAGTTTGCAGTTAATTTTTTGCAGTTTGCACGGGCTGTATTACTATGAACAAACTGCAAACCGATGACTGTTTATTGCCCCCAAACTGATGGGGCTTCGCGCCATTGTTTAAGCAACAATGCATCATCCGGTGTTATATACTGATTTTGCTCGGCGTATTTAATTAGGGCACTGTAATTTGATAGCGTTACAAACGGACATTTAGCTTCGTTGAAGTTTTCAGTAGCGATATCAAACTCATAGGTAAATATAGCGGCAAGTCCGGCAACATCATAACCGGCTTCGCGTAAAGCTTCAACAGCCTGTAAGCTGCTTTTTCCGGTAGAGATCAGATCTTCAATTACAACAACTCTTTTGCCTGTAAGTACGTCACCTTCAATCATATTACCACGTCCGTGCTCCTTCGGTTTTGAACGAACGTATATAAATGGCAGGCCCAATTCCTGGGCTACTAATACACCTTGGGGTATGCCAGCAGTGGCAACACCTGCTATGCAGCCAACGGCGCCAAATTTTTCCTGAATTAGTTGGGTTAATTGCTGGCGTATATAGGTGCGCGCAGTTGGGTGTGATAACGTAATGCGGTTATCGCAATAAATAGGCGATTTCCAACCCGATGCCCATGTAAATGGATTATTAGGTTGTAATTTAATTGCTTTAATTTGCAGCAGAAATTCGGCCACAGTTTGTTCGGCCTCACTATAGTTAAACATATGGCTCAAAAATACAGAATTTATATTAACGAAAAAGTTATTCTATTAACAGAATCTGAACCTAAAAAGGCAGATAGCTATGAAAAGATTGATGCTCAGATGTTTGATTTGAAAATAATTTACACCTGGATACTGGCTCATCACAACAAAAATTTCTATATAATTTGTACCGATGCCAAGCTTTTTATGAAGAATATTATTGCCGGGATTACCCTGATTGAAGCGGCGGGCGGCTTGGTTAAGAGCCATAAAGGTGAATATTTATTTATTTACCGTAACGACAAATGGGACCTGCCAAAGGGAAAAATTGAGAAGGACGAAAAAACAAAAGTTGCCGCTGTGCGCGAAGTAGAAGAGGAGTGTGGTATTAAAGTGAGTAAGCTTGGGGCTAAAATATGTAAGACTTACCATTCCTATATTAGCAAAGGCGAGGTTGTGTTAAAGAAAACCCATTGGTACGATATGAGTTACAAGGGTAAAGAAAAATTAACCCCGCAAATTGAAGAAGGCATTACCGATGTACGCTGGTTTAAGCCAAACCACATTGACGCGATAGTGCAAAATACCTTCCCATCGATTTTAGACGTGTTGGTTAAGGAGGACCTGATTAAAGATAAGCCAGCGCTTCTTTCGGAATAAACTGGGCTACATCGCCGTTGTGGCGCATAATTTCGCGTACAATGGTGGAACTGATGGATGAATACCCAGGTTTACTTACAATAAAGATACTCTCAATATCAGGTACTAAAGCATGGTTCATCTGGGCAATGGCCTTCTCATACTCAAAATCCGATACGGTACGGATCCCGCGGATCATGTACGTAGCGCCTATGCTCTGACAAAAGTTTACCGTCAAACCTTCGTAAGCGATCACATGAATTTTAGGTTCATGCTCAAATACCGAACGTAACATTTTCTCGCGGGTTTCCACACTTAAAAAACCTGCCTTCGAGCTGTTAACGCCAATACCGATATACACCTTATCAAACAAGCCGATAGACCGTTTTACAATATCAACATGAGCCTTGGTAACAGGATCAAAAGACCCCGGGAAAAGTGCGATTTTCATAGATTATGCTTGCGCTTGTTGAAACAAATATAATGGTATAAATCAAATTATTTAGCTGAGTGTACCACGGTACAAGTGAAACAGTTGCTACAAATGGTACACTTTTTACCTCTTTTTCGCCCTTTAAACACTTAAAAAGGCGGTTATTACATCGTTTTTAGCAGCCAAAATCACTAAAAAACGTTGTTTTTAGGCTTAAAAACACTCAAAATTCATCAAAAAAGTTGTGTTTTTGCCACAAAAAAGGCCTGAAAATTGCAGTTTTTATGCATATTAGAATCTATTCTGAAACAAAAAACGAGAACGAAGAATGTCCATATTTGCGCTGTTCGGTAAACGCCGGGTGGTTGCTCAGATTTTGTAACGACTGATGCTCCACGATCAGCATACCGCCGGGAAGTAGCAATTTTTTCTCGAAAATGATTTTGGGTATTTCCGGGATCTGGTTAAGATCATAAGGTGGGTCAGCAAAAATAACGTCGTATTGCTCCGTTTCAATTTGCAGGTATTTTAATACGTCGGCTTTAAAAGTCTTTATTTGGGTAAGCTTGTGCTGTTTTGATGTATCGTTTAAATAATGGATACATTGTACACTCCGGTCAACCGATACCACCTCGCTCGCACCTCGCGAAGCAAATTCCAACGAGATATTGCCTGTACCGCTAAACAAGTCGAGCACTTTAATACCCTCAAACTCAATTTTATTAAGCAGTATGTTGAATAGCGCCTCCTTTGCCAGGTCGGTTGTGGGGCGTACAGGCAGGTTTGTTGGCGGGTTAAGGCGTAAACCTTTTAATATACCTCCGATGATACGCATAGTGATAAAGCACCAAGGGCCAGTAATTGGTGTGGGAAAATTGTAGATGGGTGCTCAATTACCTCCAACTCGTTTTGCTCCACGCCGTTAAAAAATTCAGCAAGGCGGGTAAGGTTCTTGTCATCTACATTACAATCGCCGCTTACTTGCAAAATGAGGTTTTTAGGCTGCAACTGTAATTCCTGCACAACTAACGACGTATAATAAGTAAGCTCGTCGGGATTGGTAAATTCAAAACAGTTGTAAAAACGAACCTTACCATTAGCGAAGTAAAGTATATCAACTTGTTTTTTATCGATGTTTAAATACAGGTTATTGTCTTGTAGCTTATTAGCAATAGCTGTTACCCATCCTTTGTTCACAAATACAATATTGTCGGTACCAAACTTTTCAGCACTTGCCGCCACTTTGTTGTCTATCTTAAAAACTATATAATTATCGTCGTCTAAAGGCTGGGCTAAAACTTTTTCATTTGGCTTTACATCAAGGTAGCGGGCAAAATCAGCCAGCCTATCCTCACTAAATAAAGCATTGGGGATTAAGGTAAAACCCGTTGGGTGTACACCTGCCGCTACTTTTTTATAATCGAAACTTAAAAGATCGTGCGCGTCGCCCGGTTCGGTAAGCAGTTTTATATCGCAATCCTCGGCCCAGGCCATCAGCTTATTTTGGTAAACAATAGCGTACGAAAACGTTGCAGGGTAAATTTGCAGCAATAAACTGTAATTGCTGTTAACCTGGTAAAGGTTCAAATTTGGGTCGCGGTAGTTATAAATGTGGTTACTCATCCTGTTTGAACAAAAGTAATATTTTGCATTACATTTTAATAGGATGTTTTTTTAATCTTTAGTTATAAGTAAAACCAATAAAGATTAATTTAAAAATTATATTAAATAAATATCATCACTATCAAATTTTCTTATTATGCTTTGGGCTTCTGTAGGATGTTGCATTGGTTCCAATAATTTTGACCAGAAGTTGGCATCAAAGCCACCATTTATATGAATATATTTAAAAACGACTAATAATGTAGATCGTGTAATGTTAAGTTGATTTTCATATCTAACATTAAAATATCTTTCATATTCATAAAAATTGTATAATCTTCCTTCTAACCATTCTTGATCAGCATATTTTGATATTGTATCAATTTGTTCATATGAAATCTTGAAATGTTCTTTTAAATCTTTATGAATATCACTTGTGTCCATAATCGGATATACTTCATCATACCATGCGTAAGCATAGGAGTCAGGTATATAATTAGATGTTGCAGGATTTATTTTTGTTTGTAAGATTTGAAATCTTTGAAGATTATAAATTGATTTGCTTAAATCAGCCATGTTTAGGTCTATTTATTATTATATTATGGATGAAATAAGCGAATTTATTTGATGCCCGCAAATTTTTGGCTATATAAATTAAGTTTTCAAAGTTTTTAAACGATCATCGTTGCATTTTGATTATAACTCACCTTAATTCCCTACCAACTCATCCACCTTATTCAATAGCACCTGGTTTTTAATATCAAGGCTGTATTCCCAAAACATTACCCCGCCTAACTGGTGCTTTTTCATGTACTGCACTTTGTATTTAAATGCCCTTTCATCATTATAGGTAATAAAAGTGTGCAGTTCGGGGTTCCATAAATAGGGCACCTTCGCATTTTTATCCCAATAATATTTATAGCCATTTTTATTGATATAACCGTTAGCAAGCGAATCATAACTAAATGAAATATGATGCCCTGCCGATGGTTGATAAAGTCCTTTGTCAACATCATTTACTTCTGTCCACCCGCGGCAGTAAAAAGGCAGCCCCATTACAATTTTATCAGCCGGTACGCCCTGGGCTATATAATTCTCAATTGCTTCGGCGGTGCTTACCCGTTCCTGTTTTCCAATGGCCGATTGGTACAAAGGGCTTTGATGCCCTGTTACATGGTCGTTGCCATTATAAATATCATAAGTCATCAGGTTTATAAAGTCAACGTATCGTTGCATACCAGCAACATCTGTGTGCGACATGTAAGCCGTATCAACACCAGTAGCCGCGGTAAGCAAATATTTGCCATGGTGGTCGGTCGCGGCTTGTTTATTTAATGCCGCGCGAAAATCTCGCATCAGCAAAGTAAAGTTTTCCTTATCCACAGGCCTGAATATATTGTTCGCCCCGATCTGACCCGGATATTCCCAGTCAATATCAATACCATCTAATTTAAATTTGGTAATTAAAGCCAGCGCACTGTTTATAAAGCGGGCACGTGAACTGTCAGTCAACGATGCATCGGAAAAGAATCGACAACCTCCCCAGCCGCCTACAGAAATTAAAACTTTCATACCCGGGTTGGCGGTTCTTACACTGTCTAAGGTGATTAAATTAGTAGAATCCTTAACAGACGCGGGCGCCAATACACCGGTTTCTATCAAATGCGCGAAAGCATATATTACATGCGTCATTTGTCCGGCTTTAATGTCCTTTCCAGTCCATCCCTTAACGCCTACATAACCCACTATCATATATTTCTTTTTAGTGGTTTGCGCATGCGACGATGTATACAATAACATCAGCATAACGGTTATTAACAGGCAATACTTTTTAAGTTTCATAATATGCTTTGAGATAAATGTTAAATCTAAATAAACTTTTTAAAATATTTTAAGAAGATTTTGGTTTTAGTAATTAATATCTTCATAAATATGTCATAAAGCTAATCTTGTTATCTTTGAATGTGTCCGATCAAATCCGAAAAGCATT
>JABDDX010000093.1:0-3757 GCA_013287375.1 Bacteroidota bacterium | reverse complement strand
GCGCAGTTATAGCATGAAATCGGTGTTGTTGGCACCAACGGGCCGTGCCGCCAAAGTAATCACCAGCTATTCGGGGCGTAAAGCGTTCACCATACACAAACGTATCTACCGCAAAAAGTCGGCGCTAAATGTGGACGAGTCTTTTTCCATCAACGATAACATGGCTACCGACACCCTGTTTATTATTGATGAGGCATCCATGATATCCGATGAGATCAGCGGCAATAACCGCGAAACCCTGCTGCACGATCTCGTCAAATATGTTTATAACGAAAAGAATTGCAAGCTGATGCTGGTGGGTGACACCGCCCAGTTGCCGCCAGTCGGCTCGGAAGAGAGTCCTGCACTGGATGCAAAATTAATGAAAGCGCAGTTCGGCTTAAAGGTCTTCGGTTATGAATTGACAGATGTATTGCGCCAGCAAAAAGATTCGGGTATATTGTTTAATGTAACCAAGGTGCGCGATATTGTGCGCAAACAAAAAGAAACTTATCCGCAGATAGTTACCAGGGGGTACAAGGACGTTTTCAGGATGAGTAGTGAAAAACTGGAAGAGGGATTGAATTACGCCTACAATAAATATGGCGATGAGAATACGCTTATCATATGCCGATCCAATAAAAATGCCAACTTGTATAACCGCCAGATCCGTGGCCGCATTTTGTGGCGCGAGGAAGAGCTCACTGGTGGCGATCAGATAATGATCGTTAAAAACAACTACTTCTGGCTACAGGATAAAGAGGAGGGCAGCACCGGATTTATAGCCAATGGCGATATTGCCCGCATACGTAAAGTGCGCAAGTTTGAGGAGATTTATGGTTTTCGCTTCGCGGATGTGCAGTTGGAGTTTACCGATTACGCCGAAGACCCGGTAATGGATTGCAAAATAATGCTGGATACCCTGTATTCCGAAGCACCCGCGCTGCCGCCAACCGAACAAAAGCGGTTCTATTTAGAAGTAATGAAGGATTACGGCCACATTACCAATAAACGCCAAAAGCACGAGGAGTTAAAGCTAAACCCATACTATAACGCGCTGCAAATAAAGTTCGCATACGCTATTACCTGCCACAAAGCCCAGGGCGGCCAATGGGATGCCGTATTTGTAGACCAAGGCTATCTGACCGATGAAATGGTGAACAAAGATTTCCTCCGCTGGTTCTATACCGCCTGTACCCGCGCCACCAAAGAACTTTTTTTAGTGAATTTTAACGATAAGTTTTTTGTAACGAAGCCGGGAGAGGAGGAATAATAAAAAAATAAGAGCACAACCTACGTTAACTTCAAAATCCGGCATCGGTTGGTTCGGCAACCACACCAGATGTTCAACACTGAACACTCAAAGAAGCAGGCGCAGCCGGGAGTTTTCTTTGGTTACTTTCTTTTGCGGAAAAAGAACGGCGAAGCCATCATAAGAGCCTTTTAAAACAGACAACCGAAAAAAGTGACGACTTAGCGTCAGCGGTACCAAAAGACATTCAACGCCAGATAAAAAATGGACAAATTTTCTGCACATTTGCATATAGCACATCTGCACATCAAAATATGCACTTTCTGTATCCGGCTTTTTTATTTGCATTAGTTTCACTCGCTATCCCGGTACTCATCCATCTATTTAATTTTCGTAAATATCAAAAAGTATACTTTAGCAACGTACAGTTTCTAAAGCAGATAAACGAGCAGCAATCCTCCCGCAGAAACCTTAAAGAACGCCTGATATTGGCAGCACGTTTATTAGCACTTACCTTTTTAGTATTTGCTTTCGCCCGGCCATATATCAATAATGGCCATGCCATCAACGCCAACACACAGCAGGCGGTCAGCATTTTTGTAGACAATTCTTACTCCATGCAAACCCTCAACAGCGAAGGCTCCCTGCTGGATCAGGCCAAACAAAAAGCTAAAGAAATTGCCTCGGCCTATGGTATAAATGACCGTTTCCAATTACTAACCCAGGATTTTGAAGGCAAGCACCAGCGTTTACTAAGTCGAGATGAATTTGATGATGCCGTCGATGCGGTAAAAATAAGCCCCGAAAGCCGGAACTTACAGCAGATCATCAACCGCCAGCAAAGTTTACTTAGTATGCAGGCCAACGCGATTAAATCTATTTACGTGATCTCGGATTTTCAAAAGAATCTGTCACCCATACAAGCACTTAAAGCCGATACCGGCATCCGGATCAATTTTGTACAACTCAAAGCCAGTAAATTGCCCAATGTAGCAGTTGATTCCGTTTGGCTGTTAAGCGCCATTCACCGCCCCGGCGAAAGTGAAAAATTAGTAGTACGCCTGCATAATTATGCTGATGCCAAGGCTGAAAAAATCCCGCTAAAAGTATTAATCAATAAAGAGCAAAAGGCTTTAGGTAGTTATACCGTTAACCCAAGGTCGGCACAAAACGATACGTTAAGCTTTTCAGGTCTACAGGCTGGCTGGCAGCAGGGCAAGGTCACTTTACAGGATAACCCCGTTACTTTTGATAACGATTTTTATTTCAGCTTCAACGTAACGCAGCAAATGCCTGTTTTATTGGTTGATGATGGTACTGCTAACCCATATCTAAAGGCTGTATTTACAACAGATAAGTTTTTTGATGTAAAGGATGTTCCTGCGGGAAATATTGATTATGCCGGATTAAACCGATATCCGCTCATCGTTTTAAGTGATATAAAATCCATTTCAACAGGCTTGGCGCAGCAACTAAAATCTTATGTAGCTAAAGGCGGGTCGCTCGTAGTGTTTCCATCTGCAGATGCAGACATCAGCACCTATAGAGCATTATTGCAATCTATGAATGCGTCTTATCCCAGTAAATTGCAAACAGAGGCTACTAAAGTTTCAGTTATCAACCTGCAAAGCCCTGTATTCAAAAATATATTCGACAGCTATCCGCAAAACCCTGATCTGCCTATAATAAAAAAGTACTACCAGTTAGCATCATCAAGCAATAGTCAAAACCTGATGTCTTTGCCGGGCAATAGCTCATTTTTAACAGAGAACCCAAGCGGAAAAGGTAAAGTATATGTTTCGGCAGTAGCTTTAAATGATGATTTTAGCAACCTGCAGCGCCACGCGCTGTTTTTGCCCGTGCTGTTCAGGATAGCTTTATTAAGCGGCCACGATCAGCCACTGTTTTATACCATCGGGCAAAACGAAGCCATTGAGGTGCCACCCATTCAAACCGGCGAAAAGCAATTATTGAAATTAAATAAAGACAGCATCAGCATAATTCCTGATGTGCGCCAGCAGGAGGGAAGTACCCTGCTTTACCTATCCGATGAAGTGCAGCAAACCGGCACCTACAACCTGCAAAAGCAGGATAGCACGGTAGCTGTATTAGCTTTTAATGATAGTCGCAGCGAATCCGACCTCACTTACTTAACACCTGCTGATCTTGCTAAAATCCTCCCTAAATCGGGTTCAATTTTACAGGCTGGCGCAGGCTCATTAAAAAATGCGGTGACTAATATAAATATAGGCTTACAATTATGGAAACTTTGTATAATTTTGGCTTTGATATTTTTAGCCGTCGAAATATTGTTAGTTAGGTATTATAAGCCTGATAAACAAGTGGTTTCGTGAGCTAAGGAATAGCAAAATAAATCCACCCATAAAGCAGCGCAAATGAATTTGCTTATCAAATCCGCCACTGTCATCGATCCAAACTCTTCATTTCATCAAAAAGTTGTCGACATTCTTGTTGAAGACGGCTACATCACACTCATAGCGCCAAAAATAAATGCCAAGGCCGAAG
>JABDDX010000092.1 GCA_013287375.1 Bacteroidota bacterium | reverse complement strand
AATTCGGATTAGTATAAGTTGAAGCATTGGGTTGTGCACTTACATTGGTAACAACAACCGGTGTAAGAGGGTCAAGGTTAAGTGCATCACTTAACGGACCACCAAAAACACTGTTCGTATTAAAGTTAGTAGTGCTTCTGATATAAGCGTAGTTAAAGTTTTCACCATAAGTTAACCAGCTTTTAGGTTTTGAACTTGAATTTACTCTGAAGTTCATTCTTTTATAATCAGAATACTGAGGGGTTACTATACCTTCTTGATCTAAATAGCCTACTGATGTAAAGTAATTAGATTTATCAGTACCACCACTTATTGCAAGGTTTTGTTGCATTATTGGCGCGTTGCCAAATATTTGATTTTGCCAGTTAGTACCAGTACCATATTGAGATGGATTAGCAAAAGGTGCAACATATCCCGGGCCTGCTGTTAGCGAACCATACGTATTGATATATTCATTAGATGTTGACTCATTTCTTAACTGAGCATATTGAGTTCCATCAGCTAAACCTACCTTTTTAGAAACTGATTGGTTACCATAGTAAAAATTGTAAGTAATTTTTGGTGTTCCGATAGCACCTTTTTTTGTTGTGATTAAAACAACACCATTTGATGCACGTGAACCATAGATTGCTGCAGAAGCATCTTTTAGTACCTGAATTGATTCAATATCATTAGGGTTAATAGAGTCATAACCACCATTATCCCATATCTGACCATCAACTACATATAACGGATCGCTATCTCCTAATGAGTTTTGACCCCTAATTGTAACCTTAGGCGCAGTACCCGGCGCACCTGATGTAGCTGTTACAGTAACACCCGCGGCGCGGCCTTCCAAAGCATCATCAAGGCGTGTAACCTGCTGATCTTTTAAATCGGCGGAAGATACACTTGATATTGCACCTGTAACAGTTGCTTTTTTCTGTGTACCGTAACCTATTACTACAACCTCATTTAAGTCGGTTGTATTTTCTTGCAAAGTAACGTTAACTACCATTTGGCTATTTACAGCAACTTCTTTTGCATTATAACCGACAAATGTAAATCTTAATGTTCCGTTTACTGGTGCGCTAATACTGAAGTGACCATTCGCGTCAGTCTGAGTACCAATAGTAGTTGCTTTTAGTGTTACAGTAACACCAGGCAACGCAGCTCCTGTTTTATCAACAACTGTTCCTTTCACAGTGATGTTTTGAGCGAGGGCAACTGATATGCCCGATAACAGGAAAATGAATAAAATTGTAATTGTTTTTCTCATGAATAATAAATTAATAATTGGTTTATGATTGTGTTTTTGGTTTATTCTTTTAATTGAGATAAAAGAACATACACCGGCATCTAGCCGTAACTAGTTAAATAGTACAATTGGTTGTTCATACTTGGTTAATTAATAAAAAAATGCACAGGTTTATTCCTTAGGTTATCCTGTATTGGTTGCATCAAACTTATGAAAGTTTGAAATATAAAAAAAAAATTATTTTTCATAAATCGTTGATTTTTAATACTTTATGAAAGTTTTGAAACGCTTCAATCACAATGCTATAAATCAATTTATGCTTGATAATCAGCCCAAAAGCTTGATTCAAGGATTTAACTCAAAAAAAATGATACGCTTTGTTCCAGCTCACTTTTTTTTGCACAATCTGCGTTTAAAGGGCATTAAAGCAGATTTATCTACATATAATGGAAGAGAAACTGGCTAAAATGATGCTAGAATAGTACTTTAAAATGCATAATTCACTGAATATGCTTAACGGTTTAGCAGAAAAACCAGGATAATATAATACGTATGTTAGATAAGATACTCCTAGTAAAGCACAAAAAAAGGCCCCTTAACCAAGAAGGGACCTTATTATATAAACCTCCACCCGAGAGGTGAAAGTATTAACTAGTTATTTATCTTTTAAATGCAAAGTAGCTATATGGCTGCAATGTGTACTGGGTTGAAAATGTAACGTTACCACCAGTATAGCCATTAACCCAGGTTGTGCCTTGCAATGCAGCTGGTATATTAAAAGTTTCAGCAGCGTTTTTTGTATTCACTAGTACTAATACATCATCAGTACTTGACGTCTTTTCGAATGCCACAATGTTAGCATCATTATATTGAGTTAACGCTCCGGTTTTTATTGCTTCATGTGCAGCCCTAAAAGCTAATATTTGTTTGTATGCAGCTACCATATCAGGGTTTGCGGTATAATCAACGGGTACATTGTTAAAAAAGTTTATCGCGTTTGGATAGCCAACTTCCTGGCTACTGTATATTAATGGCACACCACCCATATATGATACTATTGCAAATGCGGCTAATGCACCTTGTTTACCACCATATTCAGTAATAGTACTACCGTCAGACGAGGCATCATCGTGGTTAGTTATATATCTTAATTTAGTACCTGATGCAGATATTGAACTAATTTCGGTAGCATTAGTGGCAAATAATGAATTGGGCGTTGATGAACCTGCAAACAATGACTTAATTGAACCATAGTAGTTGAATGCATAATCAAGCTGAAAGCCTGATGATATTTCGGCGCTGGTTGTTCCTTCTGCCAGGTAAATTAATTTGTGTGTAGTTATATTGTTTAAGGTGTCTAAAGCCTGTGTCCAAAAGTCACTTGGTGTGTTATCAGCAAAATCACAGCGGTAGCCATCAACATTTGCGGTAAATACCCAATATTTCATCGCCTTAATTAAGGCTAAGCGCATACTTTGATTACTGAAGTTTAAGGCAGCTACGTCGGTATATGTTGAAAGCTGCTGAATGGTGCCACTTGCATTCTGTATATACCACGATGGATTAGTGGTTATCCATGCATTATCCCATGATGTACCGTTAGCTTCCCAATCCAAAATAACAGCCATCCCTAACGAGTGCGCATTTGCAACCAAAGTGCGCAGATCAGCCAATGTGCCAAAAGCAGAGTTTACACCCTCATAATTTTGAACAGAATACGGTGAACCACTCGCTTTTAGTATACCAATTGGATAAGTTGGCATTAGCCATATCACGTTAACGCCTAAGGCTTTTATAGAGTCGAGCCTGGATTCTACACCGGCAAAATTAGCGTTTGGAAAGGTTTTAATATTTACCTCATACATTACGATGTCTTTTGTTGCAGGTACACTCGCATAAGGGGTGCCATATTGTGCGGGATCGCTACTAGTGGTAGAAGGTGGTGTAGGTGTTGGTACAAATGGTGTTGATTTGCTACACCCTGCAAATGCCAGTATTGTTATAAGCAACAATATTGGGCTGTAGGCTTTCAATTTTAGTTTTTGGATATTCATATTCACAATTCCTCCTGGATTAATAATTAAGATTTATATTCTTTGGACTATTTTTTATTACTACACATTTTACAGCACAAGATTCGGTAGCCGATGTACTACCTTGTGGATCAGTATTCGCTGCGGCGCTTAAAAAAGCATAGCTCCCATTTTCAAGTTTTAACTGGACTTTTCCATTATTGACATTATCGACCTGGTTAAACCCGTGCAGTATTAACTTTATATACTTAAAATGAGAGGTATAACTACCCTCTGATTCGTTTAGAGTGATGTTACGGGCTGCGGGATTAAATGTAATTAAACGTTTATAATATGATCCCTTTTTATATTGGAAACTTATACCATCATCCTCATAATATACAAAACTGTTTGTTTTACTGCCATTATAAATATGAATCGCGAGTGTATCAGTTGGCAATATTGCTGTTGATTGTACAAGTGATTGCATTGGGATAATACTACTGCCCTTAACATAAACCGGTAATTTATTGATATTAAGCTGTATCACTTTATTTTCCATCCCGCTTTGAACTGAATCGGTATACAAATCATACCATGTACCTTCAGGGAAATATATCTTGCCATAATCTTTACCGCTTTCAAATGGCGCTACCATAAAGGCATCGCCAAATTCATATTGATTTTGATAGTCAGGATATAATATTTTAGGATCAAAAGTGTAATTAATAGCTAGTGAACGCATCACAGGTAATCCATTTTGAGTAGACTCATAAAACGTTGAATACAAATATGGCATCAATTGGTAGCGCAGGCTGATGTAATTACGTGCTATATCAAGCACATCTTCTCCGTATGTCCATGGTTCGGAGGCTTTTGAATTCAGGCTGGTGTGATTTCTGAAATATGGAATAAAAGCCCCTAATTGAATCCAACGGGTATACAAAGGAATTGATGGGTTACCGGTAAAGCCTCCAATATCCATAGCAGTGAATGATACGCCACTTAAACCAAGGCTATTTAATAAACGTACACCCTGTAGCATGTGATCATCCTCGGCGCGGTTATCTCCAGTCCAGATAGCTGTATAGCGTTGTAAACCAGCATAACCTGACCGGGAAAGTATAAAAGGGCGTTCTTTAAATTGTTCAACAGCACCTTCATAGCTTGACCGGGCCATTTGCATGCCGTATACATTATGAGCCTCTAAATGAGTGGTGATTTTACCGTCGTAATTAAAAATCACATTATCCGGCATTTTTTGGCCCCAGGTTGATATTTCATTCATATCATTCCAGATACCGCTAACACCTGATTCAGCAAAAAACTTAACCTGTTTATGCCACCAATCACGACCTTTCTGACTGGTAAAATCGGTGAAATTACACCAGCCCGGCCAAACCTGCCCGGTATAGGGTTCTCCATCAGCATATTTTATGTATACGTCCTCTTTTAAACCACTTTCATAAGCGGGTGCTCCTTTTTGTACTTTAATTCCGGGATCAACTATTACCGTTGTTCTAAAGCCAAGCTTTTTTAATGTATCATTCATCAATACCGGGTTAGGAAAACGACTATGATTCCAGGTAAACAATTGATATTGATCCATGTAATGAATATCAAGCGTGATGCCATCGGCAGGGATACGTTTTTCGCGCAGGGTGCGTGCTATTCGCATCACCTCAGCCTGCGGATAGTAGCTATAGCGGTTTTGCTGATAACCTAACGACCATAGCGGTGGCATTGGCATGCGGCCCGTTAAGTAGGTGTATGATGTAATAATATCTGCAAGATGTTTGTGATATATAAAATAATAATTCATCTCCCCTCCCCTTGCACCAAAAGAAGAAAACCGATTATTACTTGCACCAAAATTGAAATCAGTTTGATAAGTATTATCTAAGAATATTCCATAATTTATATTGTGATGTATGCCAATATAAAATGGTATTGTTGAATAAAGCGGATCCTGAATAACACTATAGCCATATACATCCGAGTTCCAATTGGTATAACCACTGCCTCTTCGGTCAAGATTTCCTGTTTTTTCACCAAGTCCTACAAAATGCTCATCATCCTGTAGTTTTTTATATGTTGTTACTGATGTGCCCACCCATGAGGTTGTTAAACCGCGCTCATCTTCATTAATAAGGGCTCCATCTATTGTATAAAAAGCAATTGAAAATGGTTGCTTTTGGATGATTGCCTTAATTGAGTCGGTTACCAGTGTAATAGTCTCGTTAGTTTGCGTAATAGTAGTTTTTGTTTGCTGTGGTTCGCCAACAACAGCATAGGAGAAATTTCCTTCTATTGGATTCTTGTCCAACCGTACGCGAATAATTGAAGGAGAGTAAACTGTAATCCTTCCGTAAGCGTTGGTGCTTTTGAAAGCTATATCCTGCTGACCAATTGTAATTGTTTCCAGATTACCGGGGGTTGAAACAGGAGACTGCGCCATTAGGCGCGGCATATTCAAAAGACACGCAAGCATAAATGTGATCTTAATAAATTTCATGAATTGTTTTAGAAATGAATTTAAACTGCGTTAGGCCCCGCATGGCGCTATAATATTGCTTGTATATAAAATCGTTTTGACTGTAAAAGGCCACATTAAGCGGCCGACAGAACTTATTTACAATCATGATAGATGCAGTATTAAACTCATAATTTATGGGCAAACTAAAATAAGGCAGTGCTCTCGCACTGCCTTATTTGGAAATTAATTTAAAACAGCTGTATAATAATAATCATTAGGATCACCAAGATATAATGTGATTGTATAGCTACCATCAGCTGGCACAGTCATATTATTTATTGGGTTTGAACCAAATATTGGGTTATCAGCATATTGAATTCTGTTGGTTGTACCGTTGATACCAAAATCAATCACCCAGGCATTATTAGCTCTAAATTTAAATGAACCAGCCTTAAGCATATTCAATTTAATGGTATAAGCCATTTTTGACGGAACAAAGGTCATTTCAGTTTCAGTATTCCAACCATTTGGTGTAGCATCACCAATTATTGCCCATGTTGTTAAGGTATAAGTCCAGGCAAGGGTAGAAGTGTTAGCTGATACTTCATATAAACCGGCACCTGGTAATGTTAAATTATTAGTTGCGGTACTTGAAAGTAAACCTGGTGTACCAGAATCACCATAAGTAATATGGTTCCAATCGGGTGCATTTGTAAACTTAAACTGATACGTGCCTCCAGATGGCTCATAAATATATCCTTCATATATATTAGCTGATGCTGCAGCAGGATAAACGCCTGCTGTTGGTGCGGCGGCTGTTCCAAATGCTGATGGCACAATAGCATTTGGTAACCAGCTCTGATAATCGCCAGGTAAATACAATACAGGATAACCGGCGTTAAAAGGAGGTACTACAACTACAGCTTTGTACGTAATCACGCTAATTGTGATAGCTTTTGAATAAGCATTACGATCCTGATAGGCCTGTACCCTAATAACTAATTTACCGGTATCATTAGCTCCAATACCAGCTTGTATGGCCAATGCATTAAAATCGCTGCCTTTATATGCTTTTGTTAACACATCGCTTCCTACTGTAACATTCACAGCATTTGACCACGGGGTGGCACCAACAGTATCAGTGGGTAAATCCACCTGCAAAGTGTAAGTAACGTGTGCTTTATAAGGATATACCACTGCCGGCCAGTTAAATGTTATAACCGTTGAAGCAGTATCAGCAGGCGAAATATCAACACTAGTAGTGCTTGATGTAAGCGGCCCTGTAAATGCTACCGGCTGTAGCTTGGTTAATGCAGCATCCTTATGGCAAGCAACAGCCAAACTGGCTATTGCTATTAATGTAAAATTGATTAATTTTTTCATAATGATTATTAATTAGTATAACCAGGATTCTGTACTAAAGAAGGGTCGGCATTGATTTGTGCCGTTGGTATAGGGAATAATTCCATATATGGCTGCCCCTGAGGCACAAAACCGTGTGCAGTAAGATAAGTACCAAACCTGATCATATCCTGCCTGCGATGGCCTTCCATGTTTAATTCAAATCCTCTTTCATCATAAATATTTTGCAATGTCGGGGCTGCTATATCAGCCAAACCGGCGCGTTCCCTCACCTGGTTTAGGAATGGCGCAGCCGCGGGTACATTTCCCAGACGTACATTACATTCTGCTTCCATTAATAAAACGTCAGCATACCTGTACACCGGAAAATCGTTTGATGCACCGCTGGCGTCTTTTATACCTGCAGGGTAGAATTTAACATCACGTATACCTTCATTTGGAGCTGCTCCCGGAGAAATAAGCGACGATACATCTGTGGTGTAAACAGTACCATCAGGCTGTTGGCCTACCAGGAATTGTTGCCTCCTGATATCACTAGGGTCAAACTTATCATAAAACTCTGAAGGGATAACGGTTCCATTCCAACCGGCAAAACCAAGCAGCGCTATGCCTGTGGGTGTATTTAAGCTCCTGATAGTATAAATGTTACCACTAACTATATTCTCGGTTAAATATAATGCAAAGATGGTTTCGTCATTAGGACATACATCGCCAAAAAGATCCCAATAGCTATTACCATTTAAGCTTGCAGTATTAGCGGCGGCTGGGTGTAAAGTATAACCACCTGCTGCAACCTGAGCGCAAGCATCAAGGCAAGCCTGCCATTGCGGGGTACCTGTATATACGCCTGCATTTAGGTAAACTTTGGCCAATACCATATAACCTGCGTATTTGTTAAAACGATTGTAGAAAGTGCCACCTCGTGTTGTAGGAAGCAAATCAACATTAGCTTTAAGTTCAGATACTACAAAATTATAAATGGTTGCCCTTGGTGTTTGCTTAATTTTTGATAGGTCGACGTTGTTGTCTGTATAAAAAGGTACATCGCCAAAATCATCAATCATTAAATAATAGGCCCATGCCCTTGCAACCTTAGCTTCGGCAATTGATGCCGGAGTAGCATTTGAAGCTGTTAGTTGGCTAACCGCAAGGTTTGACGCATGTATACATTGATTCAGCCAAATCCAGGTGTTGTTAGTTATACCAAGGCTTGTTTGTGCTGTACGGGTGTACAGTTGTGCAAAGTCGAGCTGCCAATCCCCGGTATTGCGGTGAGGTATCACCTGCTCATCAGACGAAAACTCGTTAAGATCATACCAGCAATTGTCACGCCCTGCATAGTTATTACCCCATGTGCCGGTAATCTGGCCATATATACTTGCCAATGCATCCTGCTGGCCGGCAGGTGTTGCATAAAACGCATTCGCGGCATATTTGTCGTAAACGTTTTCATTTACCTTGGTGCAACTTTGAGCAGCAAGGCCGACTATTAAAATACCAAATAATATCTTTTTCATCACTCTAATTATTTTAATACAATATCTAAACCTGCTGAGAATGTTCTGGTAAGCGGATAAACCCCGGCATCGTTACCTGATGAGTCCTGATATCCTGTATTTCCAAGACCTTGTGCACCACCGCCTGTAGTATTAACTTCAGGATCAAGCCCTGTATACTTGGTTATGGTTAATAGATTTTGCCCTGTTAACGATACACGTAAAGAACTAATGTACTTGTTGTTAGCTACGTTAAACCTGTAACCGAATGATAGATTCTGAAACCTTAAATAGTTTCCGCTTTCTAACCATTCATCAGATGCGAAAGAAGATGAATGTATTCCTTCTGCAACCGCACTTTCAAGCACATTTGATTTACCTATATTTTGTAACAAGCTTAATGTTGAGCGTACTGAGTTGTAAATTTTGTTACCGCCAGCACCTCGCCAAACCATTGATACATCAAAGTTTTTATAAGAGAATGATGGTGTAAAGGCATAATCATATTTAGGTAATGCCTGGCCTTCATCAACCCTGGCTGCACTTTGCGCGCTTTGGTCAACTTGTCCGTTTACTTCACCGGCAACGGTTTCGGCGCCAGTTGCATCTACGCCTGTATGGTGTAAAATAAGATAGGTATCTATTGGTTTTCCTACAACCAGGTATGCATTTGGTGTATTAGTACCTACATAATTTGTAGGAACATTAACACCTTCTATGTCACCACCAAGGCTTAACACTTTACTTTGCATTAATGATCCATTACCTGCAAGCGTAAATGTCATTTTATCATTTCTGATTACCGCATAGCTTAATGAAAGTTCGATGCCTCGATTTTGGATTGAACCAAGGTTTGTAAGGAATGTAGGGTAATTAAATGGCCCTTCAACAGGAACAGCATAGTTGAACAAAAGGTTATCGGTATTAGCTGTATAAACATCAACGGTACCGGTAAGCCTGTCATTAAATAAACCGAAATCTAAACCAGCATCTGCTTGTTTCTTGGTTTCCCATTTTAAGTTGGGGTTATTATTCTGGGTTGCAGCATAGTAAGGTATTACCTGACCACCAAAATAAGTGGTACCTGCTAAACCTACTAATGCAAGTGAGTTTTGAGGTTGAATACCCTGCTGATTACCTGTTTCGCCATAACCTGCGCGTATTTTAAGGCTACTTATCACATTTTGATCTTTTATGAAATCTTCCTGATCGATCTTCCATGACGCGCCTGCTGACGGGAAATTGGCAAATTTGTTATTAGCACCAAATACAGATGAACCATCACGCCTAATGCTTGCGGTTAAATAATATTCGTGGTTATAATTGTAATTAGCCAACCCGATGAATGAAACCAGCGTCCTGTCGTTTTTATACGATGAAACATCGCCTGGCTGCGCATCGGCAAATGTTCCAGCCTGTAATGCGTTATAGGTAGCAATATCATTTATGAAGCCTCTGGCTTGTGCAAAGTCACCAAAATAAGTTTGGCGTTGCCACTCATAAATGCCTTGTACATCAAAATGGCTTTTTCCGAAATCATGGGCATATTTTAAATTGATGTCCATTAATTTTTCGTCGGTATGCTTATTGTTGATGTTCGCGATACCATCGTAAGCAATAGCATTTGTAAGTGTAGATGCAGCCGGTGCATAATAGCCGGCGTTTTCATCAGTTTTTCTCCAGCTGCCAAACCATCCTGCTGTTAATCCTTTGTAGATATCCAGATCGGCTCTTAAGCTTCCGAAAAGATTATCAAAATCATCAACATTTTTAACGGTTTTAGCTACCGCATAAGGGTTTACATATTGAAATACGTTTGGATCGATATAATAGCTTCCATCAGTATTATATACCGGATCTGTTGGCCTTGAAATATAGGTCTGGCTTATCAAATTTGATTGATAAGATACAGGGCCTACACCTGTAGGGCTATAGGTAGTGTTATTAACGCCGCTATTTAAATTCATGGTCAGGGTAAGCTTATCGTTTAAAGCTTTTTGTGTTGCCACAATCCTGCCGATGTATTTATGATAGTTTGAATTGATAACGATACCTGTTTGGTCAATAGCGCTTAATGACGCACGATAGTTAAACTCATCAGTAGCACCGCCAAAGGCAAGTGTATGATTTTGAGTTACGCCATTTTGTGTTAATAAGTTAAACCAATCAGTATTTGAACCATGATTAGCTGAAGCATCAACACCTAGGGCAGCTGCTTCTTGTGTCCATTGTGCTGCATTTAGTTCATGTAAGGTTTTGGCAATAACATCAAGCGAGGTGTTTTCAGTATATTCAACACTTGTTTTACCTACCTGGGTTCTTTTAGTGGTAATAATAATTACACCTGCTGCACCGCGTGAACCATATTGTGCTGTCGCGACAGCATCTTTCAATACCTGTACATTTTCGATTTCACTTGGAGGTACCTGGTTCAGTAAAGTCATGTCACCTTGTATACCGTCAACAATCACCAAGGGATCGTTCCCGCCCTCTAGAGAAGTTATGCCGCGTATACGTACTGTGGGTGCAACCCCAGGCTCGCTGCCAGTTGAAGTAATATTTACACCTGCTGCTTTTCCCGCCAATTGCTCCAAAGGATTGGTGCTGGGACCCGGATTCAAATCCTGCGCTGAAATACTTGATACCGATCCTACAAGATCTGTCTTTTTAACAGAGTTATAACCTACAACAATAATCTCTGATAAAGTTTTTTGATTAGGAACTAATTGAATAACAGGCCTCTCATCAGTTACTGCAATTGTTTTATTAAATACATCATAACCAACAAAGGTGATTGTTACAGCGATTGCTGATTGACCTTTATTAGGAAAAGAGAATACACCTTTTGCATCAGTAGTAGTTGATTGGTTAGTCCCTTTAATGTGGACAGTAGCGCCCGGAAGAGGCTCCGCT
>JABDDX010000091.1 GCA_013287375.1 Bacteroidota bacterium | reverse complement strand
TTTTATCCTACTTAACCATTTTTGGGGTAAAGTGTAGCCGAGGCTTACATTGTTAACACGTAAAAAAGATCCATTTTCAATTACATTATTGTACGCGAGTACGCTAGATACGCCATTATAAGCAGGAATAGTTTTACCCTTATTTAAAGCAGCAAGTTCAACCGGGCTGGTTATCAATTGTCCCTGACTATTTATAGTTGTCCAACGATTAGCGAAATAAGCAAATGTATTTTGGTAGCCTAAACTCAGGTTAGAGTTATTAAGCAGGTTGGCATTGTAGATGCTGTTGCCATAAGTAAAATTCAAGAAAATGCTTAAATCAAACCCCTTATAGCTAAATGTATTATTTATACCACCGGTAAATTTGGGGTTTGCATTACCTATATCAGTACGATCATAATCATTGATAATTCCATCGGGAACTCCATTTGGCCCGCTTATATCTTTAAATTTGATAGAACCTGGCTGTACGGTTGTACCACTTTGTACCACGCCCGGTTTAAGGGTATAAACATTTGTTGTTGGGTTATAATTAAAATCGCTAACCTGGTAAAGGCCATTAGATACATAGCCATACATAATTCCAACAGGCTTGCCAACTTGCAAAATATAGTCATTGGAAGTAGTATAACTGGGAATCAATAATGATGTTTGGCCTGGGCCTAAGCTCAATACTTTTGTGCTGTTAAACGCGATATTGAAGTTTGTGCGCCAATTAAAATTTGTGGTTCGAACATTTATAGTGTTCAAGGTAAATTCCAACCCTTTACTTGATGTTGTACCGATGTTTTGTAACTGAGTTGTAAAGCCTGAACTTGCCGGAATAGGGCTATTGTAAAGCAAATCTTTCGATCTGTTATCGTAATACTCAGTTGTTAAAGTTATTCTTTGTTTCAGAAGGCCTAAGTCCAAACCGATGTTACGTGATTGCACGGTTTCCCACTTTAAAGTTGGGTTAGCCAGGGTGTTTTGATATGTAGTTGTTACTGGTTGGTTGTTTAACGGATAACTACCTGTTGTAAGAACCCCAAGTGCCGCATAATTTGGTATGCGGTTATTTCCTGCCTCGCCATAACTGACGCGTAATTTAAGATCGGAAATCAGCGGTACATTTTCCATGAATTTTTCCTGAATAATCCTCCATGCAGCTGCTACAGATGGAAAATACCCCCACAGATTATCACTGCCAAACTTTGAAGAACCATCTGCTCTTAAAGTTGTGGTAAGCAAATATTTATCTTTATAAGAGTAGTTAGCGCGGCCAAAAAAGGAAATTACCTTATCATCCTCGGCAGACGAAGTCGGGAAGCCTGCGACTGTTCCTTGCTGTAAGCTATTCCAACCCAAATTATCAGCCGGGAAACCAGATGCTGAAGCAGTTACTGCATCATCATAATCATAAATATATTCCTGCCCTACCGTTACATCAAGTTTATGATCTTGTTTAAATATATTATTATAAGAAAGTGTATTGCTATAGTCGACATGTTTTACAGTATTATCATTGATGCTACCATATGCCCCATCGCTACGAATGGCTAATATAGAAGAAGCAGTGTTAAATTCTTTATCAACGTTGCCTCCTGTGGTATAACTAATCAATCCCCTATAACTTAAATGGCTATTTATAGTGTATTGAAGCGTGCCGCTTGCATTCAATGATTGTATGATATTTTGACGAGGTTCGTTAGCAATAGTAACGAGCGGACTTTGAAACGCCGGCGAACCCGGATTAGGGTCTAAAGGGTCAGTAACCTCCGTCAGCAGGGTGGCATCACTAACGTTAGCTCCTGCAACAGGGCGCGTTTGCAACAATGTTTGCAACAAGCTTAGCCTTGCATTACCACCTGTTTGTGTACTTAACCCAGTTATTTCCTGATTTGAATAGTTTACAATAGCATTTAACGAAAGCTTGTCGTTAATTTTATGGTTCATCATTATCTTACCAATATTTACGGTTGAGCCACTGCCTACCATAACTCCCTGGTCATAATTACGAGAATAAAAAATATTGAATGTGGATCCATTTTCACCTCCGCTGATACTAACTTTGTTGTATTGGCTTATTGCCGTTTGACCGAAAACCTCTTGTTGCCAATTAATTCCAGGCCTATTTCCATAACGTTGCTGCAACGAATCAAAAGAGCCGTAAACACTTGTAAAAGCAGACAACAAGGCGGGGGTAGTTAATGCTTTTTCATACTGTAAAACAGTATATTGATATGGGTTTAACAGTGGGATATCACGGGTTACTTTTTTTGCACCTACATATCCATCATAGTTAATTCTAATTTGCCCCGGTTTTATTTGTTTGGTAGTTACCAGGATAACGCCGTTAGCACCCCGTGCGCCGTAAATAGCTGTAGCAGATGCATCTTTCAATACATCAACAGATTCAATATCCATTGGATCTAAAAAACTTAACCCATCAGTTTGAGGGACACCATCTACAACATATAATGGTTGGTTACTTTGGGTGATTGACGTACCGCCCCTGATTACAATGGAAGGTGTTGAACCAGGTGTACCATCGGAGGTGGTTACCTGAACCCCTGCCAGTCGTCCTTCCAATGCCTCTGCAACATTTTGAACCGGCACTTTCGCAATTTCGCTACCACTTACAGACGATATTGCACCTGTTAAATCTTTGCGCTTTACCTTTTGGCCGTAACCGGTTATCACCACCTCGTCAAGGCTACTTTTTGCATCTAATAATTTTGCATCAATGGTAGTTCTTCCATTTAGCTTCTCTTCTACAGCCTGAGTACCAATAAAAGAAAAAGATATGGTGGCATTAGGCTGCACCTTAATTTGGTAAGAACCATCGTTTGCCGAAACAGTCCCGTTCGTAGTTCCTTTTTCACGGATTGTTGCCCCAGGAATAGGCTTGTCATCCCCACCCCTCACTATTCCTTTTATAGTAATAACGTTCTGCGCATACAGCACGTTAACTACCGTTAACAAAAATAATATAAGTATAATTTTTTTCATTTTACTTCCATTTTAGGTTTTTCTAAAGCTTATATTGTTTATAGTTTCAGGGTTAGGTTAACTGATACGGTTTATTAATATACAATGCATTGGCTACTGTTTTAACAGTAGCTGTTAGCAAATACTCATCAAATGACTGGGCTGATGCGTTTGCTGTAATATTGGTAAAGCCGTTAATGCCTGTCAATAAAATCCCCGCTTGTGTTACTTTATTCTCAGCATTGAGTAGGGTTGCATTATCCTGGTAATAAACAGTACTGAGAGCGCCAATCGCTGAGTCGTTATAATTGGTGGGATCCACTACGCCGGCGTCTGTTGCACGGTCGCTAAGCCAGGGGCGAAGGTTTATTAAATTGGCTATCTGTAAATCGTATATCATTTTACGCAATTGAGCTGAATGACGGGCTTCTACTGAATGGATTTGAGCAGCAGCAGCTAACACTGATTGGTTGGAAACCAAATTTGCCAATTGGCCTTTATAAGCCCTAACACCAAAATCTTCGATAGACATGGCTGTGCGTAAAAATGTGGAATAATTTGTAGTAACATTAGTCGATATCGTGGTATAGTTAAATGCGGTATAAGGCATCGGAGCCTGTGGTACACCTCCCAATTGGGTGATGGTTGCTATTAAAAGATTAATATGCGCCTGTTCATGGGCTCTTATAGTTGTGATGATTGGCACTGCCGCAGCCGGAATCAGTGTAGGGGTGGCTGTTAATGCATTATTGTAAAGATTAAATTCCAAATATTCTAATGCCAAAGCCAGGTTTAAGGCGCTTACCACAGTTGTATTAACGGTTGTTTGTCCGTAGGCTTTCTGAAACATGCCAGTCAGTGCGACTGGCAGTGCGGCCATAGACAGTTTTTTTCCGATATCGAAAAAATTGCGCATCGCTTTTCGCCTGGGGTTTAATCTTTCATAAATCTCGCCATCAATCTTTCCTATTTCGTCAATTATGTTTAAAATATCCATATAAATTTAATGTTAGAGATTTATTACCTTGAGTGGAGTTTTGATATATTTACTAAGCTGCGGCAATACCTTATCTGGTGTTAAGGCAGCATCCAAACCATTCGCATCAACGGCACCTAAAGCAGATAAAGCATTCAAGTCTGCAAAATCGTTGGTTATTACCTGCCCCCGTACCCATGCTGCGTGGCGTGCTTCAACCGAAACTATCTGGCTTAAAATAGTTAGCGTAAAACTTTGTTGGGCTATGGCTAAAACTCCGTTATAGGCAGCCACGCCAAGATCTTCAAAGGTTTTAGCAGCAGTAAGCACTGCTGTTGCATTAGTAAAATCTATGGACGAAAAATCAAAATCAAGATTACCAATTCCAGCTTCTACTAAAAAATTTTTAAGAAACTCACGATGGGCAATTTCGTGTAAACTAATATCGTTAAAAAAACTTGTTTGGGTAGCTGTAAAAGCGGAGGGATAGGCAGCACTAACTTTAGCATAAAATGCTGCTTCCAGCTGCTCCAAAACATATATATAGTTGAATATCCCGGTATCATCTTTAAAATCTATCGTACTCCCATCATTAATCTGGGGTTTACTGCTCAAACTTTTATCTTTTTTACAACTAAGCACTCCAGTTGTTAATACAAAAGCCCCTGTGAATTTCAGAAAATGCCTTCGCTGCAATTTACCTGCGGAGAAGCTGGTTCTGCTTTCCACTGCTTCATAATTACTTATTTCCATAATCTTTAGTTTATCTTAATTATTAGTAGTTCTATATGAATCAAATCACTTTTGCTTTTGGCCTATATTAATGTCGTTAACTGGTTCTTCGTGGTTTTAACGCCAACAAAAGCTAAAAACCAGTGTGGTTCTATATTTTACCTTAAATAGAGCAATTACCGTTATTATCGATAGTCTATCAATCGGTTATGTTTTTTAATAATTGGGTTGCTTTAAAAGCATGGCATTTGGTATTAGCGAATGTAGGGACGTGCATTAAGAAACTATTTTGAATTTATCCAAAATGCTATCAGTTTTGATGAATTGTAAAAAAAACAAACAGACAGCCCGCAACAGGTAAGTCCCTCCTTGATAAACGAGACTGAATACTTACAACCTTAATAGGTATTCAACATTATTAAAACATTTCGATTGAAAATTAAAAGCCCGTCCGAATGATCAGGCTTACCTTCACATTGCTTTAAAATAGCTGAAATAACCAAATTATCAAACCAGATCTGGCCCATGAGAAAAAAAATCATCTTGTCATTTACACTCTTTGTTTTTACCTTTTATTGTTGTGCTCAAAAAAAATCGCTCGCCGAACCCGAACAATGGTTAAAAAAAACCAATGAAGTGATCCATTACCAATTAATTAAAGCCGCCGAAATTTACAAACCCGGCTTTAACCCGCGTTCTGTTAATCCTGATGGTACGGTTCGATTAGCGCCGCTGCCTGATTGGACCGCGGGTTTCTTTCCGGGAAGCCTTTGGTATGGATATGAGATTTCGGGAGATAAAAAGCTAGAGGAGCAAGCACAAAGATTCACGCTTTCGCTGGATAGCGCCAGGTATATCACAAACACGCATGACCTTGGCTTCCTGTTGTTTTGTTCCTATGGCAACGCCTATCGTATTACCGGCGATAAACAATATCTGCCCGTACTTGCTGATGGTGCTAAGAATCTTTTTGCACGTTTTAATCCTAAGGTTGGCGTAATCCGCTCATGGGATTTTGGCGACTGGCATTACCCGGTAATCATCGATAATATGATAAATCTCGAATACCTCTACTGGGCAGCCAAAGCATTCAATCGGCCCCTTTATACTAACGCCGCCAGTACGCATGCCATGACAACGCTTAAAAATCATTTCAGAAAGGACTATAGTTCATACCATCTTGTTGATTATGACCCTGCAACAGGCAAAGTGCTAAAAAAGATGACCCACCAGGGTTTGTCTGATGAATCATCTTGGGCAAGAGGGCAAGCTTGGGGATTATACGGTTATACTATGTGCTATCAAAATACTAAAAACCCAAAGTTCATTGAGCAGGCCGAACATATTGCAAGTTTTATTATGAATAATCCGCACATGCCTAAAGATAAAATACCAGCCTGGGATTTTGATGTTCATAATGCGCTTGAAACAGATCTGCCTGCCATTAAAGATGCGTCTGCTGCGGCTGTAATGGCTTCTGCCTTACTTGAGCTTAGCACACAGGTAAAAGATGGGCAAAAATACTTTGACTATGCCGCTTCAATACTCAAAACGCTTTCCTCTGATGAGTATTTGGCAAAACCCGGCGAAAATCATTTTTTCATATTAAAACATAGTGTTGGTGCATTTTTATACGACTCTGAAATTAATACCCCACTTGATTATGCCGACTATTATTATCTGGAAGCTATAAAACGATATATGGAAATTAAACACGTTAATCTAAAAAAAGGTTAAAAACTAAGATTAATTTTAAAGATATAAGCAATGAAGAAATCAATCATATTAATAGGTTTTATACTTAGTTTTTTAGCAACACAGGCTCAGGAGATAAAACTGGATAAAACAAGCTTTAATGCTCTCGATCTCACGTATCCTGGCCTTGAACAGGTTAATAAATTGGTAAATAACGGAGATTATGAAAAGGCTGCACAACAATTATTGCAATATTACAGGAACCGCACCAAGGTAAAACTTACCGAGTATAATCCTGATGATAAGATTAGATATATCGGTAAACAACTTCCAGAGGCAACTATGGAAAAGGCTGACAAAGCATTACTACACCAGTTTCAGCCACACAAAGGCTATGGTTATTTTGATTATGGAAAAGACATTAACTGGCAGTTATGGCCAGTGAAAGATAACGAAGTGCGGTGGCAACTGCACCGGGTTTATTGGTGGCAGTCTATGGGATTGGCCTACTGGTCGACCGGCGATGAGAAATATGCTAAAGAATGGGTGTTTCAGTTTAGGGATTGGGTGAGAAAAAACCCATTGGGCCTTTCGGCCGACAATGATATGTATGCCTGGCGACCTTTAGAAATATCTGAAAGGGTACAAAGCTTGCCCGGTACTTTCAACATGTTCCTTTATTCACCCAGCTTTACACCACAGTTCTTGTTAGAATTTTTGAACAGTTATAATGAGCAGGCAAGCTATATCCAGGCGCATTACTCTACCGTTGGCAATCACCTGCTTTTCGAAGCACAGCGGGTAGTTACCGCAGGCTGCTTTTTTCCTGAACTCAAAAATGCTGAAAGTTGGCGAAAAAGTGGCGTAAGTGTACTGAACAGGGAAATAACAAAACAGGTTTACCCCGATGGCATGCAGTTTGAACTTTCTCCTAATTATCATAACGCAGCTATCGACATTTTTTTAAATGCATTACGCACTACACAACTAGCAGGTGAAGAAGATGATTTCCCTGCCAGTTATAAGAAAACAGTAGAAAACATGATCCTGGCTACGATCAATTTTTCTTTTCCAGATTACACGTTCCCTATGTTCGGCGATTCGTGGCTTGCTAACAAGCAAGCTATGCTTAAAGAATACCAGCCCTGGGCAGCGGCATTTCCGGATAATCAGGTTATTCGTTATTTCGCTACTGATCATCAGCAAGGGTCAGCTCCCTCCTATTTGTCTCATGCACTCACAACCGCTGGTTTTTATACATTCAGGAACAGCTGGGAAAATAATGCGACAGTTATGGTATTAAAAGCCAGCCCTCCGGGAGAATTTCATGCGCAACCCGACAATGGTACTTTTGAACTATGGGTAAAAGGCCGTGATTTTACGCCAGATGCAGGTGTTTACGTTTACAGCGGGGATAGTGCGATTAATAAGCTGAGAGAGTCCTATAGGCAAACCAGGGTACACCAAACCCTTACGCTCGACGATCAGAATATGGTGATTACCAAAGCCGCGCTTAACAAATGGGAAACCGGAAAAGATCTGGATGTCCTTACCTATACCAATCCAAGCTACAAGAATCTGGATCACAAGCGTAGTGTGTTATTTATCGATCAAAAATACTTTGTGATTATAGATCAGGCTATAGGCAATGCTACCGGAAACCTGGGCATTCATTTTCAGTTGAAAGAAGACAGCCAACCCGTTTTTGATACCAAAAGCAACTCGGTACATACTTCTTATACCGATGGTAATAACCTTTTAATACAATCATTGACCGGCAAGCTAAAAGAAGAACCGGGAAAGGTATCCTACGCGTATCGTACGGAAGTACCTCGCCCGGCTTTTGTTTTTGAGAAACCCAAAGCTGATGATAAACCTCAGTATTTTATTAGTGTTGTTTATCCTTATGATGGTTTAAAGGCACCCGAAATTAGCTTACAGGAAAATAAAGGATCTAACCTGGAAAAAGGACAGTTAGATATGACGATCACGATCAACGGGAAGAAGAAAGTGATCGCCACACAGTTGAATTAATAGATCTATATCATGAATGCTTTTGCTGCACAACCTAACAAGCCCGCCTGATTACCCAATTGCGCGGCAACAATGCATGTATGCTTTGAGGATACCGGGATGGTTTTACGCCTTACCCGGTTTCCTATTTCTTTAATATAAAAGCTACCGGCCTCGCTTATACCACCGCCTATCACCACCTTCTGCGGACTGAAAATATTGACGAACCCGGCAATACCTGATGATAGGTAATCAAAATGCTCATGCATGGCCGTTATGGCCTGTGGTTCGGCGGCCAGGTAGTTTTTCACGATAAGCTGCCCCGTAAATTCATCGCTGTAGCTTACCCCGTGCAGCTCTGTATACCTGCTTACGAGCGCCTTTACAGAAGCATAGGCCTCCAGGCAGCCCAATGCACCGCAGGCACAGCGTTTTCTACCATGGCTTATAGTGATGTGCCCCATTTCGGCACCACGGTTTTTATAACCACCATAAGGCTGTCCATTAATAATAAGACTGCCACCGATCCCCGTTCCCACAGTCAAAAAGACCACATCCGTACAACCTACTGCCGCGCCGTAAAGTTGTTCCCCAATTCCCATCATGTTCACATCATTATCAACGGTTACATTCAGATGAGTAGAGGCGGTAATGATGTTTCCCAGCTCAACGCCTATAAAATCCGGTAGATTATCGGCGCCGCCAATAACAGTATTATTATCTATAATACCCGGAAAACCAATTCCAACACCTGTAATTTTACCCGGCGCTTGCGCTGCACATTTTCTTACAGCCGCTATTATCAACGCTATTATTTCGCCCTGAGTGTAAGTTTGATCAATAGGGAAACGGAAAGAGTATAACAACTTGCCTCCATCATCCACAACTCCGCATTTTAGGGATGAACCGCCTATATCGATTCCGATTGCATAAGATCTTTTCAATGTTTTTGAATTTATTTATTCAAAAATCGGTTTAGGGTGGCTATTCTAATTTAGAAAACGGGTTTTTATATTTTGAATTTGTGTAATCCTTAGTTTTTTTCCAGATCCTTTTTGGCAAGATATTCAGTAGGCATGCAATCGTAATATTGTTTGAAAGCCGTAGAGAAATATGATGGCGAATTAAAGCCCGACATATAAGCAACCTGCGCTATCGTATATTGACGCTGCTCCATCAGTTCAACAGCTTTTTTAAACCTTATCCGTTTAATAAAATCTGTTACCGATTCGCCAGTGATCGCCCTTAACTTTAAATAGAGATTTGAGCGACTCATGCCTATCTCCCTACTGAACTTATCGACCGAAAAATCAGATTCGGAGAGATTAGCTTCAATTAAAGAGATAGCCCGCCTTAAAAAATCTTCATCCAGGGTATTAAAAGCAATGTTTTCAGGAACTATTTCTTTTGATGAGGAATAAAATTCTTTTAATCTTTTACGGGAGCGTAATATGTTTTGCACCTTGGCCTCAAGTAAACTCATTGAGAATGGTTTGGTCACGTAATCATCTGCTCCCATCTCCAGACCCCTAATTTGCTGTTGAGTGTCTGCCTTGGCCGTTAGCAACAACACTGGTATATGGCAAGTTTGGATATTTTGCTTCACACGCTTACAAAAATGAAGGCCATCCAATTCCGGCATCATTACATCACAGATGATCAGGTCTATCGGTTGATCATCCAGCACATTTAGGGCTTGTTCGCCATTATAAGCTGTATATGTTTCATAAAACTGGCTAAACCGGTCTGAAAGATAGCTTACAATTTCATCATTATCATCAACTATCAACAACCTCTCCCGTTCCAATATATCGTTATGCGCTTGCAACTCATCGGTAGAACGATTGGCCGCTGATAGGTCGGCTGCTATTTCAGCAAGGTCTTCGGTTAGCGCTTCATTTTTATCCGGATTTGATGACAGATCATAAATTGGTAATCGGGAACGGACATCTTCACGGTATCGTTCATCGTCAAGCGGCAAAGTGACCGTAAAAATACTACCCGTGCCCAAACGGCTCTCAACAGTTATGGTGCCATGATGCAGCTCCACCAGGCGGCGGGTAAAAGCAAGACCGACACCTGAGCCAAGGTTCATCTCCTGATCGTTTACCTGATAAAAACGGTCAAATATCTTATCCAAATGCTCCTTTTCAATACCTTTTCCTGTGTCCGTGATCCTGATAATGACGTCTTTTGTCGATTTTGATAATTCGATACCAATCTGTCCTTCTGCTGGTGTGTATTTGAATGCATTTGAAAGTAAATTGAACAGAATCTTTTCTACCGCATCCTTATCAAATAAAAATGACAGTTTAGCCTCAGTGCTTATGTAGTTATACCCGATATGGGTTCGGTCTGACAGAGGTTGAAAAGAACTATAGATCTCATGTATAAAACTTACAATTTCACCTTTGGTTACCTGAAGCTTCCTGGTACCCGATTCCGCTTTCCTAAATTCAAATAGCTGATCAACTAATTGATAAAGTCGCCGGGCATTCAACAGCATAATTTTATACTGCTTGCTCAGTTGTTTATCGGTAACCGGCTTACTCATAATTTCTTCTAAAGGAGCCAGTATCAAAGTCAGCGGTGTACGTAGTTCATGCGAAACGTTGGTAAAGAAATCTGTTTTTACCTGGTTGATATAATTAACCTTGTCTCGCTCCATCCGTTCTGTTTTCAATTGCTGCAAAGTTCTTATTCGCTCAGATATAACCCGGTAAACAACATAGGAACCTATACCTAACGCAATAATTACCAATAGGTAAAACCATGTACTGCCATACCATGGTGGTAATACTTCAATATTGATGGTTCTAATAGGGCTGCTCTCGCCGTTCGGCCCGATGGCTTTTACCTGAAACAGATAATTGCCCGGCGAAAGATTACTATAACTGGCTTTTGACAGATGATCTGTTTGCTGCCAAACAGCATCAACGCCGTTTAATTTATACAAAAACCGGGTTCTATTGGCAGAGATATAATTAAAAGTGTTAAAGAAAATTGTAAACTGGCGTTGGTCATGCTTAAATTCCAGTTTAGCCGTTTTATCGATATGTTTAGTCAGGATATCGGTACCATCATCAGGGGTAACAGCCTTGTTCAAAACTTCCAACCCCGTGAAAGTTACCTTTAATGCCAACGGTTGCTGC